>JBLIND010000538.1:0-3009 GCA_047639095.1 Candidatus Omnitrophota bacterium | reverse complement strand
TACATGATTTCCGAGACGGTGATGCGATTGGAGGTGGCGGGCACGCCGATGACATAGGTGCCTTCGCTCAAGGCCGACCAAGTGCCATTGTCCGCGCGAAAGCGGGCGTGGATGGTTTCGCTGGCGCTGATGTTCAACCCGTTGGTGTAAGCGAATGCGTTGGGACTCACGTCCGTGCTGCCGCCCGGTGGCGTCCCGATCAGTTGGGCCATGATGAGCATGTCGGTGCTGTTGATGTTCTGGTTGAGGGCCTGGATTGCGAGGATGTTGGCGCCCACGACCAGCGTGTTGAGGTGGGGGGTAACATCTTCGATCACGTAGTCCACGGCGAGATGATTCTGATGCTCAGCCGTGGCGGTGGAGACCCAGTTCTGGGTCGAGGGCTCATTTGCGGCCGCGATGCGTGTGTTGTTCAGGAAGGCCACGTAGCCGTCGTCATAGCGGACGTGCAAGTGAAGCGTTTCAATTTCATTGAGGGTCGCCTGGTCGGGAACCACGAAATGTATGCGCACGTAACAGGTTGCGTTTACCCCATGCATTTCTGGCATGGGCGTCTGAATAAACGAAGCGAAAGCGCCGGGCAGGGTTTCGAAACCGACCCCGTTGGCCCCGGTTTTCCAGTTGGCGATGTTGGTGGGGTCCGCGACGAGACGCCAGCTGGTGCCGAGGCTGGCCCCGCCGTTTTGCGGATGGGGCATCAGGGCTTGAACCATCGTGAATTCATCGATCAGGCGGGTGGTGGCCTCGCCCGCGGGCTTGCGCGGATCTTCACCGTTGCGGGTGTAATACACCGTACCGGCCTGGGGTGGCGAGGTCATGTTCAGGGTGAACGGGCCCGCAAAACGACCGCTTTTGGGGCTAAAGCCTGGCGCGTCTACGCTGGGGTATAAGCCGATGCTGCGAAACTGGTTCAGCACGACACCGGTCCGTAGCTCCAGAAAGGTGCCGTTCACCCAGTCGACCGCGGGGCGCCATTGATCGTCCATGGTGTAGGGCGTGCTGCGGGTGCCATTCTGGGATTGCCGCCCCCAACGTGCCGACTCGGTGATCATGGGCAGCTCGGCTTGATTGACCAGATCATTCCAAATGGGCTTGAGCCGGGTCGGGGTTACGACGCCGCCGTTAAGGAAATGTTTGTGCAGCCGATCGCCAAAACGAATACGAAAGGCTTCGTGATTACGAAGGGCGTTGTAGATTTGCCCCGGGCTGTTGGCGTCGTTTACCTGGGTGAAATCATCTTGGTAAGTCGGTTGGCCGACGGCAAAGGGCATGCCCATGGAAAGCTCGGCATCCCAGTTGAAAAAGCGGAAGGGCTGGGTGCCGTTGCGCGACTTCCGGGACACATACCAGTTTTTGTTGCGCAACACGTTGATCGGGAAGTTGGACAGGGTGGCCGGGCCGAGCCAGTCGTCGTCTCCGCTCCAGATACGATGAATCATTGCGTCGATAAAATTGTCGAGGTTGATGTACGCTTGGACGGCATCGTAGGCCTGGTCACTGACCACGGGGGCATCGGTTAAATCCATCAAGGTGTTCCATGCATCCAGGGTGCCGTCCTCCGGATCGCCTCCGTGTTTGATGACATCCCAGTCGAGGGCCTCACCGCCAAAGTGATCGGCATGGTAATCCGCGTGGGGCAGTTCCTGCAGGTCGTAGAGGCCCCAGTAGCTACGGTTGAGGTACAGGTGGACGAGCTTTCCGTTGGGTGAAGGCTGTCCCATCGCGAGCTGCAGGCGATGCAGGAATTCGTTGCGGATGTAAGACGCCTGGGTCCAGTTGACACGGTAGGTCCAGGCGTCGTGGCCGCCCGCGCGAAGCAGCAGGCGTTTGAAGCTTTTGACATCGGAGTCCGGAAAGAGGTCGTGGTCGAGTCGTGCGTTACCGTAGGTGGATCTGAAATAGAGCCGCAGTGATTTTTTGGGATGGATGCGCGCGTTGCCTCCGTGGATGCGAACCCCGGCCTGGATATGAAAAGTGTCCGCCGGATCATCGGGGTTGAAGTATTCCATATGCAGCGGGCGTTCGGAAAGGTCGCCGGTCTCCAGGGGGTTGTCATAGATGCCGGTCGCCCCGAAGAGGTCGGTATCCTGGAATTGCAGGGAGACGACCGGCAGCGCGCCGAGCGCGTCATCCATCTGGTTGATGTAGCGGGAGTCGGTTGTGATCGCCTGGTCCATCAAGGGCTGGTTGATGACGTCCGAGGGGAACAGGTAGCTTTGAGCGTCCACGTCGGTGGATTTCCACCCCGTGCGGCAGGCTATGGCCCGAACCGTGGTGGTCTGGTTCACGAGGATGGGGCTGGTGTAGAAGTTGCCGCTGTTCACGCCGGGCGTGCTGCCATCGGTCGTATAGCGAACGGTCACATTGGGCGTGCGCGACGTGATGCTCAGGAAGAAGCCATTGGTGTGATATCCGCGCGTGGTCGAGAATTGTGTGTCGGCAACAAAGTCGATGACGCCGGGTCCGTTGGCCGTGCCCGGGGTGGGGGTTTCGAAGAAGCCCGGCGTGCCGGTGCCGGGGAGCAGCCCGTAGGAGACGTTTCGGCGCTGCGTGGGGAAGGGGTCGAAGGCACTGATGACGGTGGTCCCATCCGGCGCCCTGAGGATCACGGATTCGCCCCGCTTATCGAGCGCGAAGTTGGTGTGCAACTCACCCGCGGGATTACGGCGGTCCTTGCCGGATGCGTAGATCAGCAGGTAGCGATCTGCCTGGAGCAGGGTGTTCGTCGGAAAAATCCACCGGGTGCCATCGGAAAGGGAGTATCCCGAAAGATCAACCGCTCCCGGACCCGAGTTGTAGAGCTCGATCCAGTCCGGCGAATCCTGGTCGGCATCAAGGAAGAGGCGATCGTTTTCCGCGAGGATTTCATTGATCACCACCGTGGCCTGGAGCCCGCTGCAGCACAGGGTGAAGCAGCTGATGAGAAGGATGAGGAGCGGACGCATGGAGTCCCAGCATAGGGATTTGGCTTTTAAAAATCAATGGGTGAGGGCATGATAGCGAAGTAAC
>JBLIND010000537.1:0-3054 GCA_047639095.1 Candidatus Omnitrophota bacterium | reverse complement strand
CGGGTGATCCCGTTCCGATCATAGGAACGGTTTTAAAAAAAGCTTCCGTTGATTGGAAAACCTGTGTGAGGTAGCCTCTCACCCAATCCGAGCATTTTATGGCAAAACAATACTGGTTAATGAAGTCCGAACCCGATGCGTATTCCATCGATGACCTCAAACGCGACAAGCAGGAACCCTGGGATGGCATCCGTAACTACCAGGCCCGCAATTTTATGCGGGACACCATGCAGGTCGGCGATCTCGTGCTCTTTTATCACTCCAACGCCAAGCCGCCGGGCGTCGTCGGCCTCGCCCAGATCGCTTCCGAGCCGTATCCCGACGCCCTCGCGTTCGATCCGAAGAGCAAATACTACGCCCCCAAGTCCAACGAAGCCGATCCCACCTGGATCCTCGTCGACGTCGGCTTTATCGAAAAGTTCGACGGCATCGTTTCGCTGGATGACATGAAAGCCAGCGACGACCTGGAAGAAATGCTCGTGGTGCGAAAAGGTCAACGCCTCTCCATTCAGCCCGTGGACAAGAAGCATTTCAAAATTGTGTGTAAGATGGCGAAGGCCAAAACGAAGGTCTAATTCGCGTACCATGTAGCACCGCTCCGTGCTACAAGTTGGCAGCTATGAACCCCCAGGTAAAAAAAGACATCGTCCTCGTTGGCGGCGGCCACAGCCACGTCGCCGTGCTCAAGGCTTTCGGCATGAAGCCTCAGCCGGGCGTGCGCCTGACTCTCATCACCCGGGACATCCACACGCCGTACTCGGGCATGCTTCCCGGGCTCATCGCGGGCCACTACAGCTACGACGAGGCCCATGTCGACCTGCGACCCCTGGCCAACTTTGCCCAGGCGCGCATCTATCATGATTCGGTGATCGGCTTTGATTTCGAACAGAAATACGTGCTCTGCAAAAATCGCCCGCCGGTCGCCTACGATGTGTTGTCCATCAACAGCGGTTCCACTCCCAATCGACACGAGATTCCCGGGGTGGAGGAGCACTCGATTCCGGTTAAACCCATCGATGGATTTCTCGTGCGCTGGGATGCCCTGCGCAGCGAAATCCTGTCCGCGCCGACCACTCCGCGCAATATTGTGGTCGTTGGAGCCGGGGCAGGTGGGGTTGAATTGCTGTTAAGCGTTCAGCATCACTTGAAGCAGGAAGCAGAAGCCAAAGGCCAGGACTTCAGCCGCCTGAGTTTTCGCCTGATCAGCGGGTCTTCGGAGATTCTTCCCACCCACAACGTTCGCGTGCAGGCCAAATTCCGCCGCGTGTTACAGGAACGGGGCGTCGACGTGATAACCTCCGAGAAGGTGACCTCCGTCGGTTCCAAAAACATGATGTGCGAGTCCGGTCGGATCATCAAAGCGGATGCCGTGTTCTGGGTCACCCACGGCGTGGCCGCGAACTGGTTGTCCGAGACCGGTCTCGACGTCGACGAACGCGGATGCGTGCTCACCAATCAATACCTCCAGACACTCAAGCATTCCGATGTGTTCGCGGCCGGGGATAACGCCACCTCTACCACCGATCCCCGCCCGAAGTCTGGTGTGTTCGCTGTCCGGGCCGGACCTGTGCTCGCCGAGAACCTCCGCCGGCGTGCGCGCAGCCTGGGCTTGAAGGCTTGGCGGCCCCAGAAGGCCTTTCTCAGCTTGATCAGCACCGGCGATGCCTACGCCATCGGCTCGCGCGGCCCCTTCGCCTTCGAAGGCGCAAAGGTGTGGTCCCTGAAAGACTGGATCGATCGCCGCTGGATGGCCAAGTATCACGAGCTGCCCGAGATGAGCGAAATGCCGCCGCCTCCGGTAGAAAAGCCGGCCGCAGGGCAGGGGGGCAAGATGGTGATGCGTTGTGCAGGTTGTGGATCCAAGATCGGCAGCTCCATTTTGCATCGGGCGCTCAAAGGCGTGACCTCGGTGGATCACAAAGAGATTATCAAAGGGTTTAACCAGCCTGATGACGCGGCGATCATCGAGTTGCCCGCCGGAAAACTCTCCATCGAGACCGTGGATTTTTTCCGCTCGTTCATCAACGACTCGTACCTGTTCACGAAGATCGCGGTGAATCATTGCCTGAGTGATGTGTTCGCCATGGGTGCCCAGGCGCACCACGCCCTGGCCATCGTGACGGTTCCATATGGCAGCGACAGCAAGATCGAAAACGAGCTGCGCGAGGTGTTGACTGGCGCGACCGAGATGATGAACGAAGCCGGTTGTGCACTCGTCGGCGGGCATACCAACGAAGGGCCTGAATTGATCTTTGGCCTGTCGGTTACCGGATACACCTCCCGCGAAGACGTCTTTAATAAAGGCGGCTGTCAGCCCGGTCAGGTCCTGCTGCTGACCAAACCCCTGGGCACAGGCACGCTGCTCGCTGCGGACATGCAATTGAAAGCCAAGGGGCGTTGGATCGAATCCGCGATGGACATGATGCTGACCTCCAACCGCGTGGCCGCCGAGATTCTGCATACGTACAAAGCCTCGAGCTGCACCGATGTCACTGGCTTCGGTCTCATGGGTCACCTCCTGGAGATGGTCAAACAATCCGATGTGAATATCACGCTTGAGCTGCGCGAAATGCCCGTGCTGCCCGGTGCGATCGAAACCTGTGAGATGGGCATCCTCAGTACCCTGCATCCCTCGAATCTCGAAGCCGACAGTTTCATCTCCAACCGCACCGATGCCGAAGCCCACGAAAAATACCCCTTACTCTTCGACCCGCAAACCTCCGGTGGCCTGCTCGCATCAATCCCCCTCGAATCCTTCGCCCGCTGCCTCAAAGACCTCCACGAAGCCGGCTATAAAGATGCCCGCGTCATCGGCCAGGTCCGCCCCAAGACCGATCTCGTCTACCCCATTACGCTGTCGCTCTAGCCGTAGCATGGAGCACCGCTCGGTCCCGTAGCACGGAGCACCGCTCCGTTCCATGTCCCAAGCCCTGTCCCCCGCCGTAGCACGGAGCACCGCTCCGTCCCATGTCCCAAGCCCGGTCCCCCGCCGTACCACGGAGCACCGCTCCGTCCCATGTCCCAAGCCGTAGCACGGAGCACCGCTCCGTCCCA
>JBLIND010000536.1:0-3072 GCA_047639095.1 Candidatus Omnitrophota bacterium | reverse complement strand
ATGAGGTGATCAAAAAGCACGAAAAGACCCTGAAGAAAAAGGAAGACGACCGCACGCGTCACGTAAAGACGCTGCGCGCAAACGCCGGACCGGTGTTCCTGATGTATCGCGGGGTCGAAGCGGTGAATGCCATGGTGGCAGATGCTCAGACCGGTACGCCGGACTACGACTTTATCGCCGAAGATAACGTGCGCCACACCGCCTGGGTGATTGAAGATACTGACGCCCTGGTTGCCGCGTTCGATCAGATTCCCTTTTCCTATGTGGCCGATGGGCACCATCGTTCCGCCAGTGCCTCACGCGTCGGGATGGAGATGGCCGCCGCGAATCCGAATCATACCGGTGATGAAAACTACAACTGGTTTCTCACCGTGCTGTTCCCGGCCGAAGATCTCCAGGTGCTGGCGTACAACCGCCTCGTGACCAACTTGAACGACTTGAGCGCCGCCGAGGTGCTGGCCCGGGTGGGGGAGGCCTTCACCGTGGAGGAAACGAGCGAGCCCTTGCCGGATCGTCGGGAGAAGTTCTGCATGTACCTCGATGGAAAATGGTACGCACTGACCTGGGAGACCGATGCCTCGCTCGACCCGGTTGCCCGTCTCGACGTCAGCGTTCTGCAGAACCGCTTGCTCCAGCCGATCCTGGGCGTAGACGATGTCCGCACCGATCCGCGCATGATTTTTAAAGGCGGTTTCGGCGTCACCGATGTCATGAAAAACCTCGTTGATGCAGGCACTGCGGCCGTCGCGTTTTCCCTGTACCCGGTCGGCGTCGATCAGGTCATGGATGTCGCCGATGCCGGAGAAATCATGCCGCCGAAGAGCACGTGGTTTGAGCCCAAACTGCGTTCGGGCCTGTTCGTCCACACCCTGGACTGAGCCACTCCTCCTGAGCGTAGCCTGGCAGTCCTCTGCCGGGACCCCATCCGTCTCAACCAGTAGGGACTAACCGGCGGCGCCTTCTTGCAGCACAATTATGTCGTTATTAAAAATGCCGCGCACATTATTGAGTTAACACTTGGATGGCGTATGATGACGGTGTTTGGGAATCGCCGACCTAAGTCATTAACCGGGTGCCGCTTACGCCGCACCTCCCCTGTGATGGGTGTTCGCTGGCATGTTCCCCGCTAACTGTTGTACTATAGACTGATCGAATAGCATGAGCACGGAACTAAATCTCTTAAGCCCCAACACCACCCTTACAACCCACCAGAAGGCCCTGGCCGTGAATCTGGATAAAACCCGCTATGGCTCCTTTGCGGAAATTGGCGCGGGTCAGGAAGTCGTGCGTTGGTTTTTTAAAGTGGGAGCGGCTGCGGGTACCATCTCCAAAAGCATCTCCGCGTACGACATGAAGGTGAGCGATGCGATCTACGGAAAATGTGATCGCTACGTGTGTCGGCAACGACTCCAGGACATGCTCGACTATGAGCATAAATTAAATATCGAGCGCCTGCAGGAAAGCCGGGGGGATCACACCGCCTTCTTCGCTTTTGCCGATACCGTATCCGCGTTGAATTTCAAAGGGACGAACGAGTGCCATGGCTGGATGGGGGTCAAACTCCAGTCGCATCCTGGGGACGATGACAGCCAGATCATCATTCATGTGCGGATGTTGGATCACGTGAACGCCCTGCAGCAGGAGGCCCTGGGGATTGTTGGCGTGAATCTCTTATACGGCGCCTGCTTCCTGCATCATCGACCAGAACGGTTGATTGAATCACTCCTGGATAACCTGAACACGGAACGCATCGAAATCGACATGATCGAGTTCTCGGGGATTGAGTTTCGGCATGTTGACAATCGGATCATGAGTTTGAAGTTGGTTCAACTCGGCCTGAGTGGTGCCGCCATGTTCGCCGCCGATGGAAAGGTCCTTCAGCCTTCCGAAGTCTTGCATAAAAAAGCGATCGTGGTCGAGCGGGGCAGTTTCCGCCCGGTGACCAAGGTCAATATGGACATGATGGAAAGCACCTCGGCGCAGTTCCGGGCCGAGCCTGAGATGGCGGACCGGCCGGTCGTCGAGCTCATGGAGATCACCATGAGCAACCTGATGAGTTCGGGCTCTATCGACTTAAAAGATTTTCTCGCCCGGGCAGAGGTGCTGGAGGCGGCGGGTAAAACCGTCATGATCAGCGATTATTCGGAATACTACCGCCTGGGGGCTTACCTTGCACAATATACGAGTGAGCCGATCGGGGTCGTGATGGGTGGCATGAGCATCGAGAGCCTTTTTGACGAGCGCTACTACACGGAATTGGATGGGGGGCTGCTCGAAGCTTTTGGTCGTCTGTTTAAAAACAACCTCCGCCTTTACGTCTATCCATATCGCGATGAAGAGACCGGGGAGGTGCGGACCCTGGATAACCTGCAAGTCGCACCTGCACATATGGACCTCTATCGTTACCTCGTGGGAAATGGCCTCATCCGAAAGGTCGAGCGCTACAATGAAGACATCCTACATATTTTTTCCCGGGACGTCCTTAAGCATATTGCCGTCGGGGATGAACGATGGAAGGAAATGGTGCCCGAGGCGATTGCAGACATGATTATGCAGCAACGTTTTTTTGGCTATGGCTCAGCAAGCGTTGCGCATTCGGCGGGCTAGCAGGCTCCGGGCCTGATCGGCTCCTCTATTTTTTTGCGATGGGGTAGATGCGTTTCTTTCCCTTCAGCTTTTTCACCAGCTCGGCTGGATTTTTTACGAAGGTGTAGGGCTCCGCATTGTTCCACCCCCAGCGCTTGCCGGTGATGAAGACCTTCAACGGGTGTTCGGGGGCTTCCAGTTTGAGCGTGTTGCCCGCCTTCGAGATGGCCTGGATGCCGAAGCCCTCCCGGCGTTCAAGCGCGGCAATGACCCAGACCTCTTCGTCGGTTTCATAGACCTCCTGGATCTTGACCTGCCAGTTGCCATCGGGAACGGCGAGGCGCACCGTGATTTCGCGCTCCGCCGCATGGGTGTCGGAGAGGCCGAGGAAGAGAAACGTGATTAGCATGAATACGGTACGCATGGGTGAGCGGAGGAGGGGTGAGGGAAGGAGGGCGGAGGGGAGGAGGGATGAGGGGAGGAGGA
>JBLIND010000535.1:0-3085 GCA_047639095.1 Candidatus Omnitrophota bacterium | reverse complement strand
TTCCACCACGCGGCAACTTTGGTGTTCGTATTCATGCGGACCGACGGGCCGGTCAGGCGAGCGGTGGTCGCTAATAACGTGACGATACGCTCCGCATCCGCGCGGAGGACGATCGGATCGGCAGCCTGGACCACGAACCCGCGAAACGGGACGACCAGGCAAAAAAGAAGGGGAAGGAACTTAAAGTGTATCATGCTCAGGGCCGGGATGGGTTCTTCTGGAAACGAATAGTCAACTTTTCAGAGGATACGCAGTAAATTATAGCGGTCGAACCTTATTCTGGTGAACATAATGAACACATTCCGCAGCCCGGTAAAAGATCCGTAGCCTGCTCGTCACGACCTGACCATCTCGAACGATGATTCGCGCTTTCCAACCCCTTGCAAATAATTTTTTAACAGGATAAATAAATCAAGTACCACGTATCTCCAGCGGATTACGACACGCTCTGTGTCTACGTATAGAAGCTGAAAGACCGGATCATGCTGACCATTACAGACCAACGATTTGCTCGAGGCACCTCCCGCCGTGATTTCATCCGGATCGGCAGCCTCGGAGGCCTGGCCATGCCGGCCTTGCTCGCGACACGGTCGCAGGCCGCGATGGACCAGAACGTGTTCAAGAATAAATCCGTCGTCTTCCTGTTCCTGCAGGGCGGGCCACCCCAGATCGAGACCTTCGATCCTAAACTCGACGTGGCCAGTGACAACCGCAGCTGCACCGGGGAGGTTCGGACAAAACTTCCGGGTGTCTGGTTTGGCGGCACATTACCCCAGTTGGCTCAGCGGGCCGACCGGCTCGCCGTAGTGCGTTCTTTCGCCACCAATGACGGAAGTCACAATCATATTCCCATCCTGAGCGGAAGACATCCGTCGGGCGCAGCGATGGGTGCGATGTGCGCACTTGGCTCCGGCGCCTTTCATCCCTTGACCGGCGTGCCGATGAATACCGTCCTGGTTCCAGAAGCCGTGCAGCCGGGTCTTAAGCTCGGTTCACCCACGGCAACCTTTGGACTTCCACGGATCGAGCAGCAAGTGGCTGGGGCGGGAACTCTCGGGAGTCCCTACAAGGGGTTCGTGCTGAACGGCAGTCCTGAGCAGTTGGGAAACTTTGATTTGAAGTTACCCCGCGACCGCTTTGTCGATCGGTTTCAGTTAATGGGACAGCTGGACGGATTGAAGCGCCACCTGGATCGAACCGGCGAAGTGAAAGGCATGAGCCAGGTGGAACGTCAGGCTTACGACTTGCTCCTTCGCGGCGTGTCCGACGCCTTTGACCTCTCCAAGGAGGATCCGAAAACCATCGCGAGATACGATACGAGTCATCTCTTCAACATGGCCGACTACCATGAAGGGGGTAAGTACTTTTTGTTTAAGGGAAAGAAAAAGCTCGTCGATCAAGCGCGTTGGACAAATCTGCTGGGTAAGGAGATGCTGCTCGCCCGGCGTTTGTGCGAAGCGGGATGCGGCTTCGTGACCGTGGTCGACTCGAGTTGGGATTTTCACGGAGGTGGCGCAAACAATCCGGGGACACTGGTCGGGATGCAAACGCTGGGCGCTCAGATGGATCACGCGGTGGCCGCATTCCTTGACGACGTTGAGGCGCGTGGTCTCAGCGATCAGATCCTGCTGGTCATCACGGGCGAAATGGGACGCTCGCCGATCAAAAAAAAGGGGGACGCCGGAACGGATCATCATGGCGACCTTACCCCGCTGCTGCTCGCGGGCGGCGGCCTGAATATGGGGCAGGTCATAGGTCAGTCCGACCGGACGGGGAGTCGCCCGGCCACCGAACCGTATGGCCCCGAAAACCTTCTCGCCACCGTGCTCCACACCATGTTTGACGCGACGCAACTTCGTGTCTCGCCCGACCTGTTACCCCCGGAGGTCTCCAAGACTATCCTTGAGGGGCAGCCGATTAAAGAGCTGTTCTGACCGGGCATAAAATCCCGCCGCACAGGGGCGAAGACCCTGTGTTGGCCGATCAAAAATCTGAATCCTGAAAGGATTCAACCAGATCGTCCGATCGCGATCTACTTCGGGCCGGGAGATCCTGTTCAGGCAAGAATCTCGTCCACCACCCGGCCATGAACATCGGTCAGGCGAAAATCCCGGCCGGCGTATCGATAGGTCAGTTGCTCGTGATCCAGTCCGAGTTGGTGGAGGATGGTCGCGTGGAGATCGTGGACGTGCACCTTGTCGCGCACCGCAGCGAAGCCGGCCTCATCAGTCGCTCCGTGCACGTGCCCGCCTTTGATTCCGCCGCCGGACAGCCAGAGAGAGAAGCCATGTCGGTTGTGGTCGCGGCCAGGGGTGGTGGTGGGGTGGGGTAATTCGGAAGTGGGCGTGCGGCCGAATTCGCCGCCCCAGAGCACGAGGGTATCGTCCAGCATCCCCCGCTGCTTGAGGTCGGTGAGAAAGGCCGCGATCGGACGATCGACTTCGTTACACATCTTCGGCAGGCGCTCCTCGATCTCCCCGTGGTGGTCCCAGGGAAACCCGGCGCCGTACCAGGCCTGGACCACGCGTACCCCCCGCTCCAACAGGCGGCGGGTCATAATCAACTGTCGGGCCTGCTGACCGGGTCCGTACAAATCGAGCACGCTCTTCGGCTCCTTCGACAGATCGAAGGCATCGGTGGCTTCCATCTGCATGCGGAAGGCCTGTTCAAAACTTTGTATGCGTGAGTCGAGGCGCTCATCCTCTTCGCGAGGGAGCTTGTGAAGGCGATTCAAGCGGCCGAGCAGGTCGAGCTGCGCCCGTTGGGCATCGCGATCGACGCGTGCGTTGCGGATATTCTCAATCAGTTGTTCAACCTTCTCGTGTTTGCTGTTCACGAAGGTGCCCTGGAACATCCCGGGCAAAAAGGCGGACTGCCAATTCTGGGTTTCGTTCAGCGGATACCCGTCCGGGCACAGCGCAATGAACCCCGGCAGGTTGCTGTTTTCGGAACCCAGGCCATAGGTCACCCAGGAGCCGAGACTGGGCCTGCTCATGCGTGCGGCCCCGGTGTTCATGAACATGATGCCGCCATCGTGCGAGATGTCGTCGGCGTGCATCGAGCGTATCACGCAGAGGTCGTCGAT
>JBLIND010000534.1:0-3142 GCA_047639095.1 Candidatus Omnitrophota bacterium | reverse complement strand
ACCTCCATGCTTACTTCCTCTTCGAGGGGGTAAGCAGAGCCGATTCCAATTTTGATATCCTCTGCGGTGCGTTCACCGATCATCAAATTGTAAACCCTTTTCATGTACTGGATGATCGCCTCATCCATTTCATCTCCGCCCACTCTCACGCTACGGCTGAACACGATCCCCGCCAGGGAGATCAAGGCGACTTCAGTTGTGCCACCTCCTATGTCCACGATCAGATTACCGGCCGGTTCCTGTACAGGAAGACCGACCCCGATCGCCGCAGCCATGGGCTCTTCAATTAAAAACACATTTCGCGCACCTGCATGCGCGGCAGACTCCTTAACGGCCCGTTTTTCTACTTCGGTAATGCCGCTGGGGACTGCAATAATCACTTGAGGGCGCACGAGCTTCCGCTTGTTGTGCACCTTCCGTATAAAATACTTTAACATAGCACCGGTGATTTCGAAGTCCGCAATCACCCCGGCTTTCATCGGTCGAACCGCAATGATGTTCCCCGGCGTACGGCCCAGCATGCGCTTGGCCTCCTCACCTACGGCCAGCACCCGGTTACTGCCGGCCTGAATGGCCACCACGGAGGGCTCACGCAGGATAATCCCGCGATCGCGGACGTAGACCAGCGTATTGGCGGTACCGAGGTCGATACCGATATCATTAGAGAATAGACCTAGAAATCGATTAAGCATGGATATGATAAACCTTTCAATTTCTCGTAAACACGAAAAACCGAGACACTTTGGTGGCTAAGGCACCCTACGTCAAGCATGAAACACAGCCCCGAGAGTCCCTCCACAAGCGGAGCGCCTGTCCGCAAACACCTGTAAAAAAGGCGCTTACATAAACTCAAAGGTGGCCGATCAGCCCGGCTTCCGGGCGTTCTCGCCGCGACTAAGGTAGCGCATACGTGATCGGCTATCAACGTAAAGGTACGACTTATTCACAGGCTGGATGGATCTTTGGCAAGATTTGCCTGGGATGTTAATAAGTCAAACACCTACACATTTTACACATTTCGCATGGCTCGCTTCGTGCTCCCATCCATGAAGCAAATCAAACTCTCACGTTATGTACTCGCCTGCGGGCTCGCCAGCACCCTGCTATGGTTGGGCTGCGCCGCACAAAAGATTTCCAACACCAGCGCACGTAAGGCCCTCGAACAGGCCGGTTTTGAGCCCGAAGTCGTCCATGCCTTTATCAACCGGAAACTGCTGGAGCCCGAAGTGACTCAGCGCATGCTGGATACCCAGAATCCCAGTGTCTACTTCATCCTCGCCAGCAATCCGAATCTGGATGGCGGTTTACTCGAACCGATCGTGCACCACGAAATAACCGAAATTCGCGCCGAGGTCGCTCAGCACCCCCAGTTAACCGATGTGCAGATCGAGCAGCTGCTCGGCGACGATGCCCGCAGTGTCTATTGCAACCTCGCCCGCAATCCGGATGTGCCCGAGGCCATCCTGACCCGCCTGCGCGAGGAACGCGGCACCGACCTCATCCATTTCGCCTACAATCCAAGCTGCCCGAAAACCATTCGAGCGGAGATCCTGGATTCCGGAGATGCCAAAGCCATCCAGTGGGTCAAAACCAATGACGAAGCCCGCAAAATCATGCAGGCCAAAGAAGAACGCCTCGCACGAATCGCCGGGGTGCGTAAAAACTGATTTCAAGAACATCGCCTCCTCCTCGACAGGCCTGCTTTACCGCAGGCCTGTTTTTTTTTGAAAACGGAGCCCCTCCCAACCTTGACCTCGGCTTAAAATACCCCTACATATCTGGCTTCCTCTGATGCGGGTATAGCTTAGTGGTAAAGCTCCAGCCTTCCAAGCTGGCTAGGAGAGTTCGATTCTCTCTACCCGCTCCATTTTTCCCCCGTAAAAACCCCCGTTTTCATTAGGGTTTTTGATCGATTGAGCGTTTTACCCTGCTTGGTCAATCGCGTTCAATTCGGGGCAATTTTGCGCAAGGGTTTCCCCTTTTGTACCCCCTAAACGATTCAGATAACCCACCGCCTCATGCCGCCTCATGCTCGTTCTGGGATTTAAAGTCATTCTTTGAGTCCCATCTGGGCCCGAGCCACCGTTTTGGCTGCTCACAATTTTCAGGATGGCTTATGCCTAAAACGATTAATGCTCCCCAATACCGACGGTTGTTGGTGAACACATACAGAGCTCTCTGCCGAAGTTCGCTTTTGAGATGCTCCATGACGACCGCAGAAAAGCCCGTTGAAGCTTTTGCGCATATCCTGGGGCTTCAACACCACTTCCACGGTTGTATGGCCGGTGATACGCCGCACCAGCTCCATCGGCATGTCCTCGGATAACCAACGGCTAAAGCGGGATCCCGTCGGACCGGACGATTCAGATGTGTCTCCGGATCATTCGATGTGCTTTGGTGGTGCATCAGAGACATCGGCTTCCGAGGCATCGTTATGAATATGTTCGCGGATGATGCGATCGGTAATCTCGGATACATACGCACTCAGCACCTTGTTCAGTTCCTGGTATTCCGGCCACAACGTCTCGTTGAGAAAAGCTCGGGGGATCTTGGCCATCACGGTCGAACGCCGCTGGCGCGAATAGCGATACGGCTTGATGTGGTACCGGCGCAGCAGCGCGAGAAAGAGCTTCCGTGACCAGGGATCGGTCATGGAAAACTGGAATTCCAACGGTTCCTCCTCCCCGGAAAGGGTGAACAACCGATCCTGTATCCTCTGCAAGGCCTGGGCCGCCGCATCCCGCTCGCCCCCCGTCGTCGCGCCCGCGAAAAGTCGCTCGATCTTCACAAGTTTTTCCACCAGTTCCTGTTCCGTCATCATCGCCTTTCATCTGTACCGTGCAATAGGACCTTCCGACCCACTGTAAACTTCTAGTCCGGATGCAGGCTAACGGAAAAGGATTTTTTTCAATACTCGGGAGAACTTCCAGCGGATGGGCGTGAGGCTTAGTCGCGATACTTCATGAGACGATGAATACATCCACCCGGAACCCCTCCATGACGACCAGCTCGTCGCTTTCGCGGAGGAAGTCGTTAACTGACGGTCTCCGGCTGTGCTTTCAAGCCGTGTCCTCGACGGGCATTCAGGCCCCTTCCTTCTGGACCACAGCAGACGGTTAGTAGGAAATCCGAGAATTCAATT
>JBLIND010000533.1:0-3221 GCA_047639095.1 Candidatus Omnitrophota bacterium | reverse complement strand
GGCTGCAGGAGCGTCGGCTGCAGGAGCGTCGGCTGCAGGAGCGTCGACTGCAGGAGCGTCGACTGCAGGAGCGTCGGCTGCGGGAGCGTCAGTCGCAGGAGTTTCGGCTGCAGGCGTCTCAGCTTGTGCAGGCGTCTCTTCGGGCGCGCTTTCTTCAGGGGTCTTATTTTCTTCGTCAGACATCATGATGTTTTAATTCCTGTAAAAATTAACCTACTTGGAGCGGGCTCCGCCACGAACGGCACCAGCCGTACGACGCGGACCTTTGCGGGTCCGGGCATTCGTGCTTGTTCGTTGACCACGCACGGGAAGTCCTCGGCGATGCCGAATCCCGCGATAGCTGCCGATACCAATCAAGCGGCGGATGTTCGACTGAACATCGCGACGCAAGTCACCTTCAACGATGTAATCTTCGTTGATAATACTGGTGATGCGGTTGATTTCATCAGCGGTCAAATCGTCCGCTTTCGTACCGATTACAATCTGGGATTTCTCAATGATTTCCGCAGACCGTTTTGGTCCGATTCCATAAATATATTGCAGCGAATATTCGATTCGCTTGCGACCTGGTATGTCGATACCCATTACTCGTGGCATGTCTTATTCCTTAAATCAGCCTTGACGTTGTTTGTGGCGCGCATTTGTACAAATCACACGCACGATGCCTTTGCGCCGGATCACCCGACACTTATCACACATTCTTTTGACGGAACTTCTAACTTTCATGATCTCACCTTAATTGGTCGATTCAGCAAACAGTATGCTCCCCTTTGACATATCAAAGGGGGACATCCGAACTTTAACCGTCTGACCTTCACTTAAAATTTGCCCTCTATCGCGGTCCGGGCTCATACAAAAGGCCACGAAATCGTGTCCATTTCTCAATTCTGCACGAAAAGTTGAGGAACGTATCTCATGGAGAAGCACGGCGTCCAGCAAAATTTCTTCCTTTTTATTCATCGCCGGGCACCGTCAGGATTTCGGCATAACCATCCATGACGGCAATCGAATGCTCTACATGCACCGAAGGCAGGCGATCGGCGGTCACAACCGTCCATCCATCATCCATCATATCGACTTCAGCCACGCCCATATTCACCATGGGCTCAATGGCTAAGGTCATCCCCCGCCTGAGCTTAGGGCCTTTCCCGGGTGGGCCATAATTGGGGATCTGGGGATCTTCATGCATTTGTCGCCCCAAGCCATGGCCAACGAAGTCGCGGACAACGGAATAGCCGTTGCTGACGACCATGTGCTCGACCGCGTGGCAGATGTCAGTCAAGCGACCTCCGGCGACGGCCTTTGAAATCCCTGCTTCAAGAGCCTTCTCGGCGACCTCAACGAGGCGGACAATCTCTGGATCTTCGACGCCCACCATGACCGTGGTCGCGTTGTCGCCGACGAAGCCTTCAACGTGGACGCCTACGTCAATGCTCACGATGTCGCCCTTCATGATCCTGCGCTCATCCGGAATGCCGTGTACGACGACTTCATTGACGGAGATGCAGGTGTAGGCAGGAAATCCCCGATAGCCCTTGAAGGCGCTCTTTGCCCCCAGCTCCTTCATCATGTCCCGGGCGAACATATCCAATTCTTTTGTGGTGATGCCAGGTGTGACCTTATCGGCCATAGCAAGCTTGATCCGCGCCGCGACCCTGCCAGCCTGGCGCATTCGATCCAGCTCTTCATCGTTTTTTATAATGATCATTTTTTCAGCACTGCCAGAATTTGTTTCGCTGAGATGTCCGGGTCCTGAGAGGCATCGATGTGCGTCAGGAGGCCCGCTTCGTCATACCAACGAATCAGCCCATGTGCGGCTTCTTCGTGCAGCTTCAATCGCTTAATTATATTCTCTTCAAAATCATCTACTCGCTGAACCAGTCTACCCGCGCAATCATTACAGACCCCCACGATGCGAGGCGGGTTCCAGATACGATTAAAAATCGCACCACATGCCTCGCACGTTCTACGGCCCTGCAATCGTTCCACCAGAACAGGCTCAGCTGCTTCGAGCAAAAACACCCCGCTCAATGTTCCGGCATGCAGCTTTAATAAATCTTCAAACCGCCGGCCCTGCATTTCGGTTCGCGGAAATCCGTCGAACAGTATTTTCGCATCAAGACCGCCGTTGACCAACAACCCGGACACCAACTCCAACGCCAGCTCATCGGGAACGTATTCACTACGCTCCATATAAACCCGTGCAGCAGCCCCCAATCGGGAGCAGGGATTTTTCATTTCCTGACGAATGACATACCCCGTTGAGATATGCCGGAAGTCAGACTGACGGGATACAGCTGCGGCTATGGTGCCCTTGCCTGAGCCGGGAGCACCTAACAGGACAGCAGCCTGCATCACGTTACCGCTTCAGCTTACCCTTCTTGAGGAATCCGTCATAATGACGGTTCAGCAAGTGCGACTCGATCTGGCGCATGGTGTCCAGCATGACGCCGACCATGATCAGCAGGCTGGTTCCGCCGAAAAAGCTCGCAACTAGAAAGTCGATCTGGAATTGGCGGTTCAACAACATTGGGAAGATGGCGATAAAGGTCAGGGCGAGCGCACCGGCAAGCGTCAAGCGCGTCATGGTACGATCCAGGAACTCAGCGGTCGGTTTACCGGGGCGAATGCCTGGAACATATCCACCATTGCGTTTCAAGTCATCAGCAATCTGGATGGGGTTGAACTGCGTAGCGACCCAGAAGTAGGAGAAGAACAGAATCATGAGGCCGTAGACGAGGATATACGACGGTGCCCCGGGCTGGAAGTTGGTGACCATTTTTTGAGCCCAGGGGGCTTTGATCACGCTGAGGGCGATACCTGGAACCATCAAGATGGCCTGGGCGAAAATAATCGGCATCACGCCGGAGTAATTGACACGCAGCGGCATGTAGGTTGACTGATCACCATACACTTTGTTTCCAACGACGCGCTTCGCATACCGAACGGGGATTTTTCGTATGGCCTGGGTGATCGCCACCGTACCCGCCGTAACCAGAAAGAACACCAGTAGCAGCGCGACCAGATGGAACACACTGAAACTCGCGGTTGCTCCTTCCGGCGCGGTGAACATACCTACCAACGTCTTCAAGGCCTGAGGCAGGGAGGAAATGATGCTGATCGTAATGATCAGCGAGATTCCGTTTCCGATGCCGCGGTCTGTGATCTGTTCACCCAGCCACATGAGCAACATGGAGGCACTGGTAAGCGATAGTACCGCC
>JBLIND010000532.1:0-3260 GCA_047639095.1 Candidatus Omnitrophota bacterium | reverse complement strand
CGGGAAGGGCGTGAAAGGCATTAGAATCACAAAAAAACCGACCGGACAGCTATCCTGGCAGATAGGGGATGGGCTAAACCGTTGCTTCCTCTTATTGTCGGGAACCGGTTGCAAGCAAACCCCTGTCGCAATACGCCAGGGGTTTGCTTTACAAGAATTATCCTTACGGTTCTGCGATCAGAGCGTGAGGTCGAACCGGTCCAGGTTCATCACCTTGGCCCAGGCCGCGACGAAGTCGTTGACAAACATTTCCTGGGCGTCGGCACTGGCGTACACTTCGGCAATGGCACGAAGTTGTGAGTTGGCCCCGAAAACGAGATCGACGGACGTCGCCATCGACTGAACTTCCCCGGATTTACGATTCGTACCTTCGAAGAAGAATTCGCATTTGGGCGACCTCTTCCACGTGGTGTTGATGTCCAACAGGTTCACGAAGAAGTCGTTGGAAAGCGTGCCAACGCGATCGGTGAACACGCCCAGGGTGGGATGTCCTACGTTGGTGCCCAGTACCCGCATGCCACCCACGAGCACGGTCATTTCTGGTGCGGTGAGCGAGAGCAGTTGTGCGCGATCGACCAGCGTTTCTTCAGCCGGGCGGTCGAGCTCGTGCCCGAGGTAATTGCGAAATCCATCCTGCTTTGGCTCGAGCACCGCAAAGGATTTCGCGTCAGTCATTTCCTGCGTCGCATCGGTGCGTCCAGGTGCGAAGGGCACGGTCACCTCGTAGCCACCTTTCTTTGCCGCCTCTTCAACTGCGGCGCAACCGCCCAATACGATGAGGTCCGCAAGCGAGACTTTCTTGCCGCCTGCCTTACCGCCGTTGAACTGCTGTTGTATTATTTCCAGGGAGGCCAGGACCTTCGCGAGCTGCTCAGGCTGGTTCGCTTCCCAATCCTTCTGTGGTGCCAGGCGGATTCGGGCGCCATTTGCACCGCCGCGCTTGTCGGATTCGCGGAAGGTGGATGCCGATGCCCAGGCCGTGGAGATCAGTTCGGAAATGGACAGGCCGGAGCCGAGGATCTGGCCTTTCAGGCCCTTAATGTCGGCGTCATCGATCAACGCGTGATCCACGGGGGGAATCGGATCCTGCCATAGTTGCGGTTCAGGCACCAGCGGACCGAGGCAACGAGCGTAGGGTCCCATGTCACGGTGGGTGAGCTTGTACCACGCCCTCGCAAAGGCCAGGTCAAACGCATTGGGATCCTCCAGGAAGCGCTTGGAAATTTTCGCATAGATGGGATCTTTCTTCAGTGCGATATCCGTGGTGAACATCATCGGGGCATGGCGCTTCGTTGGGTCATGTGCATCCGGCACTATGCCTTTACCCACATCACCTTTCGGTTTCCACTGCTGAGCGCCCGCCGGGCTTTTGGTCAGTTCCCATTCAAACGCAAACAAGTTCGCGAAGTACTGGTGAGACCACCGTGCCGGGGTGCTGGTCCAGGCACCCTCGAGGCCGCTGGTGATGGTGTCTTCGGCATTGCCTTTACCAAAGGTGTTTATCCAGCCGAAGCCTTGCTCTTCGATACCTGCACCTTCAGGTTCAGGTCCGACGTTTCCGGTCGGGCTGGCAGCGCCGTGTGCTTTTCCGAAGGTGTGACCCCCGGCGATGAGGGCTACGGTCTCTTCGTCATTCATCGACATGCGACCAAAGGTCTGGCGGATGCGCTTGGCGGCGGCGATCGGATCGGGTTTTCCTCCCGGTCCTTCCGGGTTCACGTAGATCAGGCCCATCTGCACGGCGGCGAGCGGGTTCTCAAGTTTGTCCTCTTCGTCGAAGCGCTCGCTTCCCATCCACTTGCTCTCCGGTCCCCAGTATATATCCTGCTGGGGCTCCCAGACATCGTCGCGGCCGCCGGCAAATCCGAAGGTCTTAAAGCCCATGGATTCCAGTGCGCAATTACCGGTGAGTACCATGAGGTCGGCCCAGGAAATTTTTTGACCGTACTTCTGCTTGATCGGCCAGAGTAAGCGCCGCGCCTTGTCGAGGTTGGCGTTGTCCGGCCAACTGTTGAGCGGTGCAAAGCGCTGGGTGCCATCGGATGCGCCTCCGCGACCGTCGGCCACGCGGTAGGTGCCTGCGCTGTGCCAAGCCATGCGGATGAACAGGGGGCCATAATGCCCGAAATCCGCGGGCCACCAATCCTGTGAGGTGGTCATCAATTCTGTGATGTCCTTTTTTAATGCATCAAGATCGAGTTTTTTGAATTCCTGGGCGTAATTAAAATTCGTCTGCAGTGGGTTGCTCTTGGCCGAATTCTGATGGAGCATTTGGAGGTTCAACTGGTTCGGCCACCAATCTCCAGTGGCCATAGCGCCCGCTGATGTGTGGCGATTGGGCCCGGCTGGTGCGCCCATTACCGGGCATTTGGATAAATCACCGGTCGCTTGTTCGGGTACGGCATGTACCTGGGTCAGGGCGCCGCAGAGGCCGACGGTCAGGGCCGCAAACCATAACGGCTTTGTCTTTTTCTTTCTTCGCGTATCACCTGTCCTGTCGGCATACGTGCTGGACATGGAATTGTATTTCATTTTCGTTCTCCGGGGGGTTGGTTCATTGGAAAAGGGTTGCGCTTATAGCGGTGCGGGGATTTTATTTCCCCGTCGGTCGATTAGCTCCCGGCTATCGAGTTTTGTTTGAGACAATCGGGGCAGGTGCCCCAATAGATCACTTCTGCTTCGTCGATCTTGTAACCAAAATTGGAGGTGGCGGTCAGACAGGGGGCGGTACCCTTGGCGCAATCGACATCGACCGTATCCCCGCAGCTTCTGCAGATCAGATGATGGTGGTTGTCTCCCACCCGGTCCTCGTACAGGGCCGGAGAACTGGCTGGTTGAATGCGCCGGATGAGTCCCCGTTCGACCAACATTCCGAGGGTGTCGTACACCGCCTGGCGCGAAATCGTTCCAATATCTTCGCGAACGTTCACCGCAAGGGCGTCGGCCGTTGCATGGGGACGCGCCGCCAGCGCGCGCAACACCGCCAGGCGTTGAGCCGTAATCGGAATCCCATGTTCACGTAATATTTCTATTGGATCGGACATGGACTCAGATGTAATCAAAAACTGGACTGAGTCAAGATCTTGTTTGAATCCGTTTTACATGGTCGTTTCCATGTGTTGCAGGTGTTTTTAGGCTCTCATGGTCCGCCGCATGAGACGCCAGGGGTTTTTCAAACGGCAAGGGGGAGGCCAGGACCCGCTTGCGCAAGCGGCGCCGCACCGAAATGGCCCATACGGGTAGCCTTCTCGACCGGGTGA
>JBLIND010000531.1:0-3268 GCA_047639095.1 Candidatus Omnitrophota bacterium | reverse complement strand
AAGATGCCGCAACCGGCTTCCTGGTGACGGCGTCGGTGCTTCTGCCTGGCCAGATCGGGAAAGACGCACCCTCCATACGCCTGGCGCGTCAGGACGCGCTGGATGAAATCGTGGTCAACGTGGGCCAAACCTTTCTCGGCCTGAGTGTAGGCTGTGCACGCTGCCACGACCATATGTTCGATCCGATTTCGCAGACCGACTACTACGCGATGCAAGCCTTCTTCGCGGGCGTGGCCTATGGGGAACGCACCCTGCGCACACCCGAGGCCGAGGCACGCCGGAAAGAAACCGAAACGCTGATGACCCGCGTTCGCGAAATCGATCAATCCCTGGCCCAGTTCGCCCCGCTGGCGGATGTCCATTTCGATCAACAGCCCACAAGTGATCCAACGTTGAATTTGGAATCATTCACGCCCCTGGACGCCCGCTTTGTGCGCTTCACTATTCACGATGCGAATACCCATCCAACCCTCGGTCTGATTGAGCCCTGCATCGACGAGCTTGAGATCTTTACCGATGAAGCGACGCCCCGCAACGTCGCCCTGGCCTCAAACGGAACCAAGGTCACCGTTTCCGGGAGTCGTGCCTCTCGACCTCCCGAACAGGTCAACGACGGACAATACGGGGATCCGAGGGGCTGGATATCCGATGAGAAAGGTCGTGGATGGGTTCAGTTGGAACTGCCCGAGCTGACCCGCATTAACCAGATTCAGTGGGGGCGGGATCGAACGGGCAGGCACGTCGATCGCCTCGCCATCGCGTACACCCTGGAGGCCGGACCGGCGCCGGACCAGATGACGCGGCTGGTGCATCACGCCCCCGCTCGTCCACCCGTGAACGCCAGGCAGAATACCGATCGCTTTGCCCCGGTAAAAACCCAGCGCCTGCGCTTCACCATCCTCCAGACCAATTCCCTGGAACCCTGTATCGATGAGCTTGAAGTCTTCGACACCCACGGCCGCAATCGGGCACGGACCGCAACGATCACCTCTTCCGGCGACACCTTTGTGGCCCATCGACATGAGCTCCGCCAGATCAACGATGGCGCATACGGAAACCAACGCAGCTGGATGTCCAACGAAGATGGCAAAGGCTGGGTGGAAATCGACTTCCACGAGGAGCAAACCATCGACCGGGTGGTCTGGGGACGCGATCGCGAAGGAAAATATAGCGACCGACTGGCCACTGGTTACCAGATCGAAATTGTAAATGGCTCCGGCGAATGGGTGACGGTCGCGGGCTCGATGGATCGTCAGGATTATCGTTCTGAAAAAACTCCGGCGGCGACGTTCTCCGTCGCCGGACTCAATGAGGAGGAGGCTAAAACCGCCACGCGCCTGCTGGAGGAAAAGCATGCACTCGAAGCCCGCATCAAGACGGATGAGGCGGGACAGAAAGCTTTTGCGGGCAGCTTCCGCGCCCCCGACGTCATTCACGTTCTCTATCGAGGTGATCCCGAACAGCCACGGGAGGAGGTCGCCCCGGCCATGCTGCATGCACTCAGCGAGATGAAACTGGCGAAGGACACGCCCGAGCAGGAACGACGCATCGACCTTGCCCGGTGGATCAGCGACCCCACACATCCGCTCACCGCGCGGGTGATGGTCAACCGAATATGGCAAGGGCATTTCGGCACCGGCCTGGTATCCACGCCGAGTGACTTTGGAAAAAACGGCACCCTGCCTTCTCATCCGGAATTACTCGACTGGCTTTCGGCTGAATTCATCCGATCGGATTGGTCCGTCAAGCATCTGCACCGGCTCATCACCTGCTCTTCCACCTACCGCCAATCCAATCGTATCGATCCGGCCGTTCGGCTCAAGGACGGAGACGATCGCTTGCTTGCGCGTTTTCCTTCTCGTCGCCTGGAGGCCGAGGTGATTCGCGACGCCATTATCCAGGTGAGCGGACGGCTCAACCTGAAGATGTACGGACGCGGCTTTGACCTGTTCGACAAGCGAGGTGGACTGACCGGATTCAAGCCGGTCGAATCCTTCCGGGGAGAAGGACTGCGCCGTATGATCTACGCGCACAAAGTCCGCCGCGAAAGCGATGGCGTCTTCGGTGCCTTCGACTGCCCCGACGCGGGACAGAGCACCGCTCGCCGAGCGATTTCCACCACGCCCATCCAGGCGCTGAACCTTTTTAACAGCCGATTTATTCTCGAGGCCTCCGAAGCCCTGGCCACACGTGCGTACACGGAGGCGGGTGAAGGCGACCCCATCCAACGCGCGTGGTTGCTCGCCCTCGGCCGCAAGCCCACGAGCGAGGAGCGTGCGGATGCCGAGGCCCTGGTGGCCAGCGATGGCCTGCCGAGCCTGGGTAGAGCCCTGTTCAACACAAACGAATTCCTCTTCATGCCATGAACGAACTTAGCCACACCGGACGCCAACTCCTCAATCGCCGCGGATTTCTCTCGAACTCCGCCGGAGCACTCGGTGCCATCGCGCTGACCCGGCTCCTCCAGGACAACCAGCTCCTGGCTGGGCAGCTTCCCCACATCGATCCCGCTCGGCCCTATGCGCCCCGCCTCCCCCACGTTCCGGGCAAGGCGAAAAATGTGGTGGTGATTTTCTGTGCGGGCGCGGTGAGCCAACTGGAGACCTGGGATTACAAACCCGAGTTGATCAAGCGCGACGGCAAGCCGCTCGAAGGGGGGCCTTCGGTTACGTTTCAAGGACCCGCCGGCAACCTGGCTCGCCCGCAATACACCTTTCGACCGCGCGGGCAAACCGGGAAAATGGTTTCTGACCTGATCCCTCACCTGGCCGAACTCACCGATGACATCGCGTTTATCCATTCGTTGACCAGTAAGAGCAACACGCATGGCCCGGCGGAGAATTTCCTCTCTACCGGCTCGGTGCTGGACGGCTTTCCCAGCCTCGGTTCCTGGATGAGTTATGCCCTGGGCAGTGAGAACCAGAATCTGCCGGCCTACGTGGCCATTCCCGATCCGCGCGGGGTACCACAGAATGGATCGAATAACTGGGGACCGGGTTTTCTCCCCGCCGCCTTCCAGGGAACGACCCTGAACTCGAGCAATCCGGTTCGTCATCTCACCGCTCCGGGCGTGTCGCCCGAAACCGATCGCCGTGCGCGTACCTTTCTGAACCGCATGAATGCCCGTCATCTGGAACAACACCCGGGCGACAGCAAACTGGCGGCACGTATCGCCAGCTACGAGCTCGCTGCACGCATGCAACTCAGCGTGCCGGAGATCAGCGATCTCTCCTCCGAACCCGCCCACGTACTGAAGGCGTATGGGGCG
>JBLIND010000530.1:0-3283 GCA_047639095.1 Candidatus Omnitrophota bacterium | reverse complement strand
GTTGCTCTCTCCTTCGAGGACGAGGTCCTCCAACTTTCTTATTCACACACATCCACTCCAACCAAGGGTGGCCTTGCCAGCATCATACCAGAATTCTCCCGAACGTGACCAAATATCCATCCTGAATTATACACGTGTGAACAGGTATGCGCCATTGGGCTTTATAAAGCTTAATTAAGCGGCGTATTCCTCATTATGAGAATCAAATCCCGCTCAAGCGGGCCAAACGACGCATAAAGGCACAAAGAACCCTTCAAGTGGGAAAAGGCCTCAGGTGGGCTAACGAGGCCCAGAATAAGTTGAGGCAGGGGGTGCCTCGGGGAAGATCAACCGCCGCGTATCCAATGGCCAATAAAGTACTGGTCGCATTCCGGGACGCCATTGGCATCGACCGGCAGGCTGTACTCACCGCCAGAGGTACAATTTGTGGGGGCCTGGTTCTGAAAAAAGACATCCAGGCTGGGGGTGATATCCGGGGGCATATTCGTCGACTTCTGGCTCATCGAATATTGCTGAACCGCACTGTTCAGCTGGATAAGGGTAGCAATACAGACGTTTTTACGGGTTTCTGTGCGTGCTTTAATAAAACTGGGCATGCTGATGGCCGTGAGCATGCCAAGAATCAAGACCACAATCATGATCTCGACCAGGGTGAATCCAGATTTTTCATTTATATTCATAATTCCGGGTGAGGACAGGTAATTTCAGCAAGGACCGTACCGAATTTTAACCGAACTCGAAAAAATGCCTCAAAATGAATTATTTCCACGTTGCCACGTCCAAGAAACTGTGGTGATAACCGAATCGAACTAACCCGAACCTGGATACCCTATGAAATTATTAGCCTGTTTGATGATCCCCGCCCTGATGCTCTCCGCGCATGCAGAATTCACCTCCATTTTTGATGGAACGTCACTCGAGGGATGGAAATCCAATGAGGAAACCCCCGGCTGCTTCACCATTGTGGACGGCGCAATCAAGATCAGCGGTGGCCGTGCACACCTGTTCTATGCCGGGAAAGTCGGGAATGCCGATTTTAAGAATTTCGAGTTCAAGGCCAAGGTGAAGACGACCAAAGGCGCCAACTCCGGCATCTATTTCCACACCCAGTACCAGGACAAAGGCTGGCCCTCAGCCGGCTACGAGTGCCAGGTCAACAACACTCATGGCGACCCGCGCAAGACCGCCAGTCTCTACGCGATCAAAGACGTGCACGAAGCCCCGGCGCAGGACGATGAATGGTTCGACTACTACATCAAGGTGCAGGGTAAGCACATCCTGATCAAGATTAACGGCAAAACGCAGGTGGACTACACCGAGCCCGATGCATGGGAAGCGCCTGCCAACATGTCCGGCCGCAAAATTGCGCACGGCACGTTCTGCTTCCAGGGACACGATCCGAAAAGCACGACCTTCATCAAGGACATCGCAGTAAACGTCCTCGACTGAACGTTCTCGACCCAATGAATTATGCGCCGTGGGACATTGCACCCACGGCGTTTTTTTTGTACGCGTTGGTCATGAGTAAAACGGCTAAACTTCCCACCGGCGCCACCGCCGAGATCCCCCGTACCGGGGGCTCGATCTATGTCGAAGGAAGTGGCGGAGCGCACGAAATCAAGCCGCCGAAGAACGCTGTGTTCTATTGCTTTCATAAAGAGCCCCGCATCGGGCTCTGTGTGGTGGTCACCTACAGCCCGCAACACAAGATCGACAATCGCCGGGACTGGATCTTTACCGTGAACTGGGAGACCGGGGAGCTGAAACGACTCCGCCCCTGGGCGTGAATCGCCCGGCGCTTACGCGGGCGCGTGCGAAAGCAGCTCGTACAGCGTGCGGTAGTACCCGCCGGTTTGTACCAATTCGTTATGCGTGCCCGATTCGATGAGGGTGCCTTTCCGCATGACCAGAATGCGGTCGACGTTTCGAATCGTCGACAAGCGGTGAGCAATAACGATCGTCGTGCGATCCTTCATCAACTTCTGCAAGGCCTGTTGAATCAGGCGTTCGGTCTCGGTATCGACGTTGGCGGTCGCTTCGTCCAGCACGAGGAGAATGTCCGGATTCTGCACCAGGGCCCGAGCCAGGGCGAGCAACTGCTTTTGCCCGGTCGACAAGGTCGACCCGCGTTCGCCGATCAGGCTGTCATACCCGTCAGCCATCTGGGAAATAAACGTATGGGCGTTTACGTAGGTGGCCGCTTCGATGATCTGTTCGCGCGTGATATCCGGATGATGCAGGCTGATGTTGGTCGCGATCGTTCCGGAAAAGATCACGGGATCCTGCAGCACCATGCCCACACGCTGGCGCAACTCCGATTGCGCATAAGCTTTCACGTCCACGCCATCCACCAGGATCGCACCTTCCTGCACATCGTAAAACCGGGCGAGCAGACTGATGATACTCGTTTTCCCCGCTCCGGAAGCCCCGACGATGGCAAGCGATTCGCCCGGAGCGACCGCAAACGACAGCTTGGTCAAAACCGGCGTTCCGGGGATATACGCGAAGGAGACGTCGCGAAACTCGACCGCGCCTTTGAACGACGCGATCGCACGCGCATCGGACTGGTCTTCAATTACCAGCGGTTCATCCAACAGCGAAAACAGGCGCTCGGAGGAGGCCATCGCGGTCTGCAGGAGATGCGACTGGTCCGCAAGATCCTCCAGGGGACGAAAGAAGTCGCGCACATAAAACAAAAAGGCGATCAAGGTGCCCAGCACCGGCTTCCCCTGTAACAACATCCAGCCCCCGGTCAGGAGAATGATCACCGTAGCCATCGCCCGCATGACTTCAATCACCGGAAAATAATAACTCGTCCACCGAGCCGCTTTGATCTGGGCATCGCGCAGGTCCCGACTCGCCTCGTTAAACTCCTCGATGGAGCGCGCCTCCCGATTGAACAACTGAATCGTAATCATCCCGGTGAGGAATTCCTGCAGGCGCGCATTCAAAGCGGACTGCTTGCCGCGCACGTTGCGGTGCGCCTTGCGGGTCTTCATATTCACGATGGTCAGGATCACGCCCAGGATGGGAATCGTCGTGAAGAGCAGCAGGGCAAACGTGACATCAATGTAGAGCATGAAGCCCATCACCCCGAGCAGGAGAAGGATGTTGGCCACCATGCCGATGAGCCCGTTCTTCACAAACATCTGCAGCGAATCCAGATCGGAGGTGATGCGAGTCATCAAACGACCAATGGGATTTCGATCAAAGTACTGTACCGGCAGATCAAGCACCTTGGCAAAGACCTGGTTGCGCATATCGTTGACCACGTGTTGACCGA
>JBLIND010000529.1:0-3293 GCA_047639095.1 Candidatus Omnitrophota bacterium | reverse complement strand
CTTTGGCGTGCTGAAATTTATTTCAGCTTTTCCGCAGCAATTTATTGTAAGGGTAGCAAGACGAGCCTTGGTGTTATAGCGGGATTCGGAATGATCTAGGTTGGATTATTACTTGCGCTCGTTGGACTTTTCCTCTGGAGGAGGAGAGGTGATGGGTGATGGGTGATGGGTGGGCTTTGGACGTGGGGGACAGGTTACGCCAACCTGCGGCACTCGCTGGGGCTCGTTGTGCAGGAAGGCTAGACCGATCCTACGTTAGGAGGCCTTTGATGACGTGGGCTTCTTCGACGCCGGTGAGACGGAAGTCGAGGCCTTGGAATTTGTAGGTGAAGCGGGAGTGGTCGATTCCGAGCATGTGCAGGAGGGTTGCGTGGAAATCGCGGACGTGGACTTTGTTGTCGACGGCGTTGTAGCCGAAGTCGTCGGTGGCGCCATACGTGGTGCCGCCTTTGACGCCTCCGCCGGCCATCCACATCGAATACCCTTTGATGTGATGGTCGCGTCCGGAACCCTGGGCCATGGGCGTGCGTCCGAATTCGCCGCCCCAGACGATGAGGGTGTCTTCGAGCATGCCGCGTTGTTTGAGATCCTGGATCAATGCGTAGGTGCCCTGATCGACGAGCGAGGCGGTTTTTTCGACGCCGCCTTTGACGCCGCCATGATGGTCCCACCCTCGGTGATACAGCTGAATGAACCGCACGCCGCGTTCGGCCAGTCGCCGGGCGAGCAGGCAGTTGCTGGCGAAGGATCCGTCGCCGGGTTTACAGCCGTACATGTCGACGATGTGTTTGGGTTCGTTGCTCATGTCGGTGAGCTCGGGCACGGAGGCCTGCATGCGGAAGGCCATTTCATAGCCGGCGATGCGCGTCGCGATCTCAGGATCGTCTAATTGTTTGTTCCGGAGGGCATTAATACGCGAGACCGCATCGACGACATTCTTTTGCTGGTCGCGACCGACTCCTGCGGGGTTACCAACGTAATGCACGGGGTTACCGGTCGCATACATTTGCACGCCTTGATGCCGGCTGGGGAGAAAGCCGGAATGCCACTGCCGTGAGCTGATCGGCTGGCTCTGGCCGCCCCCTACGCTGGTGAGTACGATGAAGCCCGGCAGATCCTGCGTGTCCGCGCCAAGACCGTACAGCACCCACGAGCCCATGGAGGGACGTCCGCTGATGGCGGTGCCGGTGTTGAAAAAGGTATGCGCGGGGTCATGATTGATCTGTTCGGTGTGCATCGATTTGATAATGCACATGTCATCCGCGTGTTTGGAGATATGCTTGAACACATTGGACATTTCCAAGCCGCTCTTGCCGTAGCGTTCGAAGGTGTGCTGGGGGCCGAGGACTTTTAACTTCTGGCCTTGAAGCTGGGCAATGGGTTGACCCTTGGTGAACGATTCGGGCATGGCTTGCCCATCGTGTTTGGCCAGCTCCGGCTTGTAGTCGAAAGTTTCCAGGTGGCTGGGTCCCCCGGCCATGCACAGGTGAATGACCCGTTTGATACGCGGGTTGTGATTCAACTGCATGCCCGATGCGCTGGCCATGGAGGCGAGCGCGACCGAGCCAAGTCCGGTTGAGCGGAGAAAGGTTCGACGCGCGATCGTCTGATCGGGGAGGGGGGGTAATGTATTGAAGTTCTGCATAACAGTCTCCCTAGTAGCGGGTGATGGTTTCATGTAAGTTCAGGATAACGCGAGCCACGCTGGTCCAGGCCGCAAGCTCGGCTGGATCCAGGTCTTTCGCTGCTGGCGCATCGCCTTCGGCGACCAACATATTGGCGTCGGCGAGGTTGTTTTTGTAGTGGGCCAGATGCGCGTCGTAGAGGTGTTTGATTTCGCTTGCGACCGCGGATTCCGGTGTGCGTGAAACCGCCGTGCGGTAGGCCCACTGAATCCGGGCATCTGGATCGGTGCCGCCTTCCCGCATGATGCGTGCGGCCAACACGCGCGCCGCTTCAACGAAGCTGGGATCGTTGAGGAGCGACAGGGCCTGGAGTGGGGTGTTGGAACGTGCCCGGGCGGCGGTGCATTCTTCCCGACTCGGTGCGTCGAAGGCTTTGAGCATGGGGTGCAGGAAGGTCCGTTGCCAATGGGTATAGACGCCTCGGCGATACTGATTGAGACCGGTGTCGGCTTGGTACTTGCGACCGGGAAAATTCAGTTGGGCATAATAACCGGCGGGCTGATAGGGCTTGGCACTGGGGCCACCGATTTTTTCGACGAGCAGGCCGCTGGTGGCCAGGGCATTGTCGCGAATCATCTCGGCGGCGAGGCCGAAACGTCCCTGGCGGGCGAAGAGGTCATTGTAGGGGTCGTTGGCCCGCAGCGCGGGTGAGGGCTTCGAGGTCTGGCGATAGGTCGCGCTGGTTACGATCGTGCGCATCGTGTGCTTGATGTCCCAGCCGGCATTCACGAAGTCCACCGCGAGCCAGTCGAGCAGGTCGGGATAGGAGGGGAAGGTGCCTTGCCCGCCAAAGTCATCCACCGAGGTGCAGATCCCCCGGCCAAAGGTCAGGTACCAGAGGCGATTGACCAGGGTTCGGGAGGAGAGCACGTTGTCGGGCTTGCCGAGCCAGTTGGCAAAGTCGAGGCGTGTGGCGCGCCGGTCGCCGGTATCGAGTTTGCCGAGGAAGGCGGGAATGGCGGGCTGAACCACCTCGCCCGAGTCGTCCATCCAGTTGCCGCGCGGCAGAATGCGGATCTCGCGGGGCTTAACCGCTTTGCTGACGACGGTGGTCAGGCCGCCGTCGTTCATGTTGGCTTTCTGAGCTTCGATACCGGCAATTTTTTTGTTCAAGGCCACGACGGGTTCGGCGGTGTTCAGGTAACGCTCGCGTACCAACGCGGTCTGCTGTTCGTTACGCTTATCCGGGGCGACGGCGAGGGCGTCCGCGACGTCGGCGGGAATGCCCGCGACCCCGATCCAGCCCGTTTTGTCCCAATGCACGAGGCCGCCGAACTGGGTGAAGGCTATGCCTTTGACCTTCTTGGCTGCGGTCAAGCCGACGGTCGCCGGGTCCACTTCGAGGCGGAACCATTCGCCGGCTTTGGGCAACCCGCCCTGGCGCTGATAGGCTGCGTAGCTCTTGGGCCGGCGACCATAGGAAATGTCATCGCCGCCCCAAACCGCGCGATGATTCCAGTCACCATCGTTGAATTGCAGCATGATCGCCTTGGGCGGGTCTTTCGGGTCGAGGTAGACCCAGGTGAAAAAGCGCATGTCCTTCGCCACGTTGACCGGTGCCTTGGCGTCGTCGAAATAGTGTTGGACCAGATCGCCCGCCTGTTGCCG
>JBLIND010000528.1:0-3323 GCA_047639095.1 Candidatus Omnitrophota bacterium | reverse complement strand
GCGGACATTTGATGGAGGTCGTCCCCGCAAAGGCCACCAGCCCGACGCGTTGTTCTTCGCCCAGCTCGTCCAGACATGAAATGATGGTCGCCTTGGCATTCTCCAGGCGATTGGGCACCCGATCCCGGGCGAGCATGCTGCGGGACACATCGAGCACGAATACCACATCGCGTGTTTCCCGTACGAGCGGCTCCTGGCGGGGATTCCAACCTGGACGCGCCAGGGCCAGAATCAAGCCGAGCAGGCCGAGCGCCAACGCGACAGTAGTCGGCCAGATCGGGCGCGTCACACGCGCACGCCGAAACAAGACCGCACGCATTTTTTCTCCCATGCGCTGGCCGCGGAGAAACACGGGCAGCAGCACCGGTAAGGCCAGGAGCAGGAGTAACCAGGGTTCACGCTGGAAATTCACGGCAACCTCCTCAACCAGGTGCTCGCTAACACCACGTAAAGCCCGAGCATGACAAGCGAAGAGGCCGCAAAGGGCGCGAAGCGTTCGTTTTTTTGAACAATCGCTACGGGCTTGAGTTGGGATTTTTCCAGCTCGTCAATTTCCGCATAGACCGCGCGCAAGGATTGGGCATCGGCCGCCTGGCGATAGATGCCGCCCGTAATTTCAGCCATCTGGCGCAGGGTGGCCTCCGTCGCGCTCATCTCATCGGGCAACTGCACCTTGCCCAGCTCGGTTTCGACCGAACGGGGACTGGCCAGCTCGCCGAAATTGATGGTGTACACGCGAATCCCCCATTCACGCGCCATCGCCGCACTCTGGATCGGCAGGTGGTTTCCACAATTATTTTCGCCATCGGTAAGCAGGACGATGATTTTGCTTTTAATATCCGGGATCACGGAGGAGCGCTTGCCCTGGTTCTGCATCGTCTCATAGGTTTTCAGATGCGCAGCAGCGAGGGCGGTGGCGTCGCCATAGGCGGTGCCATCCTCGTTGGGCCGATCCTGGACCTCGATCTCACGCGTGATGTAGGTAAGTGCATCGTGACTGAGGGTGAGCGGACAGACGGTATCGGCGTATCGGGCAAACGTTACGAGTCCGATCAAGTCGTGCGGACGACCAGCGAGTTTCTCGCCATCGCCCACGACAAAGCCTTCCAGCACCTGCTTTGCCGAGGCCAGTCGGGTCTCACGGGATTTTCCGGAACCGGTATTCATATCCATGCTGCTGGAGATATCCAGCAGCATCATGATGGCCAGGCCTTCGTGCACTTCCTGCGTCGCAAGTTCATTGGTCTGAGGACGCGCGAGGGCGCATACAATCGCCGCAAGGCCCATGAAATACAACACCGGGGGCAGCCAGAGAAAACGCTGACGCAGACTGCGCTCGTCATCCGGCAACACATCGAGGGATGAAAATGATATCGCACGTCGATTGCGTGCGCGCCAGTAACGAATGGCCAGCCAGCCAACCGGAAGCAGGCCAGACAGCGCCCAGGGCCATGCGAAGGTCATGCCGCCTCCTTCAGTTTTTCGCGAAACGCATCGGCGAGTCGGTGCAGCGCCTCGGCTTCAACCGGATGGCGACTGTACAGGGATGACTCGAGTACCCGCCATTCGGCCTGGTAGGCTGGATCGCGCCAGGTGGGTTTTACGCAGGCGGCGAGCATGGCTGGCGTGAATTCATCCGGCAGGGTTGCCAGGGCATCCAGCAGCGGTTGATGAGGATGTATGTGATCAAAGGCCACCGGCTTGCGGCGGCTTTTAAGCAGCCAGGCCGCCGCCATCACGACGAGTATCACGACGAGTATCAGGACGGAAAAAATAAGGCCATACGGAGGCGATTCGGAAGGAAGGTCATCTGCGATCGGCATCATTTCCGCTTTGGCCGGCGGGCCGGCGATCACGGAACGCACGGAGATGGTCAAGGGCTCGGTCTGGTGACTCACCTTTTGACCCAAGGCATCGGTCGTCCACACGCTGAGAACCGGGATGCTATATTCGCCGGGGAGAAAGGGCTCCAGCAGGAAGGTACAGGCATGTTGAATACCTACGTGACCACGCTCCCGCTGGGGCTGGGTCGTTTTGAGCAAGGTGAAACCCTTCAGCTCGCGGATATCTTCGGGCAACGCAACTCGGATATCCATGGGGGCATCGACCGAGAGCCGCAGGCTCAACTGGTCAGCGGTACGAATGACCGTAGCAGAAGGCTGGAGCTTGACCCGGACCTCGCCGAAGGACGAACTGACCAGGAGCAGGAACCCTACACTGCGCTTAACCCAATGCCACATGGCCGCCCCGCTGTTTTCGCATCTCAAAAAATACGACAAGATCATGCACGTAGTCTTCGTGGGTATGGATTTCCAGGTGATCCACATCCAGATCTTCGAACTCGCGAGCCAGACGCTGCAGACGCTCCTCGGCCAGCCCGGAAAAGCGCTTGCGCACCTGGGCATTTCGCGTATCCACGGTACGTATGCGACCGGTTTCATTGTCCTTCAAGGTGACCAGACCCACATCGGGAAGATCGTTTTCATGTGTGTCACAGACGGACACCGTAATCAGGTCATGATGTTGACTGAGAAACTGAACCGCATCCCGGTATCCGGGGGTCTGAAAATCGGAAAACAGAAAAACGATGCAGCGTTTCCGGGTCGTGCGCTCAAGGAACTCCAAGGCCTCCGCGACGTCGGTATCCTTTTTGACGGGAGCACAGGAGAGCATTTTCTCCATGAGAAACTGCACGTGGGCATCCCCTTTCGCGGGTGGAATGTATTGTTCGATTTCGTTGCTAAACTGGATGAGGCCCACTCGATCATTATTACGCACGGCCGAATACGCCAACAGGGAGGCCAGGGCGGCGGCAGCTTCTTGCTTGGCTTCTCCAGCGGGTCCATCGATAAAAGACGCGGAAACATCCATGATGAGAAACAGGGTGAGTTCCCGTTCCTCGATGTAGTTTTTTACGTACGGGTGTCCGGTACGCGCGGTCACGTTCCAGTCGATGTTACGAATGTCGTCGCCCGGCTGGTATTCGCGGACTTCCTCGAACTCGATGCCTCGCCCTTTGAAGACGCTCAGGTATTCACCGGCGAGCAGAGAATTAACCGGCTTGCGACAGGTGAACTGGAGTCGACGGACCCGATGTTCGAGGGATTCGTCCACGGGGGTCTCAGGTGGGGTCGACGGCGTCAAAAATACGCGCGATGAGATCTTCGGCCTGCATGCCTCGTGCCTGCGCCTTATAGGATAGCGCTACCCGGTGGCGCAGCACGTCCAGACTGATTGCTTCGACGTCAGCGGGGACCACGAAGTCCCGCGCATCCAGCAGCGCATGCGCCTTGGCGGCGAGGGCGAGAAAGATACTGGCACGT
>JBLIND010000527.1:0-3330 GCA_047639095.1 Candidatus Omnitrophota bacterium | reverse complement strand
CTCCCAGGGCGAAGACTTCCAGAAGATTACCAACTGGAAAACTAATGGTGCGGGAGGTCACGAAGTCACCTTTGGCACCCGCTTGAACAGCCCGTCGGGGCTTCAATACTCCTACGACCTGAACACCTGGGAACTGGTGACGCCGCTGCAGACGGCCTCGGACCTGTACATGACGGTGATCAACCCGTTCGCGGCGCATACCGCTGAACCGCGGTTATACTACCGGGCCGTGATCGAGTCGGGCCAGTAAGCGGCGTTACAGCCCCTTGCGCACGAGGGCGGACCGGCCATCGGCATAGCCCACCACCTGCCCACCTTCATACGCGGTGTGCACATCGCGCAGAATGATTTCCACGTCGGGGTGTGAGAGTTCGAGCAGGGATTTCCCGGGCATGAGAAACACATAATCGGCCTTACCGTCCTCTTCATCCTCCAAGGGGCTGTCGAACACATTGGTGCTTTGTACGTACGCCTCAAGATCGCCTAATTCGTTGGGGAGTCGATTGTCGTTGGCCCGGGCATAGTTCAACGAGGCCGCGGCCAGAATGCGCGCATTATCGATCGCAGCTTCCACGGCCATGTCCGTGCTCGCCCTGCGGAATCCGGGGATGGCCACGGAGAGGATGATCAGCCCAATCACGCTGGCCACCATGCCGATATACCCGGTGACCAACCCGGTGGTGGCGCGCCCCTCTCCCGTGAGGGCGCCATTCGAGTTGCGGATCTTGCGTACGGCCAGGTGCCCGCAAATCACGGCGGGGACCACCATGACGAAGGGGAGAAACATCGCACAGATCAGCCCAACACAACCGAGGGTAATGCTGGCGGTGGCAAGTGCGGGAATTTTCGGGGTATCGGCAGGTTCAGTCATAGCAGGTGATCGAGGTCGGGTTACTGAATGAGTATAGGCCAGTTTGCATCCGCATCCTTGATGCAGGCATCCCGATTGGCGAGCCACTTCTTTTGGATCTTCGCATTGTAGTTCAGGTAGAGTTTTCCATCGAAGACCGTCCACTGCTCCGGGTCGATTTTCGCGGTATCGTTCTGGCTGACGGCCCAGGCGCAATACCCGCCATACTGCGGAGCATACGTTGCCGGCGCGGCCTTGAACAGGTCCAGATTTGCCTGCGACGCAAAACGCCAGGTCGCGCTCCGCCATTCAAACGAATAGTCGCTACTCCCTTTTACGGGTGCTTTCCGGGTGAAATAGGCCACCGGGTCGCAGCCCTTGATCGCGAGACCACCCATCAAGGTGGTGTTGATCGGTTTGACTGCAGCGGCGTTTCCAACCCACCCCATAAGCAGGATGAATATCATCAGATATTTTTTTATACACATTCCTTATCCAGTTTTTGCACGACGTAATAATTGTACACCCCTTGAAGTCGCGGAGAAGCGGGAATAATTACAGCCGGACTGAACGGGAGTCGAAGCGGCAGGGTAAATCGGGAGAGGCCTTTCAGCCGCACCGGGGACTGCAGGTAATGCTCGGGCGTTGCGCCCAGCTGCTGTTCCAGCAGATCCCGGAAGGCCGCTCCTGAATACATCGCCCCATAGCGCGCATCCAGATCCTGCAGCTCGTGGCCAAAGTAATAGCGGATGACTTCGCGGTCGAAGTTGTTGATGACCAACACCCCCCCCGGCTTCAGCAGGCGGCGTACCTGTGTGAAAAAATCCTCGAGGTTGGGCAGATAATAGATGGTGGCGATACAGAGAATGGCGTCGAAGGAGTGATCGGGCAGGTCATTGCTGAAGAAATCAGCATGCACGAATTCGATGCGCTCATCGCTTACGTGAAAATGCTCCTTCGCGGAGTCGTAATAATCCATGCAGGTGATTTTTTCCGGCTGAGCCGCGAGGAGATGCTCATAGCCCAGGCCGTAACCGGGGCCGATGTCGAGCACGCGGGCACCCGCACAGTACCGGGCGGCAAAGCGGTAATTCTGCTCGGTGCGCCGACGGGATACGGAATGAATAGTCGAGCGATTCGTCGCCTCGGACCGATCGTGCACCATGGCTTGCAGCATCTTTTTACGAATGGACATGGTCTTTGAACACGGTTCCAACGGATAAGGGGGCTTCGTAATCAGTCGACTCGGTCATCCAGTCACGGAGAACGTTCCAGAGTACGGGATAGCTGTCGGGTGCATGACCTGCGGCTCGATTGATGGCCGAAATCTCAAACGCCTGCTTCCACTGCTGACAGAGCGTTCGCCAGCCGTAAAAGACGGAGTGCCGGGAGTCGTAGATGTGGGTCGACTCGGAGGTAAGGCCATTTAATTCCAGGATGGAGATGTTCCGCCCGGCTTGCAGATCTTCGATCGACGGCACACGTATATCGTAGCGGCCAAAATAAAAGCCTTCGTAACATCTGCTGATGCGATCGATTTCCGCATCAAGCGCCGGCGTAATCAGGTCACAGCGATCGAGAAAGATCGCCCCGCGGGCATGGGTGCCCAGCTGGGTGAGCGGAATGCGCTCCCCCGCATCCGGGATATCGAAAATATGATCACCAAATTTATCGATAAAGAAGGGTGCCATGCAGACCGCGCGTTCATCCCGCAGGATCAGCTGTTCCAGCGTGGCGGTGCCATCCCCGGCAACGAACGGCATCTCCTTCGCGGTGATCGAGGTGACGCCGCCCGTAGGTTGGTCCGGGGAACGCATATAAAAAATGCCGAATTCCAATCCTTTAACACAGGGCTGCACCACGACATCCACTGGACAATGGTCGAGGAAATCACGTGCTTCCGACTCGTTGGCCACGACGCCCACCCCTTGCCCGCGATATCCGATGTCGGGCTTGATGACGATGGGGTAGTCGAACTGCCGGGCTTCGAGGTAGGCATCAAGTTGCTGCAGCTGCCCCGCAATCGACAGATCGGCCGGAATGCGGGTCCACGGCAGGAGCGGCTCACCCGCTCCCTGCAGCCCGGTGAAGATCTCGTGTTTGCTCTCGCGCAGAAATCCGCCGAAGGGCATCCCCGGATTGGCGAGCATGCAAAGGCGAAGGCTCCGGTAACGCAGAATCAGGCCCAGCACGTAGAGCGCGATGGGTGGGTAGAAAAACCATCGCGGCCAGAATTCCCAGTGGACCCTTCGCCGCCAGGTGCCGATCCACATGCGGCGGCCGCGCCAGGTTACCAGGGGCAAGAGCTTGTGGAACAGGAACCAGAGCAGGACGATTAAACCCACCAGGCTGTAGAGCGCGAGGTGCTTGTGACTGGCGAACCAGTCGAGGAAGGTCTGGCCGAATATCACGGAAATGCCCACGAGGAGCGGGGTCCAGAACAAGGCGGCGAAGGCCTGGTAAACGGTAAACCGAAAGAA
>JBLIND010000526.1:0-3340 GCA_047639095.1 Candidatus Omnitrophota bacterium | reverse complement strand
ATGTTCTCTGAAATCTTTCCAATAAATCCTGAGAATGGGAGGAAGGATTTCACGCCCGGACGATAGATCCACCAGATGCAGGCGATGACAACCGGAGAATACACCGCAAGGACCGTCAGCGTCTGGTAGGTCGTGTAACCAAAAAAATGCGGAGCCGGAGAAAAGGCTCCGACGGCACCGCCGAAGGACATCAGCCCCGCGAACGCAAAAAAGAGGTAGAGTACATCTGCTGCCAGAATGGGTGAAGCCCGGCGCTTCGACATGAACGCGCAGAATCGCCGCACCTCCAGGCCGAAGTGCATTCTTACTTACGACCCATGAGCGAAGAGAAAAAGTTCGGCACTTCCGCCTCGAAAGTCATGGACTCCTTGGAATGCGGATGTTTGAGGGTCAAGGTCTTGGCGTGGAGGGCCAACTTGATCTCGCCCTTTTCTTTGCCGCCATATTTTTTATCCCCGGCGACGGGGCAGCCCTGTTCGGACAAATGCACACGGATCTGGTTTTTACGACCGGTGAGCAAATCGATTTCGAGCATGCAGTAGCGCTTGGTTTTCTGCAGGACCTTGTACCCGGTCTTCGCAAGCTTTCCCTTTTCGGGATCGTCCGTGGAATACATATTAAAGGCGGTATTCTCAGCGAGGTAGGAGGTGATCAAGCCCTCCTCTTCCGGCGGCGCACCATGCACGACCGCGATGTAGGTTTTCTGGAAGCCCGACCATTCGTCCTGCAGGTATTTCTTGGCTTCGTAACTCTTCGCGAAGACGAGAACCCCGGAGGTGTCGCGATCGAGACGGTGCACGATGAACAGCCGGCTCCGGGATTTTGGATTCCCCTTACGCACGTAATTGGTGAGCATGTAGAACGCGGTTTTTTCCGACTCACTCTCGTTGCCCATGGTCAACAATCCACCCCGCTTGTCCACGACCAGGATGTCGTAATCCTCATACAGGACCGCGATCCCCTTGGGATGATACTTCTTGGGCGGACTCTTAAATTTTTTCTTCTCTGAAGGCATAATCTCGATTCAAGCGGCTGAAGGCGAACGCGACGGGCGCTCACCACGCGGGTGACATACACTACTCGCGGGGGCCTGTGCGATACTAACTGGAGGTCTTTGCGCCGGCGATTCGTCCCAATCCGCAGATTGGGACTCTGTCCCGACATAACCGGCAACCTTAAGAGTCGGGTCGGAGACCCAACCTACTGGGCCTCGTCGTCCGGTTCGTCCCAATCCGTGGAAACGTAGAGCACTTCGACCTTCGTGCGTGCCCAGGGGGTCCGGCGGAGGAACTTCAAACTCGACTTCACGGATGGATCAAAATTGAAGCAACGAATGTCGATCAATTCCCCCAGACGATCCCAGCCGTAGTAATCCGACAGCCGTTGGACCATCATCTCCAGGGTGATGCCGTGAAGGGGGTTATTGATCTGTTCGTGACTCATAGCAAAACAGATCGCTCAGTCCTGCGCGGGAATGCCGGTGATTGGGCCCAGGCACAACAGGCCCATGATGCCGAGAATCATACTCCATAACGCAACGTTGTTGGTCGGGGCTTGGCTTACTTGTACTTGAACGGGTGGTTGATCCATCTGGTCCTCCTTATTATCGGATTAAATATTTGGCCACCTTAGCAGGCGATTGAAAGACGTGCAAGAACCGCGTTGCAGCCCCTTTCGCCATCACGGCTTGCCGAATTCGACCGGGTCCATGCGCGCGGCGTCTGACAAGGGGGGCTGCATCATCTGGTCGATGACCTTCCGGAGTCGATCCCGCGAAACCTCTGCTTCAGGTGTCAGCTGTGAGAGTTCCAGCGCCTGTTCGGTCGGCAGATTCCCATCGATTGAAAACATCCGGCCATCGGAAAAGAGCTTGTAGTTGCGGTCCAGGGCAAAAATGTGCCGGGTGAACGGCTCCTTATCCCAGCCGGGCCGGGGATCGTACCAGAAGAAGGTCCATTCGCGTGGCGTGCCCGGTTTGCCGAACAGGCGCGGCGCTAAACTGATCCCGTCGGTTTTCCAATCGGCCGGAATGTTCGCGCCCCCCAGCTCCGCGAGGGTAGGTAAAAAGTCGGAGGCGTCGACGAGGTCGGTGTTGATCCCGGGAGCGACCTTCCCCGGCCAGTTGGCGATCAGGGGAACGCGAATGCCGCTCTGCTTGACCTGATTCTTCCCACCGGGAACCGCGAGCTCACCCATCTGAGAGGTAATGCGTTTGTCGGTCCCGTTGTCCGAGTAAAAAAGGATCAAGGTATTTTCCCGCAGGCCCAACAGCTCGAGCTCATCGACGAGCTGACCGACCAGGAGATCCATGTACGCCACCATGTCCGGAAAGTGCTCCACGCTTTCTTCCAGACGCCGCGAAGGATCCGCCCAGGCCTTGGAGTTCGGCGTTGGCGTCATCGGCCAGTGCGGCAAGGCCATCGGATAATAAATGAACATCGGTTCTTCGCGATGTTGCTTCATGAAATGGCTGATGAATTCGACCGAAAGATCCGGGCCGTACATACCCTTGAGGGTGTGCAGCTTTCCGTTGTGCAACACGGTTGGATCGGCGTAGCGCGAGCCTTTATCCTCGGTGTGTTCGGCGTGATACAACGAATAGGCATCGAACCCAGCATCCCGGGGATGCATGCCCTTGCCTCGCCGTTTTTCCGCCCCGGGAAAGTCGGGAGGATCATACGACTGCAGTTGCCACTTACCCGCGATGCAGGTTGCGTAACCGGCGTCCTGCATCAGATGCCCGAAGGTTTTCTCCTTTGGATCCAGAATGCCGAAAAACATCCAGTTCCGCTGGTTGTATTTGCCCGTCATGAGCTCGACCCGCGTGGGAGTGCAGAGCGGCTGGGAATAGGCGTGGGTAAAGCGAAGACCGGTCTTGGCCAGGGCATCGATGTTCGGCGTTTTATACGAGGTTCCACCGTAGCAGCCGAACCCTTCAATCCCGATATCGTCGGCCATGATGAGGAGGATGTTGGGCTTGTCAGCGGCCAGGGCCGACCAGAGGGACACCAAACAGATTGCGAGATAGAGAAAGGGACGATTCATGTAGTATGATGTAGCGACTATCTACACCCTGTTCAACAACAAGCGTAGCGTGGCCATCCTCTGCCGTGGTTGCGTGTGTCCACGGAAGAGGACGGCCATGCAACGGGGTTAAATTACGCATTGCCTGTCCCCGCTCACCCCTTATGATAGAGGCATGCTCCTCCACACTCGCCACGCCTTCCTCATCCTCATTCATCTCCTCATCTCAACCACCCCGGCAGCCGAAGTGGTCGAAACCGATATCTGTATCTACGGCGGCACCTCCGGTGGCGTTGCGGCGGCGGTCCAGGCCCGG
>JBLIND010000525.1:0-3381 GCA_047639095.1 Candidatus Omnitrophota bacterium | reverse complement strand
GGACAGCATCCCGGTGCTGTCGGCGTAGCGTTCCTGCTTGATACCCAGGGCTTGTAGCTGGGTGAGCCAGAGGTTTGCGAGGGGGGTCCCGGGGGTACAGTGAACATGCTGACCGAGTTTCAGATTACCGCCACCACCACCGGCGACGACCAAGGGGAGATCGTTGTACTGGTGGGTGGAGCCGTCACCGATTCCGCAGCCGAGGGTGAAAATGGTATTGTCGAGCAGGGTGGTTCCGTTGGCTTCTTCGATCGCATCCATTTTCTCCAGCATGCGGGCGTAGGCGCTGATATGCCAGCGATCCAGTTTCAAGAGCTGCTCGAGATATTCTTTCTGGTTGTGGGTCATTGCGTGATGGCTCTCCGGCTTGTCGAGGATGCCTTCGTACTTGTTCGTGGTCTGCCAACGCTCGGGGGCGACCATGAAGGTTCCGACATGGGTCAGACCCGCCTGTAAGGCCGTGATAAAGAGATCGCTCATGAGGTGGATGTATTCGTTTCGCGGCAGGTGGTCGCGCGGACGTTCGGGCTTATAGGATGCCACCTCCGCCTTCATCCGGTCCAGTCGGTCCATGCGCTGTTCGATGGTGCGAATCGCTTCGAAGTATTCAGCGAATTTTTCCCGGTCGGTGCGGCCGAGTTTCTTTTCCAGGCGGTGTGCATTCCCCAGTACCAGGTCGGTAATATTTCGATGGCGGGTATGGGTCCCGGTGCTGAACAGCCGGTCGTATACCTTGCGCGGGTCGCGCATCGAAGGCGCGACATGGCCCGGTCCGTACCAGGACATGTTGTCAAAATAGATCGATTCGATGTTGTCCTTGGCGTCGTTGCAGCTCATTTCGAGCGTGGCGAAGGGCGTCTGCTGGCCGATGTGATCACCGACCACGTGATCCAGGGTGCGGTCGAGCGGGTAGGCCGAATTCTTGAGCGTATACGGCGCAGAGCGGGTGAGGTAACACGAGGCGGCCTGCGCATGCGAATCCGTTCCGTGTTGGAAGGTGCGATCCAGCCCGGTGATCAGGGACAGCTTCTCCCGCATGCCGTGCAGCGGTTCCATGGTGGGCGTAAAGGTCAGAGGATGATTGCCCACGGGCGTGGTCTGCCCGTCGAATCGCCAGACGTTGTTCTGGCCGGCAAAAGAGGGGAGGGCGCGATCCGATTCTCCGGGGAAGAAGCCTTTGCGGACCAGGCTGTTCGGGAGGTAGAAGAAGGCCATGCGGGTGGCCGGGTTTTCTTTCCCGGGTGCGGCGGCGAGACTCTCCAACCAGGGAAGACTCAAGGTGGTGCCGCCGACGCCTCGCAAGAAGGTGCGGCGTGAAATGGGGGTCTCAGTTTTCATGCTTGGGTTCTCCAGCTGCAGTATTTTTATGATGGAAGGGTTCGCTCAGGGCAACTTGTTTCAACAGATCACGCAGGCCGTCCTCGCCCGCAAGCGCGCTTTCGGTGATGCGATCGAGGGCGGGTGAATCCGCGGCACTGAGTTCGCGACCGAGTGCGTAAGACAACAGATGTGCAGAAAACCCTCGATGGAACCGGCGTTTTTCTTTCAGGAGCAGGTATTTAAATTCGAGCGTGGATTTGAAGTCATACTTGTTGAACAGCCGGCCGCTGGGATCCACGTCGCGACCGTTCTCGTATTGATCCCGCCACACACCGGTGGGGCCGTAATTTTCCAGGGCAAAGCCGAGGGGATCCAATTGATCGTGGCAGCTCGCGCAGTCTTCCCGCTTTCGGTGGTCTTCGAGGCGCTCGCGCAAGGTGAATTTCTTGCGTTGTTCCTCGTCGGCCTCGGGTAAGGGCGGTACGTCCGCCGGTGGGGGTTCGGGAGGATCGTTGAAGATGACGGTGTTGACCCAGGCGCCGCGGGAGATCGGTTGGGTGCGGAGCGGGCTGGACGTCATGGTCAGGACGGCGGCGGTGGTGATGACGCCCCCGCGGTGTGGATTCTCCACCGGGACACGCGTAAAGTTCATGTCGACCACCTCTCGCCGCTTGGCGATATTCAAGCCCGCGTAGGCGCTGGTGAGGACGTCACTCGTCCAGGTGAAATCCGCGTCGAGCAGATCCATGATTGAGCGATTTTCGATGAACACGGTCTCGAAGAGCAAGAGCGGCTCCATCATCATGTGCATACTCGCTTTGTAGGAGTCGCCGTGAAAATAAAAGTTCGCAAATTTTACCGGATCAGGAACGGCGGTGATCAGACGGTCGAGCTGAAGCCACTGACTGGGAAAGCTCTCGCAGAATCGCGCCATGCGTGGATCGTTCAGCATGCGATCGAGTTGGGCGTTCAGGGTTTCCGGCTCGCTCAGGGTTCCGGCCTCGGCGAGGTCCAGCAGGATGGCATCGGGAATGCTGCTCCAGAGAAAAAAGGAGAGCCGCGAGGCGAGTTCGAAGTCGTCGACTTCACCTGTGCCGGGTTCAAGGGATGTGTCGTACAGATAGATGAAATCGGGAGACGCGATGGCCGCGCCAACCATGGTTTTCATGGCATCTGTAAAGTTCGCGCCCTGCTTCAGCTCAGACTCGGCAAATGCAACGAAGCGATCGAGGGTCTCGGGATCGACCGGCCGTCGCCAGGCGTGTCGCAGTAGTTTGGCGATGCGTTCGCGGAGCTGGGTGCTCACCGACGCCTCCGGTGGGGCTTCAAACACGGCGTTCCAACGGCCACATTCCCTGGGGTTTAAATCCGTGCTCTCGACGATCGTCTGGCTGAGACGGAGAAACGACTCCATCAACAAGGGGGAGAGGGTGAGATGATCGGCGCGATTGTCATAGCCGTGCTCTGCCCGTAGATCCTGCGGAAATGCGGCAACCCCGAAGAAGCCTTCCGCACGTTCGCCATCGCGGTCCTTACTCAAGGGGCGACAGGAGACGCGGACTTCATCCGGCATGGTCCCTTTTTCGGGATGGAAGTAATCCGATTGCCGCCGCATCAAGCGCTCCACCAGGGGGAAGATCCCGCGATCGAGATCCAGGAGGTCGACGACCGCGTTGTTGTATTGGAAGCGATTCATCCGTCGGATGGGCGTCGGAGCAAAGCCGTTTTGGGCCACGGATTGCTTAAACAGCGTGCGGAGCTCTTTGAGTAGATTCTGGCGCAGTTCAGGCTTCAGCGGGGGCTCTTTTTCAGGCGGCATCTCCCGGTCTTCGAGCGCGACGATCATGTCTTCGAGCAGCTCAGGCTGGAGCAGCAGGTCCTCGATGTTTTTTACGTCGAGCAGGTTGACCTTGCCTTTGACCTTATCATCCTTGCCATGGCACTTGACGCAATGGTCGTTGAATGCCGGTTGCAGCAGCGAATCAAAGGACGATTCCGCCCACCCGATGAGAGGTGTTATCAGAATGAGGGCTAACAAGCGTGGCAGGTTTTTCATCGGCG
>JBLIND010000524.1:0-3390 GCA_047639095.1 Candidatus Omnitrophota bacterium | reverse complement strand
TAGCCAGCCCAAGCGGCCTCGGGACGCGTTCCTATGATCGGAAAACCGGCTTCGTACTGCACCCACCTGACCAAGCCCTGCCTTCACCCGGCCAAACCCATCGCGCCCGGTCCATGAGAACAAAAAAATCGCCACACGAATGCAGCGCTTTCAAAAATGCGTTTCCCGAAGATTTACGCAGATTTACGCAGATTTACGCAATAGCCGATTTGGCTTTGCTCACGAGGTCTTCAAAACCCTTGGGGTCGTGAATCGCGATCTCGGAAATCATCTTGCGGTTGAGCTCGATGCCGGCTTTGTCCATGCCGTGAATGAACCGGCTGTACGTAATGCCGTGTTCACGCGTAGCAGCGTTGATACGAGCAATCCACAGACGGCGAAACATCCGCTTCTTCTGCTTGCGATGCGTAAAGGCATTCGCCATGGCGTGATCGACCGCTTCAGTAGCGGTGCGGAATAATTTGCTGCGGCTGCCGCGGAATCCGCGAGCGAGCTTGAGCCGGCGTTTCCGGCGTTTGCGTGATGCGGGGGCGTTAGTTGAACGTGGCATGTGATATCTCCTGGTAAGTAAATGGGTGGTTTAGGTCTAGCAAACGCCAGTGGCCCGTCTCATACGACGCATGTCTCCAGCAGAAACAATTCCGGATTTGGAGAGTTTGCGCATGCGCTTACGGTTTTTCGATTGAGCCAAGTGACGCTTCCCGGGACGGTTGAATTTCAATTTACCCGTAGCCGTCTTTTTGAAGCGTTTGGAAGCCGCTTTTTTAGTTTTTCCGGATTTAGCCATTTTCTTGTCTACCTAAGCTCTTAATTCTACAAATTGTCGGTCGTTGTCACACAGAAACAGATCTGTACCCCGAAAACGAGCGGGGATAGATAGTTCACAGGTGCGTGGTAGTCCAGTGAAAAAAATAGGTTTTTACTCCAAAATACTTCCCCGATCCCACGCAACGCGTCCGAGGTGAATTCAGGCTATTAACAAGTTATCCACAGGCTGGATGCCATGGGCGTCGATTCGGGCCATTCAGCGGGATTCCAAAGGATTTTCAAGCTCTTTTATGAAGCGAACAATGCCCTCAATGGCTTCGCGACCGGCCAGGGCATGCAAGTCGTTGTGGCCGACCCCTTTAATTTCCAATAGCTGCTTAGGCTGGGCAGTAGTCTTCGCAAACAGTGCTTTGCTGTGGCTGGGCGGCACCACCTCATCATTTTCGCCGTAGATCAAGAGCACCGGAGAGCTCACCTTCGCGATCTTTTTCACGTTCTTGTACTTATCGAAGGGAAACAGGGGAATGCGGGTGATCACGCGATACGCGGAGAGGAAGGGAGATTCAAGGATTACGGCCCCCGGATGATGGGTGGACGCCCATTCGATGGTCGGTCCACAGCCCAGGCTTCGGCCGTAGAGAATGATAGACTCTTCCGGAATCTGAAGCGTTTCCGTCAGGTAAAGATACGCGGCACGAATGTCCATGTAGGTATGCGAAGCAGATGGACGCCCCTCGCTCGTACCATAGCCGTGGTAATCGTATGCGAATACGCTGAACCCTGCATCGCGCAAATCCACCAGAAGCGATTCCAGGTCGCCGATGTCTTCTGCATTCCCATGCGAGAATAAAATCGTATAGCGCGCTCCCGGCTGTTCTTTCATGATGGCGGAGATCTGCCTGCCGCCAGCGCTCGTCAGCTTGATGATTTCATCTGTGTCATCATATCCGGCGTCCTGGATGGGATACATCATGAAACCCGACATGAAGTGGGCGATGAAGGTGAAAACCAGGTAGGCAAAGGCTACTCCGCGTACAGCACGCCATTTACCCGGAGGCCCGAGGATCAAATGATCGAGTTGGTCGATGGAAAACCGGGCCATGTCAGCGATCCGTGTGTCCGAGATCCCGGTCGGGGGCAATGCGATCGCGCACGAGCTGTTTCAACGCCTTCACGTCCGGAAACCCCTCATCCACCTTGCGATCCCACAGGCATGTACCATCCAATCGGATGATAAACACCCCACCCTCCAGGTTCGGGCGAAGTGTGACGGTCTGGAGATCCTCCTCGAAGGTGCTGAGCAGCTCCTGGGCATACCAGGCGGCACGCATGAGCCAGCGGCAACGTGAACAGTACTCGATCTCGATAGCGGGCTTAATGGCCATTCGCGTTTTTTATTTTCAACTCCGGGTGCTGATTCGTAACCAGGCTTTCCGGAGGAACGCTTTCGTGCAGGAAGACATTGGCGCCGATGGTGGTTCCCTTCCCGATGACCGTTTCCCCGCCGAGGATGGTCGCCCCCGCATAAATCACGACGTCATCTTCAACGGTAGGATGACGCTTGATATGCTTGATGGGATGGCCGTTGGCATCCAGCGGAAAACTTTTGGCTCCGAGCGTCACGCCCTGGTACAGTTTGACGTTGTTTCCGATCACCGTGGTTTCACCAATCACCACACCCGTCGCGTGGTCAATAAACAGGCCGCGACCCACCCGGGCTCCGGGGTGGATATCAACCCCGGTCCGGGAATGCGTCCACTCGCTCATCACCCGCGGTACAATGGGCACATCCAGCAGGTAGAGCTCGTGCGCAATGCGATGGGAGGCCACCGCAAGCAGTCCCGGGTAAGCGAGCTGGACTTCGGCGTAGTTCAACGCGGCGGGATCGCCATTATAGGCGGCGATGATGTCTTCAATGATCATTTCCCGGATGTACGGAAAGCGATTCATGAAGGCGTGAATGATTTCGTGCGAGGCCTCGCTGGGGCAGCTCGGTGCGGGAGCGCCTTCGACGCGTGCAGCCTCCCCATACCAGCGAAAAGGCACCGCCCGTTGCAGTTCTGGACGCAGGATCCGCCAGGCATGGCTGAGACGGCGCATCAGGAAGACGCTGAAATCCTCCATGGCAATCGCATCCGATGAAAAGCGACCCGGCAAAACCAGATCGATGAGGACTTCAAGCCCGTCGATGATCCGCGCCGAACTGGGATAGGAGCTGAGAATATTCTCCGGGCGATCAACCGAATCGTCCTTATACAGAGGTAACAGCCGTTCTACGGTGTCGCAGAGAAAACGACCGGGATCATCTTTTGAATGTGTGCTGGTATCCATGATTGCCGGTTAAAGTAGGGTGCAATGGATCAGCATTCAACCGCTTATTCCCGCTTTCGGATCAGCTGGGAACGGTCGCCGGATGCAGGTGCGTCCCATTTATGACACCAAGCCAGACGTAAGCCCCCCCTCGACAGCGAGGGCGCTCCACAAGGCGCGTCCACCGCTGGTATCCGAGTGCCCTGTTACTTCTTATCTTTGGCGCCAGGATTGCACTTCAGACAAACCTCACCCTTAGCAAGCGCTTCCTTGCAGCAGCCATGCCCACATTCCTTTTTGCCCGCATGTGCT
>JBLIND010000523.1:0-3465 GCA_047639095.1 Candidatus Omnitrophota bacterium | reverse complement strand
GAACGGCTTGAGTATCTCCAATGCGGTTAATTTTGCGTTCACCAACGAGCTCTTGCTCGGGGCGGGGGAATACGTGCTCATTGTGGAAGATGCGGCCGACTTTGACCTGCGGTATCGCAATCCGGCCTCCCCGTATGCGTATCCCGGCATCGTCGTCGCCGGCGCCTGGTCGGGTGGTTTGTCGGACAGTGGCGAGGATGTGGTCGTGAATGCGCCGGACGGGACGGAGCTGTTCCGCGTGGCGTACACCGATGGCAACGATTGGCCTGAACGCGCGGATGGCAAGGGCAGCTCTGCTGAGTTGATCGATCCGTATGCGGTGGGCACCAACCGTACGGACGCGCTGAAGTCGGGCGATCTCTGGCGTTCGAGTTGCCTGCTGCACGGATCGCCGGGTAGGGCGGGGGACTGCCAGGAGGCGTTAGTCATCAACGAAGTGCTCGCGCACAGTGATGCGGCTCCGGGATTGGATTGGGTCGAGCTGGTGAATACGAGCGACACGACGCTTGTCACGACGGGTTTGTTTCTAAGCGACGACTTCGACGACCTGCAGAAATACGCACTGACCAATGCCATCCCCGGCGGCGCTTATTGGCTGGCGGATGAATTGGTTTTAGGCTTCGCCTTCAGCGAGCTCGGCGACCAGGTGATCTTGACTCGCGTGGCAACCAACGGCGCGGTGACCTTCATCGACTCCGTGGACTTTGGTGCGAGTGCGCGCGACGTCAGTTTCGGTTTGCACCGGCGGAGTGATGGGGAAACCGACTTCACCGCACAGCGGGTTCAGACGCCCGGTTCCGTGAACGCCTACCCGGCGGTGGGCCCGGTCGTGTTTACGAAGGTCATGTATCATCCCACGACCGGAATCGAATATGTCGAACTGATGAATGCGAGCGATGCGGCGGTCGAAATCGGCACCTGGCGATTGACCTCCGCGGTTGATTTTGAGTTTCCGACAAACCATACGCTCGCGGCCTGGGCGCGGGTCTTTGTTTGCTCCACCAATGAAGCCGCTTTCCGCGCGGCCTATTCGATCGATCCATCCGTATCGGTGTTCGGTCCATGGAATGGCAGTTTAAACAACGCCGGCGAAACCCTGCGCTTGCGCATGCCCGGCGACATCGAACCCGACAACAGCATCCCGTACATCCTCGTCGACAAGATCGACTATCGCCCCACGCTTCCCTGGCCCCTCGCCGCCGATGGATCCGGCCTTCCCCTCGAGCGCATTGCCGCCTACGTTTATGGGAATGATCCCGCCAGCTGGCAGGCCGGTGGCCTGCCCCCCATGCCCGACGCGCATCTCGTTTTCACTGCGCCTCTCCCATCCGCTGGGCACATCCGGCTCCGCTGGAGTACCGTCCCCGGCCAAGTCTATCGCATCGAGTTTTGTAACGACCTCACTAACGACACCTGGACGCCCATGCAAACCCTGATCGCCGGATCCACCCTGTGGGAAATCCTTGAACCATTCCAATCGCTTGTGCGTGGCTACTACCGCATCGCCTGGGAACCCTGATTCTCCAGATTCTCTTTTGAGGCAAGGTTGCGATTGTGGCGGGGATGGTCGGTGGCGTGGTCTTGTGGGTCAGGACGTGGAAGCGGAGGACGGTTGAGATTGTTAAGGTCCGGGCTTAGTTCTGCCTTCGGCCAACACGGCCCCTTTTGATCACCGATTTCACCAATTTGGCCTCGCTCCTCCGGACACCCAAAAATACACTCCATCTTTTCGCGTCATTTCGCGTGTTTCGCGCGCCTCCCTCATCCTCCAGCCTCCGTGGTCCTGCAACACGGCCGGTCGCTGAGGCGACACCGCCATGCTACGGGAAAAAACGTTTCGTGCCTTTCGAGTATTTCGTGGTTCCCCCCGTCGTATTTCGCGCTCCATCCCCACAAATACTTGAAGATTTGTGTTCATCCTCTATGTACTCCGCTCCATTTAACCGCCCAACGGGACAAAACATGAGCAAGCCAACGACCGCAAACGAGATACGCGAAGCCTTTCTGGAGTTTTTCCGCTCCAAGCAGCACGAGATTGTACCCAGCGCCCCGGTGTACCTGCCGTCCGACGACACCCTGCTGTTCGTCAACGCGGGCATGGTGCCTTTCAAGGAGATTTTTCTCGGTGCGCGGGACCCCGATCACCATCGCGTGGCGGACACGCAGAAATGCATTCGCGTGAGCGGTAAACACAACGACCTCGAAGAAGTTGGCGTGGATACCTACCATCACACCTTCTTTGAGATGCTCGGCAACTGGTCGTTCGGCGACTACTACAAAAAGGAAGCCATCTCCTGGGCCTGGGAATTTCTGACCGTGGTCCTTGAGCTGCCCAAGGCCCGACTCTGGGCATCGGTGTATAAAGACGATGATGAAGCCATGGAGCTCTGGAAGTCCGAGACGGACATCGCGCATGATCACATCCTGCGTTTTGACGAGAAGGATAACTTCTGGGAAATGGGCGATACCGGTCCGTGTGGACCCTGCTCGGAAATTCATTTCGACGGGACGCCTGAAGGCAACGCCACCGCCGACATGGTCAACGCTGATCTGCCTGAGGTACTCGAAATCTGGAACCTCGTCTTCATCCAGTACAATCGCCGCGCCGACAGAAGCCTGGAAGAGTTGCCCAGCAAGCACGTCGACACCGGGATGGGATTCGAGCGTCTCGTCGCCACGCTTCAGGGGAAGAACTCGAATTACGATTCCGACGTCTTCATGCCCTACATCGAAAAGTTGATGGCCATGAGTGGTAAGCCCTACGACGATGAATTTGCCGTCGCCATGCGGGTGATTTCCGATCATGTGCGCACGCTTTCGGTCGCGATCAGTGATGGCGTCACCCCAAGTAACGAAGGCCGCGGGTATGTGCTGCGTCGCCTGCTGCGTCGTGCGGCGCTGTACGGAAGGAAACTCGGATTCGAACAGCCGTTCATGACCGAGCTGTTCCCGGTGGTTGTCGATCGCCTCGGCGGCGCGTTTCCAAATATCGTTGAGCGCGGGGATGCGATCGTCAGTGCGATCCGCGGCGAAGAAGAAGGCTTTGTCCGCAACCTCGATCGCGGCACCGGAATTTTTGCCGAGCTGGTGAGCGTACTCGAAAAAGAAGGCCGGAAAACCGTCAGTGGCGAAGAGGCATTTAAACTCTACGACACGTATGGATTTCCGATCGACATGACACAGCTCATGGCGCGCGAACACGATCTGAGCGTGGATGAAGACGGCTTCAAAGGCGTACTCGAAGAACGGAAAAAACGTGATCGTCAGCGGGGCAAGGCGACCGATGGCGAAACGGCTGATATGGTGGCGGATCTGGTGTCGCGCGGGGTGAAATCCGAATTTGTCGGCTACGATCGCACCACGCATGTGTCGGAAGTCCTCGCCGTGCTCGGCGACACCCAGGTGATCATCAAGGAAACGCCCTTCTACGGCGAATCGGGTGGTCAGATTGGTGATGCCGGCCTG
>JBLIND010000522.1:0-3480 GCA_047639095.1 Candidatus Omnitrophota bacterium | reverse complement strand
GGAGGCACAGGCTGCCGAGCAGCAGCGGGCCGTCCTCGCCCTGGAGCGTATGGCCAGGGAAACGGAAGCGGCACAGAATGATATTCGCGCGGAATACACGGAACGCCTGGCGGCCATGCGGCAGCGTCCTGAGGATCACGCAGGCCACGTGTCCGCCCTGCAGGCGCTTGCTCCACGTGCAGGTTCCCTGGAACTGGCGTCACTTGAACAAGAGATCCAGGACGCCATCGCAGGCCTGAAAAACGAGCGAAGCCAGGCGCTGGACGCCATACGGGTTGAGATCCAGCAAGCCATTGACTCCAGCCTGGAAAAAGCGGACTACCCTGCAGCCCTTCAAGCGGTAACCGCCTACTCGGGGCCCCTTCAACAGGAAACAACGGACCTGCGTAAAGATCTGGAGATGCAGACGAACACCCGTATCGAGCGGCTGCAAACCGAGGTTCGTGAACGCGAGCAACGCGCGGCAGAAGGTTATGCAACCCTGGTGGACCACCTTGCATCGTTCATCATCAGCAACCAGGCCAGCCAAGTGAAAACACACCTTGAAGCAGCGATTAAAGCCCCAGAGCTGGAGCCCGTAAAAGCAAAACTCGAAGAACTCGACTCAACCCTCGACCTGCTCAACGGACTCGATGAAAAAATTCTGCTCACCTTCAAATCGCAGGTAGGGCAGACCATCGAGATCGAAACCCCCGATGGACCCGTCCTCTTTGTCATCAAGCAGGTCGGGACAAACTCCATTACAGTAACACGTCAGGTGGAAGACAACGGCCCCATCGTGGGCTCGATCGAAATGAAGTTGAATCCACGCGATTTAAGCGGAGCGGAACGGGTGAAACGCATTGAAGAGAGCTTCGGCTCCGATGCTGATTTTGTTCTTGGCTGTCTAGCCTTGCGTGCGCAACGCGAGCAGACGGCGCTGAGTTACTTCAAAAACTCGGAGCGGGATTTATCCACGGCGCTGGCCTCACGCCTGGTACCCATCATCAAAATAAAGGAAGCAGCCGTGCGAAAGGCTGCGGGCGAACAAGTGGAACGCGAAGCACGCTGGGCATTTTCCAGCCTCCTGCATAGCGCCATGCTGCCCTCGGAGATCCTGGCGCCGGACGTCCTGGTTATGCACCTCGAACGATCCCACTATGACGAAAGCCGCGTCCGGGTGATCCGACTGATGAGCAGCACCTATCGGGAGAAATATGGAAGTACGGATTTTGCGGATACTTACCGCAGCTTTCTCGACCGCCTGTCCAGCATGCGGTATTACCCCGTGCTCTCGATTGAAGAAATCAAACGCGACATCCGTGCGAAGAATCCAGGCTACAATGGGGAAGGCGTATTCGAAATGGAACACGAACACATTACCAGGGTCGATCTGCTTGAAGCCGGCGACATACAGGACATCAGCGCATTGAAATCCTTACCCCTGAGCTACCTTCGCCTGCACGGCCCCAACCTGCGGGATCTCAGCCCGTTGAAGGGGCTTCCCCTGCGCACCCTGATCCTCACCGATACCGGGGTTGAAGATCTCAGTCCGCTTGCAGATTCACCCATCGAAAATCTGAGTCTGAAGGGAACCACCCAAGTCCGGAACCTGGACACCCTGGCGCACATGCCCCTGAAAAAGCTCAGCCTGGCCGGCACCAAATTCAAGCAGCTGGACGCTCTTAAGCAGCTCGATCAACTGGAGGCTCTGGACCTCCTGGACACCCCGGCTGACAACTTGGATTTTGTCGCACATCTGCCGTTGAAAGTTTTGAAATTTCAACCGGCTCAGATCAAAAAGGGCATGGAAAGCCTGCGTGCGAACAAAACACTCGAACAGATCATGCTCGATGACTCAGGCAAGGCGCTGAGCGTCGAAGCGTTCTGGCAACTACAGGATGAGGCGCTCAACACGGCAACCGAATCCACCGAAGCGGGCGACGAAGAACCCGCCAACTGAAGTGCGGGGCATCTACTAGGGGGTGTGCAGTTGCTTCATGCCGTCCTGCAGGTACTGAAACCAGGAGATGGTGATGCATATACCGGACGTAATCAAGAAGCCGTTGATCACGATCTGAGGAGCGGGGAGCAGCACGAGCGCGATCGTTCCAGCCACCAGGAAGGTGGAAAGTTTGCCACTCCAGCGGGGCCGCACCTCGACCTTGTGTTTGACCGACTGGATGACGAGACATCCCGCAACAATAAAAATATCGCGCGAGATCAAAAGCGTGGCGAACCAGAGGGGCAATTGCGGCTGGAAAGCCTCCTGGTAGGGCCGGGTCAAGAGCACCAGCGCGGAAAGGACCAGGAGCTTATCCGCGATCGGGTCAAGAATCTGCCCCAGCCGACTCACTTCGTCACGTGAACGCGCGAGGTAACCATCCAAGGCGTCGGTTGCAATGATGAGGATAAAACAAACCAGGGAGGCCAAGCGATAGCTTTCCTCAGGCTGGCCATTACGGATGCTCAAAAAATAATAGAGCATGAGCAGGACGAACACAGGGATCCCCAGTATCCGAACGATGGTGACCCGGGTCGCCAGGGTGATCTGTGGCAGATGCGTATCACCGGCAGTCATGGCTTAACTTTCTATGATCTGGGATCTGCGACGGGTGAAGTGCAGGATAACCGGAGCTCCTTCGAGGCCGAAGGATGCACGCAACTTATTGACGAGATATTTCCGATAGTTCTCGGTCACCAACACCGGATTATTGACAAATAATTTAATCCGGACCGGGCGAACATCCACCTGGGTGGCATAATAAATTTTAAGACGCTTATTTTTCACCATGGGCGGCTGATTCCGGGCCACACACTCTTCGATGATCCGATTCAACACACCCGTACCTACTTCCTGCGAGACCTGGGAGGCTACGTAGTCGATGGCTTCGATGCTCTTGCGAATATTGTAGCCGGATTGCGAGCTGACAAAAATGATCGGAACGTGCCGGAGAAACGGGAGTTCCTCCCCCAGCGCCTCGCCGTACTTGCGCTGGGTGATTTCGGTATCATCCGCGAGATCCCATTTGTTCACCAGAATGATGCACCCCTTCTCCTTCGCTTCAATCAGGGAGGCGAGACGTTTATCCCGGCCTTTGGGCCCCTCCGTTGCATCCAGAACGAGTACGACCACATCGGAGAGTTCGATACTTTTCTCTGTCCGGAAGATACTGAATCGCTCGACGGCATCGGTCACCTTGCTTCGGCGACGCACGCCTGCGGTATCGATCAACAGGTAGTGTCGGGCGGTCTCGCCGCGACCGATCACAAAGGGCACCTCCACGCTGTCGCGGGTGGTGCCGGCAATTTCGGAAACGATGACCCGGTCGTTACGGATCAGTCGATTGATGAACGACGATTTCCCGGCGTTTGGCCGACCCACGACCGCCACTTTAAGTGGGTGTACGATGCTGGGCTCCTCCCCTTCCGGTAACAGGCCGATCACGGCAGAGAACAGCTCATCCAGCCCGCGCTTATGCAACGCGGAGATGGCGAAGG
>JBLIND010000521.1:0-3481 GCA_047639095.1 Candidatus Omnitrophota bacterium | reverse complement strand
TCGGGCTGACCGTCGCCCTTTTTTCCTGCGTCAGCATTACCCTCGCACTGGAGGCCAATTTTACGGTCTTCCTGCTCGGCCTGCTGGGTTCGGTCACAGCTCTGATTACCGCACGCAAAATTCACAAGCGCAGCAACCTGTTCCGGGCGGGTCTCCTCATCGGAACCACCCAACTGCTGTTTACCATCGTACTCGCCATCTACCACCAGCAGACCTGGGCGACCGCACTCCTGCAGGGTGGCACCGCGTTCCTGAACGGTCCGGTGATCGCGTTGATCACCCTGATGCTGATTCCGCTCTTTGAGTACAGCTTCAAGCTGACCACCGACATCCGCCTGCTGGAGTTGTCGGACATGAGCCACCCCGTGCTCGAGCGCCTCGCCCTGGAAGCACCCGGCACCTACCACCACAGCCTCATGGTTTCCAACCTGGCCAGTGCCGCCGCATCCGAAATCGGCGCCAACGATTTGCTCGTCCGCGTCTGTGCCTACTATCACGACATCGGCAAGCTGACCAAGCCGGGGTTTTTCATCGAAAACATTCCATACAAAGACAACCCGCATGACGACCTTTCTCCAAGCATGAGCACCCTGGTGATCATCGCACATGTGAAGGAAGGGGTGGGCCTGGCCGAACGGTATAATCTCCCCCAACCCATCATCGATGGTATCCAGCAGCATCATGGCACCGGCGTCATCGCCTACTTTTATCGCCGTGCCATCGAGCTGGCAGAGCAGGAAGGCCGCACCAAAGGGGCTACCGCGAGTGAGATCAGCGATGAGAACTTTCGTTACCCCGGACCCAAGCCGCAAACACTCGAAATGGGCATCCTCATGCTCGCCGATGCCATCGAAGCCGCTTCGCGCTCCATCGGCAAGGCCTCCTCCAGCAACATCGAGACCCTGGTCAACGACATCAGTCGTCGACAACTCGACGATGGTCAGCTCGATGATTGCGGCATAACCCTCACCCAACTCGCACGCGTCCGAACATCATTTATCTTCACCCTCAACAACATGCTTCACGGCCGCATTGCCTACCCCAAGGACGATGAAAATAGAAATAAGCAATCTGCAAACGAACTTTCTGCTCGCGGAACAGCAGCTGGCGACACTCGCGCGCTGGCTCATGCAGCAGGTTCAAAACCTTGATGAACGATTCAACTGGGAGGAACTCTCCGTGGTGTGCATGGATGATGAACAAATCCGCGCGCTGAACCACGAATACTTTCAACGCGACCGGATGACCGATGTCATCAGTTTCGCGTACCCCCCCTCCCCCGGAATTGACTTCGATACCGGGGAGATCTTTGTAAACGTCCAGCAAGCCTGGCACGAAGGCGGTGAGCGTGAAGGGGCTGACCACGAGCTCGCTTTTTACATGGCCCATGGCTGCCATCACCTCTGCGGGGCGACGGATGAAACCCCAACAGAAAAATCGGCGATGCTGAACCTGGAGCGGGCCTGGCTGGAAATGCCGGAAGCGCGCGCCTCGATTCCCGGTCTATTTCAGAGTTCGAATGAAGGAGAAACCGATCCTGTATGAGCATTGAATTGCCCATCTACTGCCTGATCTCCCTTCTGATCGCCATGGTGTTCAATATCCTGCTGGATGCCTACATCATCACTGGTTCTGCAGGCATCCAGCGTCTCCGGGAAAAGTATCCCGAACAGGATGACCTCATTGCGGGCAGCGAAGCCCTCTGGCCACGGCTGCAGGGCATCCTGATGTTCAGCTCGGTCTGCGCCCAGCTGGTCTCCGCCAGCATTGCCACCCTGACCATCCAGGCGCTGTTCGAGCTGAGCCGGGCCGCGGCATCAGGCACCATCCTGCTGTACCTCGCGCTCTATGTGCTCTGCATTAAAATTATTCCCTATGCGATCTCGGAAGGGTATGCCGACCGAATCTCCGTTCGGACCCTGCCCTTCACCCACTTCCTCGCCACGATCGGCTTCGCCGTCAGCATTCCGATCGCTGGCATTGAACGCGGGCTGCTCAAGTGGTCCACCGAAGGAACGGAAGACGAAGATCGCCCCACTACGGAGGAGGAGATTTTATCGCTGGTCAATCAAACCCATGAGATGGAGCTCGAGGATTCCGAACGGGAGATCATCCAGAATGTGTTCGAATTCGGCGAAACCGTTGCGCGCGAAATTATGACGCCCCGTATCGACATGGTGGCCATTGAAAACGAAAAGACCATCCACGAAGCGATCGGCCAGATCAAAAACAGCCCGTATTCCCGCTTTCCAGTCTTTGTCGACAAGGTGGATCACATCGTCGGCATCGTACACGTCAAGGATTTGCTGCGTGCGGTGAGCGATGAGGGGGGTGAAGCGAACATCCGAACCATCGAAAAGCCGGCGATCTTCGTGACGGAGTCCATGCCCATCAATGACATGCTCCAGCAATTCCGCAAGCAACACAGCCAGGTGGGCATCGTCGTCGATGAGTACGGGGGCACCGCTGGACTGGTGACGATTGAAGATATTATCGAAGAGCTGGTCGGCGACATCGAGGATGAACACGACCCCAAAGCCACGCGCTTTCAACACCTGCCGGACGGCTCAACCCTGATCGAGGCCCGCCTTTCCGTGGACGAAGCCAATGAAATTCTGGGGGTCTCCATCCCCGAAGGCGAGGAATACGATTCCGTCGCCGGCTACCTGCTGTTTAAACTCGGCCGCATTCCACAGACCGGAGAGACGATCGAAGAAAATGACTTTCTCATCACGATTCAATCGGCCAGCGAACGTCAGCTACACATGCTGAAGGTCTTCAAGAACTAGCGAGATCAGCGGCCTCGGGGGCCAGCACACTCTTGTCGTTCAAGGCGACGCCCCAATCGTAGTACATGCGGCGGAAGGCTTCCCGCTGCTGATCCAGTTCGGAGAGCTCCCAGTCGGCCGTAGGCACCGCCGGCTTGAAATGCACGTGCACCTCACCCGGTCGAATCTCGGATCCATAATGCCCCTTCCAGGGCCCCGGATCGATGTCCGGGGGAATGGTGATGAAAAAAGGAACGATGGGAGCCTTCAGGCTCATGGCGAGATGAAAGGCGCCGCGATTAAACACCCAGCATTTTTGCCCCTCGGGGGTGAGGAATACCGACTCACCGGTTCGGGCGAGCAGGGCCGATGCGCGACGGAACAGGGCCCGACGTTTTTCGGTCAGCGTCTGCGGCGGTGTCCAGAACGTACCCATGCAGCCAGCAATAACCCAGAGCGGCAACAGCGTTCGCAGGAACCCGCCCATGAAGTACCGCGTGTTAGGCAAACCCAAGGCAATATAGATCAGCACATCCAGTGCGGAGGTATGATTGGAGATGTAGACCACCTGCCCCGAAGGCCACGGCTCGGATCGGTGGACCACCAGGCGCACCCCGTGCATCCAGAGCCCGAGGCGAGCGAGAACCTTGCCGATCCCTTCGGCGTAGAAGCGCCGGGCCTGGAAGAGGGTCAGGCAGGCCGCCAGCAACATC
>JBLIND010000520.1:0-3502 GCA_047639095.1 Candidatus Omnitrophota bacterium | reverse complement strand
CTTGGAGATATCCTTACTTCTTTCATAGTAAGACCGCGTCTTACTTGTGGTGCTCTCTTCGGTGATTTTTTCTACCGTCGCGATAATTTTGGACCCTGCCGCCATGCTGTCACTTCCGGTGTGATAGGTCGCTTCTTTTTTAGCCGTACGCTTGGGCGCATCCACTTTCGGATAAATGACGACCAGCCCGATCCGGGGACCTGTAGCATCATCCAGATCATCCATATCTTCGTCAGCCTGAACACGTCGCTTGCGTATCGGTGCGTCGGGATCTCCCTTTACTAAGTTGGAAGGCGTTAGCGACGCCGTGTCTGCGGGAGCGGGTTCGGGAGGGGTCAACACCGCCCGGGCGTTGAGATAATCGTTGTTTGCCAAGGCCTCATCGAGCATCGCATTCGTAGCAATGGCTTCCTTGATTTCGCCGTCCTTGGTGAGTTGCGTCTGCAGGCTCTGCAGCGCACGACCATAGCCTTCGGTCAGGCGCACGATGTCCTCTGCCCCGGCCTTTTGGATTCCCTCAAAAATCCCAAGCACCTTGTTCTGCAGGCCGGCCAGCTCGGAAAACAGGCGGCTGAGGTGCTCCGGTGAAATGGATGATTCAAGCTTGGCCCGTTCGAGTTCGGCCATCACCTCAAGCACAGCATCCAGGTTGCTCGCCTGGCGGTAATTGGCATTCATGCGGTCCAGAGCGGTTACATACTTCCCCATGAGATCGGCGGTTTGCTCCTCCTGCTTCACCAGAATCTGCGCCAGCTGCTCGTCAAATTTAAGGCGATAAATCTCTGCGGTTCCCCCTGCCTGGGCGAAAGCAGATGGGAGCTGAATCAATAATAAAGTGAGTAATAGATGCGCAACCTTGTTCATTTTACAATCTTACGTGCGCTTATCATCAGAATCAAGTCGTGAGAAGTCCTGTGTGACACGTGTTCCTATGGTCGGAACGCGTTGGGGAATCCGTTCCTATCATCGGAACGAGCGAAAGCTTAGTTTTGCAGGGCTTTTCCGTTCTTTCCCCCGCGCTTGATATACAAGTTGGCGGTCTCGTGCACACGGGTCAGAAAGGCTTTATCCAAACCGATGCCGACATACTGGGCAATCACCGCCTCCTCGAGGTCGAGAGGCGTCTGGCCCGCCTGGTTTTTTACATTTACCTTTGCGCCTGCTTTGAGCAGCAGCGCGGCGACCTGCCGTGGATGATTCCGTGAGGATGAGCAGCGATGCAGGGCGGTATCCCCCTCAAGGGTTTGCCGATCCGGATCCGCTTTTTGCCCGAGCAGGAATTCCGCGATGGCGGCATGATCGTATTGAGCTGCGAGATGCAAGGGCGTCAGACCTCCATTGTCTGCACGGTTGACGTCGGCATTAAACTCGATCAACAAGGTGAGCAAGGGGAGGTCGCCTCTCATCGTGGCATGGTGTAAGGGCGTCACGCCTTCCGCGTCTTTCACATCCGGATCCGCACCCATCGCCATCAAGATTTCGCCCACTTCGCGCGAGGGGGCCAGGTGCAGCAGTCCCTGTTCGATGTCGTTGCGCAAAGTAATATCCGCTCCACCCGCGATCAGCAGCTTTACCAGGGCCTCATTGCCGCTTTCTACGGCGAGCTGAAGCGCGTTCACCTTGTCCTCATTCAGGTGGTTTAAATCGGCCTTGTGAAGGATCAGGGTTTTGACCACCGCCACGTGGCCATTGCGCGCGGCGAGGAGCAGGGGGGTGTTGTTCGAGGAATCGACTTCGTTCACCTTGACCTCTTTTTGGCCCAACAGTTCTTTCACCTCGGCCAGATTTCCCACGGAGGCATGGAGCAGCAAGCTGGATGCTTGTTCGCTGGTCATTAACAACTGCGCAACCTCAGCAAAGTTTGCAAGGGCCGCAAGGTCGCCCGGGGTCTTGCCTGAGCGGTCTTTGATGGTTTTGTCTGCGCCATGCTGCAAGAGCAGGGAGACGAGTGGCGTATGGCCGTTGCCTGCTGCGAGATGAAGCGGCGTGAGGCCTTCCTTTTTTGTGGCTGCGTTCACATCCGCTTTTTCCTCGATGAGAATTTCTGCTGCACTTAAGGATCCGTGCTCTGCGGCAAAGTGCAACGGGGTCCGGCCCTGACGAATATCCCGCTCATGCACGAGGCCCTGGCTGCGTTTAAGCAGCTTTTTGATTTCGGTGATGTTGTTTTTCCGTGCGGCCCAGTGAATTTCTTCGGCCTTGCAGATGCCTCCAAACAGCAGCCCGAAGCATGCGATCCATATATACATTCTCATTCCTCGGAGTATGCCAGAAGGCCGCATGCCGTCGAACGGAAAACGAAATAAATACAGGTGAACGGTCAATCTTCGGGCCCACGTCCCTTAAGGATTGATCTGCCGGTTCCACAAGCGTAAAAATATGTTTAGGTGCACCGCTTAAACATTGGCTGATTGGTTTCATAACGCTGCTTTCTACGAGCGTCAACGCACCGGCTCAGGTCTCCAGTCAACTCACACAATCGCCCATCCAAGAACCCTCCACCGGCATCTGGCAGATTCCCTCGTAGGGTGATCCCTCCCGCTGGTATATGTTGCAGGAAAGTGGCGACCTGGAAGTGTGGCGCGATTTGTCCACCTATCAAGGCAGGCATGTACCGCAGTTCGCCGAAGATCCCACGGGCGTAGCTCGTACAATTCAGTTCTGGCGATTGATGGATCTGGGCATGGCTCCGGGGATGCCATCCCGCCTGGGCTCGGTCCGCTCTCCGCGTCGTACGCGAATGGATTCAGTCAGGCGTCCTTGTATCTCAGCGTGGGGGTGACGGATGTCAGCGGCCTTCAGGAGGTCCATTTCTTTAATGAACAGCAGCTGCTCGGATTTGGCGTGCTCGGCATCAATGACACGTGGACGATCGCGGTTCCGCTCGTCCCGGACAGTGGCGCCATGCATATCGTTTCCCGTGCGGTCGACGTCCATGGCAACGTCGCCTTTTCTGCTCTCCCTTACATCTCAGCCCGCAGGTGCAGGGCGACGGATCGCGGTGGAAGTCTGGAGCCGAGCTCGATTTTGACAACGGCTTGCACCTGGAAGAGGAAATTGGCTTCCGTGATCCGGTGTATGCCATTCACATGGCCGCCCGCCGGGGGTATTGAGCTCGACCTCCTGGAAACCTTAGCTGCTTTCCGGGCCGACCTTCCAGATCCCAGCGGTCTTGCGCTCAATGAGCTGGAAGCCTGGAATTCGTACTGCCAGGATTTCACCCGCGGCTTTGCCTCCCAGGTAAAGCCGCAGGGAGGATCGGCGGGAGGGTTGCCCGCAACGCCAGACGGCGCACCGCCCAGCTATGAAGACGGCCCGGATGGTGAAGCCTATGCATCCCTCGTCGATCTCGCTGGACTACGACAGCAGCGAGGCCAGCTACCCGTTTAATGGCAAGGCCGAGGACATTCTCGGATTCGAATGGCGCGTGCGCTTCGGATCAGCCGGGAGCCGGATCTACGATCCGGTCGCCGGGACGTTCATCAGCTTCTAATGCCTAATG
>JBLIND010000519.1:0-3512 GCA_047639095.1 Candidatus Omnitrophota bacterium | reverse complement strand
CGCCCTGGTTTTTTGACCAGGTTCCGGGCGGCGATGTGCGGGTCTCCACCGTGTCCCAGGAGTATTACGAAATCCCGAATCTGCCGGTCATGGCCCGCATCGCCGGGCTCGCGCAGCAGGTGGCACCACCCACGCTCGGCCTGGCGGATCGCATCGAAGCCTGCCGGACCTACCTCAAGGATAATTACACCTACAGCCGGGAAATCACCAACTCGTCCAGCCTGCCGCCTCTGGAAAATTTTCTCTTTCATGAACGTCGCGGCTATTGCGATTTCTACGCCTCCTCGCTCGTCTTCATGTTGCGCTCGCTGGGCATGCCCGCCCGCATGTCCGGAGGCTATGCCGGTGGCGTGTACGACGCGGCAAGCGATGTCCAGATTTTCTATTCCGATCACGCGCATTCGTGGACCGAGATTCCCATCGAAGGCTACGGCTGGGTGGTGCTCGATGCCACCGCCGAGGGCGTAGTGATCCCCCGCAGTCAGGAGCCTGCGCCGCCCACCACGGCCAGCCTGGATGACTTTGAACACATCAGTCCGGAGGTGCGTGAACCCGAAGCGGAAGCGGCGGGTGGTGGTGAGATGCGGAAGGCCTTCGCGTCCTTTCAGCAGGTTCAGGTCTACCTCTTCGGGGGGATTTTACTCCTGTTGGTCGGGGTTTTGCTGGTGGCCCTGGTCCGGTTCCTGAGCGGCCGGCAAGCCGAGCGCATCCAGCACCGGTCTGAGGACGAGTTGCCGGAGCTGGGCTTCTACGCCGAAGTCTGTCGGCTGTTCCGATCCGCTGGTCAGGGGCGAAAGCCCAGTCAGACCCCACGTGAATTCCTGAAGCGCCTGCGCGGCGTTGGCTACCACGAGGAGATCCTCGAAACCCTGACCGACTATGTCTACGCCGTCAGCTATCGCGGCGAGCCCCGGAACAGCATTCGTGAGGAAACCTTTGTCGACGCCGCCCGACGCATCATCAAAGCCCGCGAGCAGCGCAACTAGGTTGGGCTTCGCCGATTTTTTTGGGCCCGCGAAACACCCGAAAAGACGCAAAACGATGTTGCAGCTTGCTGCTTTGGAGTGCGGGAACTTGTTCCCGCTTTCGCAGCGACCGTCTACTCGCTCACGATTTCGCGTACCTGCTCCAGGAGAATCGGAAACGCCCCCTCCGGCATTTGGCCGTGATTCATGCCCTTGAGCTCGTGCAGGCTGACCTGCTCGTGGCCCACGACTTTCATCATTCGGTATAGGTACGCGTTCTCCTCGTAACGCCCGAGCATTTCAATCTCCCGGTCGCCGGTAATCAGCACCAGCGGTGGCGCATCTTTTCGCACATGGAAGAGCGGCGCAAAGGCATCAATGGTCGGCTGGGTCTTGTCGATGCCCTGCTCCTTGCGCACGGTGAAGTGGGTGATCGTGTGCCCGCTGAACGGAATCAAGCCCGCGATATCATTGGCATCGATCGCGTGCTTCGCCAGATACTGTTTATCCAACCCGACCATGCTGGTGAGATACCCACCCGCCGAATGACCCGATACAAAAATCCGTTTAGCCGATCCCCCATAAGTCTCGATATTTTTAAACACCCAGGCGACGGAAGCGGCGGCATCCTCGAGGTACACCGGGCAGGCCACCTTCGGGTACAAGCGGTAGTTGACGGCAACGACGGCGATGCCCTGCTCCTTGAGCTGTTTGGGAATGGATTTATTGCCCCCGGTGATCCCGCCGCCGTGAAACCAGACCACGGTCGCGAAGTCCTTCACCTGCGAGGGCAGGTACAGATCCAGTTTGCAACGGCTCTGCGCATAGTCGTTGGTCGCATCCGGGCGATAGGAAAGATCCTTCAGTTCCGTGTAGGCGGGAGCCGCATCCGGCACGCTCACCGGTCGTTCCCAGACTTTACCCCAGTCCGACGTGGCCCAGTTGTCCTTCGTTTCGTACGAGCGCACGATCAGGCGATCCTGTTCGGTGCCCGGTTGATCCTCCAGTTCCACATACATCAGGCCGTGGCGCATGCCGACCGGCTTGCCATCCTTCCCGGTTTTCGCGGCGCCGGAATCATCGGGATCGAAGTTGCTGATGCCCTCGACCTGTGGGCCGAGCTCCGTGCCATTCCAGCCGAAGCGCCGCGGCTCGCCATGGGTGTGACCGTTGAAGATTGCAATCACGTTGTATTGGCTGATCAGGTCGTAGTAGCCCTTGAGGTCTTCCTCCGGCCAGTCGAATTTGGCGCTGTTGAGGTGCAGGTGGTGGGAAATGATCACCGGCCGGCCACTGTCGCCCACCTGTTCTTTTAAATCGCGTTCCAGAAAAGCCAGGCTGCCCCGCGGCGCATAATGCGCTTTGCTTCGACGCGCTTCACCCCAGCCGACGAACATGCCCACGTTCACGAGGTGAACCGGTCCCCAGTTCCAGGAGTAGTGCAGGCCATTGGTCGACGTGTTGATCACGCCCGGGCGCTCACGATTGCGCGCGATCAATTCATCGCAGACAAAGGTGTCGCCCTGCGGGCCGTCGTGATTACCGTGCAGCTCGTACACCGGAAAGGGCAGTTTGCCGTCGCTGCCCTTCAAGCCGTAATCGCTTTTGTAGCGCGCCCATTCGAAGCGCTGCATCGCCGGGTAGCTTCCCCCGCGTTTGTCCAGGCTGTCGATCAGGTCCCCGGCCACGATCATGCCACGTGGCGTCTTCGTTACCGTTCCGCCGCCGAGGTTCTCCGGAATCGTCTCGCCCGGTAGGCGGTTCACGATCTGAATGAAGCGGCTGTTCGCCTCTTCCGAATAGGGATCCAGCTTTTGCGGGGTGTCGGATTTTTCCGCCAGGTATTGCGGGTCACCCGAGACGAAGAACGCGATGGTTTCGGCGCGGGCGAGTGAAGTCAGGACAAGCAGGGGGAAGATGAGGCGAAGATACATGCCATCATTTAGACCCGGCCGTGCAAGGGATGCACGCAAAAAAGGGGTGGTTGGTTTTCCTATGATGGGAAGGCTTTTGAAAACCCGTTCCGATCATCGGAACGGCTGCTAGCCGCATCTTCCTTGCTGGAACGACCGTTTTGAGTAGGTAATATGGATCGAAGGGCCAAATCTTAACGATATTTAATACTTCTCCTTGGCATGTGGCCTCACCTTTCGGGTACGCTTTGGGTGTGAGGACTGGTTTGTATACGTATGTTGGCTTTGCGCCCGTTGCGCTGGCTGGATTTATTGGCCGGGGCTGTGATAGCGGCGGTGGCGGTGGATTGCTGGGGGGCGGTACGATTCGGGGCGTGGTGGTTGCCCGTAAGATCAAAATGGAAGACGATTGATAAGCCTCCTCGAGCCGCCCCGCCTATGTCCTCTCGGGCGGTTTGAACCTTGTACACACCTGGACCCCTTGCCTTCCCGCCATGGGGTCTTTTTGCGTTTGCGACCTCCCTGCGTCTGCATGGTCGATTGGTAATCGGCAGTCCGACGCCGTTCTCACAGCACCGCAAGCTTCTCGAAAAGTACCTCATCGTTTTACGGCTAAGTTCATTACACTTTTTTG
>JBLIND010000518.1:0-3526 GCA_047639095.1 Candidatus Omnitrophota bacterium | reverse complement strand
CGCGAGCCGTGGGATTTCCATCAGGTCGCAGGTCAGGGCGATCAGGCGTTGGCGCAGCTCGTCGTCTCGCTCAGTCATGGGTGTTGCTCCATTCCGTGGTGTACAATTCGTCTGCTTCGCGCAGCAATTCGGCGCAGTCTTCGGGATCCGGGGCGATGCAGAGAAACTGCCCTTTGAAAACCTGGCCTTCCGGGTTCAGGTTGAAGTTGATCGGCAGGACGCCACGTATGCGGCGTGGATGGTAGAGCAGGCCGGCGGTGTCGAGGGCGTCGAGAATGGCTTCGCCGGGTACCGGTTCGTGCGCGCGGAGATTGCGCATGAGCCAGGCTTCGCCGGGGGCAAAATGCCGGGCGAGCATGGACGGGTAGGTGGCGCCGGTAACGCGGGCATTGATTTCGCAGATACGCACCTCAGTCTTTCCGTTGCGTTGGGCGAGGAGGAAATCGACGCTGGCGGTCCCTCGATAGGTCGTGCGGTGCAACCAGCGACCAGCCACCTCGGCCTGGCGCAGGAGTTCTTCCTGCAGGCCCGCGTGGCTGGCGAGGTAGGGCGGAGGGGCCACGTTGCCTTCGTGGAGGCTGTCGGGACTCAGGAGCTGTTCGGTAAGGTCGTACAGGCTGAGGTGGTCTTCGTGAACGAAGAGCTGCACGCTGGGCGAACGGATGTCGCTCACGCCGGGCAGATCATCCCCCAGCCAGCCCTGGACCATACAGGCGTCTTCATGGAACAGGTAGTCGGGAATCGTACCCGCGGCCGCGGGATCGGCGGCGAGTTTGAACAGGCCAATGCCGGAGGCGCCAATCGGACTTTTAACTACCGCCCCCGCATAGCCTTGATCGCGTAGTCCGGCGAGCGCATGAACGGCTTCCGAGGCGCTGTGGGCGAGGAAGGTGTCGAAGGTCGGCAGGCCCTGCTGTTCGAGATGCTGGTGCAGGAGCAGCTTGTTGTTGCCCTGATAGCTGCCCTCGGAGGAGGTCGTGCCCTGTTTGCCCAGGCGCCGGGTCAGCTCGCCGAGATAGGAATCGGTGACGAAGCCTTCGACCCAGTCGGCGGCATGATCGGCCAGGTCCTGGAAGCAGGGGTCGGTTTCCTGCATTTGGCGATAGGGGTCGAACGGCAGGATCCGAACCTCCGGGATCGAGAGCTTGAGGTCCTGGGTGAAGTACTGAAGCAGGACCGGATCCGGAGCCTCCTCGAGAACGAGGAGATTGTGCTCACTATGATAGAGGAGGTTCAGCAGGGGGATAAGTCGCCCGCCATAGGTGGAAACTCCGCGCACTTCCGAGAGGAGAAAATCCCGTTCGGCCTGATTGCCGAAGAACAGCGACTTGAGGTTGGCAAAAAAGATGACAGAGCGGTTCCAGGAGGGCGGTAGTTGCCCGATCATACGTGTGCACGTCAACGAATCGGATGCCTGGGTCATCACGAACAGTCTACGCCGCGCATGGAGCAATGCCAATGGGTTTTGAACGGCAGTTGGATGAGCCGGGCGGTGGGACGTTGGACGAGTCGGGCGGTGGGAAGCAGGCGCTTAGAATCTACCCGCCACTGCGGCACCGGGTTTTTCCAGGCCCCACCAGACAAAGCTGAGGGTATAGCGATCAAAGAGTCGGCGTCCCACGGTGAGGTGCGGATCGGTTCCGCTGTACATGCCGGTGGCGCTCCAGTTCTCGTAAGCGATGTTTAGTCCACCGATCGCCCTGACCTCGTCGAGCTGTTCGATCCAGGTGGCGCCCGCGTAGGGGGAGAAGAAGGCACCTTGCCAGTCGAAGAGGGCCTTGCTGAGGGTGGCATGCACGTTCTGGCTGGCCAGGTCGTTAAAATCGTCGTCGGAGGTGCCAATGATCAGGGCGGGCCGTGAATCGGTCTCGGGGAGGGCGCGCCAGGTGGCCATGAAGCCCCAATTCTCGGTGAGGGGTCGATAGTCCGCTCCCAGCATGAGGTTGGGCATGACCGCATAGGCGAGGCTGGTGTAGAACTTCCCGTCGTCCGGCTTGTCCGGAATCCAGCGGGCCGAAAATCGAATATCGCCCGAATCACTCTCGCCACGGCCACGCACGGTGCCGCCTTCACCCGGTCACATGGGTCAGACGGGGACGCGCGAGGCGGGTTTTTCTGCAAAAGCCTGGGCCGCGAGGCAGAGCAGGAGGAGGATGGTGTTGAGCTTTATTCGTTTCATGGTCTGTGTTAGAGCAAGCATACAACAACGTGATTGGAGATGCAGGTGAAACAATTGATTAAACTTATTCTGGCAAGCTGCCTGGTGGGATGTGTGATGGGCGAATCGGTAAACGTGTATTTCGGAACCTACACCGGAAAAGAGAGTAAAGGTATTTATGTGAGCCAGTTGGACATGGCCACCGGCGAGCTTTCCAAACCCAAGCTCGCGGCCGCGGCATCCAATCCGTCCTTCCTGGTGGTGAAGGGCGACCTGATTGTGGCGGTGAGTGAGAATGATCCAGGCACGGTGAATACGTACTATCATGCGAAGCAGCAGCACGAATGGGTGGAGCAGACTCCGCGTCCCACCGGCGGTGGTGCGCCCTGTCATGTCACCCTGGATGCAACGGGGAAGATCGCGTTTGTTGCGAACTACAGCGGGGGCAATGTGATTTCGTATCGCATCGAAGACGGCCGCCAGTTGAGCCCGCCGGTATCGAATATACAGCACAAAGGATCCAGCGTGGATCCCGGGCGGCAGAAGGGACCGCATGCGCATGCGATTAATCCCCATCCGAATAACCGCTTTGTTTATGCGGCGGATCTCGGACTCGACCAGGTCTTGATGTACAAGCTGGATGCGGCGACCGGTGTCTTGACGCCGAATGATCCGCCTTTCGCCCGGGTTGCACCGGGGTCCGGGCCGCGTCACCTGAGTTTCCGGCCGGATGGCAAGGTGCTCTATGTGATCAATGAGATGAATCGCACCATCTCCGTGTTCGCATGCAACCCGGAGACGGGTGGACTGAAGCTGGTGCAGAACATTTCCACGGTGCCGGAAGGCTATGACGAGGGTGGATCTACCGCCGAGCTCCTGGTGCATCCGAATGGCCACTTTGTCTACGGGTCCAATCGGGGGCACGACAGCATTGCGGTCTACGAGGCGGATGCAGAGAGCGGCAAACTTCGGTTGGTCGAGCTGGAAAAGACGCGCGGGAAAACCCCGCGGGGCTTTGGGATCGATCCGACGGGTCGTTACCTGATTGCCGCGAATCAAAATTCGGATGACGCATTTGTGTTTGAGATTCATCCTCAGACCGGCGCGCTGGAGTGGACGGGATCGAAGATTCGGGTGCCCTCACCGGTCTGCGTGGCTTTTTAACTTTTCCTCATGCAATTATTCACCAGATCACATAGTCTATTTAGATCATTTATGACTATTTGCAGATAGCGTGACATAGCTGCCGGGGCCATCAGAGAACGGGGGATTTAGCCCGCGAACCTTGGGGCGTCGGGTCGATTTAAGGCCTGCCCGGGCAAATAAGTTGGGCGGTTTTTTTTCATCTTTCCAAAGGTTTTTTCACGA
>JBLIND010000517.1:0-3604 GCA_047639095.1 Candidatus Omnitrophota bacterium | reverse complement strand
TTGATATCCCCTATCCTGGCGTAAAGCAGGGCGTGGCGGAAGAACTGGCGGTCATGCTTGAGCCCAGCCTCGAAGCGGCTATTCCGCTGGTCACGCTTGAGCAGGCCGCGGTCTACACCCGGCTCGCCGAAGAAATATTCGGATACGAAAGCCATGAAACCGCAGACGCGGTATCCCCTCAGGATTAGACGATGAGCATTGAAATCAACCAACGAAAAATAGGTCCCGGCCAGCCGTGTTATATCATCGCGGAAGCCGGAGGCAACCACAACGGCGAGATCAGCCTCGCCCGCGAGCTCGTCGATGCCGCCTGTGATACCGGCGTGGACGCGATCAAGTTCCAGACCTACATCACGGAGAAGGTCACCACCGATTACACCCCCAAGGCGACCTATCAGAAGCACAATACGGGCGAGGAGGAGAGCTTCATCGAGATGGGTCGACGGCTGGAGTTGACCTACGACGAATTCGCCGAGCTCCAGGCCTATTGCACGAGCAAAGGGGTGCTTTTTCTTTCCACGCCCTTTGATTTTGACAGCGCGACCTTCCTGCACGAGCGGCTGGATATTCCCTTGTTCAAAATTTCCTCAGGCGACGTCACGACCTTGCCCTTTCTTGCGCACATCGCCGGTTTTGGCAAACCGGTCATCCTCTCCACCGGCATGGCGAACCTGGGTGAAGTCGAAGCCGCGGTGCGTACGATATTTATCGCGGGTTGTCCGGAGCTGATCCTGCTGCAATGCGTGTCAAACTATCCAGCGGCGCCCGAAGATGTGAACCTGCGCGCGATGGATACCATGGCGCGCGCGTTCCGGGTGCCCATCGGGTATTCAGATCACGTCTCGACCAACGAAGTTGCTTTCGCCGCAGTTGCGCTCGGCGCCTGCGTCATCGAAAAGCATTATACCCTCGATCGGGACATGCCCGGTCCGGATCACCAGGCGTCCTTGCTGCCCCACGAACTCAAGGCCCTGGTGGAAGGCATTCGAAAGGTCGAAGTCTCTCTGGGCTCCGGGGTGAAAATGCCTGCGGCGCTCGAGGCCGAAACGGCCATGGTTTCGCGCCGCAGCCTGGTCGCTGCGCGTCCGCTCGACGTGGGGCATGTCCTCAAGTCGGAAGATATGATTCTGCTCAAACCCGGTACCGGTCTACCTGCTTCATTCGCCTCACACCTGGTGGGGCGCGCGCTGAGAAAGCCGCTCCGCACCAATGAACAACTCTCCCTGGATGTGTTTACCGATGCGTAAAATTCTAGCCATCACCGGAGGCCGCTCCGACTATTTCCTCATGCGCCCGACCTATCAGGCGATCATGGCGCATCCCAAGCTGGAGCTGGTGCTCATCGTTTCCGGTGCGCACCTTTCGCCCCTCCATGGAGGCACCCTGAAAGATGTCGAAGCCGATGGCTTCCCCATCGCGGCGCGGATTGAAAACCTGCTCCAGTCCGATGGGCCGGCTGCGCGTTTAAAAGCGGCGGCCACGCAGCTGCAGGTGATTTCTCATATCATCGGGGACATCGCCCCGGACATCCTGCTCGTTCCGATGGATCGTGAAGAAGCGATCAACCTCGCGATCTGCGCGGCCTACCTTTGTATTCCGGCCGTACATTACGGCGCGGGCGATCGGTCCTACGGCCACGTAGACGACATGGTGCGCCATGCCGCCTCGCGTTTGTGTCACATCATGCTCACCGCGAGCGATGATTCGCGCCACCGGCTCATCCAGGCGGGTGAGGAAGTCTGGCGGGTCTTGAACGTGGGCAGTTGTGGACTCGATCGTCTGCGGACGACACCCGACCTGGGGCGTGCCGGACTCGCGCTGGCTCTCGGGGTTGAGCGGGTCAACGAGCAATACCTCGTGGTGGTGCAGCATCCGATTTCCTCCGATCTGGAACGCAGTGGCGAATACATGGTCGAAACCCTGGAGGCCGCGCTCCTCTCGGGCTTGCAGGTTTTTGTGTCCTATCCCAATTCCGATTCCGGCAGCCAGCTCATCGTGGAGGTCATCGAAAAATATGCCACGCATCCGCGCATCGAGGTGTTCCGAAACGTGCCGGAAATTCCCTTTGTGAATCTGCTGCGCAAGGCCTCCTGTTTGATGGGGAATTCCAGTATGGGGCTGTACGAAGGGCCCTATCTGCACTTGCCCGTCATCAATGCCGGCGCGCGCCAGACCAACCGGATCCATTCCGAGAATGTTTTTTATACCGGTAATGATCGCGTTGAAATTGCACGGCAGCTCGATCTGATTCTGCATGACCCTTCTACCCAGCAACGCGTCGCCAATTGCCAGCAGCCGTTTGGCGATGGTCGAACCGCTCCCCGGATCGCGGAGCTGCTGGCCGAACTTACGATCGATAAACGATTACTCACCAAAGACCTCACATTCTAACCTGGGAGACCTCATGATTAAAGCAGTAGGAATAGGCGCTGGCGGCCACGTCGGCGTGATGTTGGATGTACTGAAAATGCAGCGGGTCTACGAACCCATCGGCCTGCTGGAAGTGAATCCCGAGCTGGTCGAGACGGAAAAGTACGGCTTGCCCATCTTGAGCCAGGACAAAATGGCGGAGCTCCTGCAACGCGGCATCCGGCATGCGTTCATGGGCGTTCGCAGTACCGGATCCACGAGTGTGCGCACGCGCCTGTACCGGCAGTTCTGCAAGCTCGGCTTCGAATTCATTCATGTGATCGATCCCCGGGCCGACATTGCGGTCTCTGCGGTCATCGGAACCGGCGCCACCATTTTCCAGGGGGCTATCGTGCAGTCCCATGCCCAGATTGGGGAGAATTGTATCATCAATACCGGGTCGATCGTGGAACACAGTTGCGTGGTGGGCGATCATGTACACGTCGCCACCGGCGCCATGCTTGCAGGTGAAGTCGTGGTTGAAGACGGTGTTCACGTGGGCATTGGTGCGGTGATTCGCCAGGGCATTGTCATCGGTGAAGGTGCCGTGGTCGGCGCGGGGGCAGTCGTGATTCGCGATGTGCGACCCAACACGACCGTGGCCGGGGTGCCTGCCATCGAACTGGGCATGCCGCTGGGATATTAGGCCTCCTGAAAGGCGTCCACATGCGTTCCTGCCATGGGAAGCCTTTTTATAATTCGCTCCGATCATCGAAAAATATGTTTACGGTATACGATGCTGTTCAGGACCGCGCGTCCTGGCGTAAAACGCTGGCCAAGCTTCCCGCTCATGCCCGCGATATTTATGCGGACCCTGACTACATTTCCTTGTTCAGTTTCGAACCGGGGACGCGGGGAACCTGTGTGGTTTTCGAGCGGGGGAAGCACCTTTGGCTGCACGCGTTTCTTCTGCAGCCGATCGGTGCGGATCGTTTCGATATTGAAACCGCCTATGGCTACGGGGGCCCCTCGTCCAACACGCAGGACTCCGCTTTCCTCACGGCCGCCCAGGCGGCGTATACGGAATGGCTTGCCACGCATGGGGTGATCGCTGAGTTCCTGCGCCTGCATCCGCTCATCGAGAATCGCGCCTTCGTAAACGGTACGATTGAACGCGATCGGACGACCTGCTCCATCGATTTAACGAAGCCCGTACAGTTCAACAGCAAGGTACAGAACATGTTGAATCGTGCGC
>JBLIND010000516.1:0-3621 GCA_047639095.1 Candidatus Omnitrophota bacterium | reverse complement strand
GCACGCATGTGATTCGACCCGACGGAAAACTGGATTCCTTCTGTCGCTACTATTCCGGTTTTCCGGATGCCTGGCCGAAGGCGTAGCGATGGACCTGCCCATCCGCTCCGACGCCCTGGTTTCCCCCATCGCTCTACGGCATGTTTGCCCTGCTCGGGGTGCTGGTCAGCCGCAGCGCGATCCCCGGCCCATGGATGGGGTCAGCTTGATGCCTTTGATCCAGGGCAAGATGACCGAGCGCCCGCGGCCGATTGGCTTTCAGTCTCAGGGCGTGACCACCCTTTCGGACAACCGCTTCAAGTTGGTAGTTTCGGGAGGAAAGGGGAAGAAGGGGAAGGCCACGGCTGACAAGGTAGAACTCTACGATTTATTGGCGGATCCGGAGGAGAAAGATAACCTTATCGCTCAGCATCCGGAAGTGGCCGCGGGCATGCAGAGGCAGTTGAAGGCGTGGGTGGCTTCGTGTGCGCATTCGAGCGAGGGCGAGGATTATAAGTGAGGGTTTAGGCGGGGAGCAAAGCTTCTGGACTGGGGCCATTTATTGCCGCGCTGGCGATGCCCATTCATTGGCTCCGGCCGATTCACAGGCCAACGTCCTTGCAATAAATTGCTGCGAGAGAGCGGTGATAAATCACCCCACTCCAGAGACTCCGCATCGGGCCTTCTCCCACAAGCAGCGGGTGTGATACCTTACACGCATGAACAAACGGAAGAAGCGTTCGCGCAGGGGTGCGTTCATCTTGATCGCCATCCTTGTGTTGGTCGGTGGCATCATCGGTTATGCGGTGCACTTCCCGGGCCGCAGCTTTCGGGGTGAGCTTCCGGCGATCACGCAGGAGCAAACGTCGGTCCGCGAGTATGTAGAAGGTATCGTAACCGATCTCGCGACGAACTATATCGATCGGCACCTGGGGAATCCGGCGATGCTGAACGCGGCCGCGGACTATGTCGAGGCCGCGTTCACCGCGATGGGCTACACGGTTGAGCGTCAGGCCTATGACGTGAGCGGTGAGCGTGCCTTCAACCTGATCGTCGAAATTCCCGGCGCCACACGGCCGGATGACATCTACATCTTCGGTGCCCATTACGATGCCGTGCCCAACTGTCCGGCGGCGAACGACAACGCTTCTGGCGTAGCGGCGATGCTTGCGCTTGCCCGGTATTTCAAGGACCTCAAGCCCGCGTGCACGGTTCGCTTTGTGGCCTTCACCAATGAAGAGCCGCCGTATTTTCGTACGCAGCACATGGGCAGCCTGGTCTACGCGAACCGCTGTCGGGATCGGGAAGAAAACATCGTGGGCATGTTCAGCCTGGAGACCATGGCCTATTTTTCGGATGAACCGAATAGTCAGCGCTATCCGCGCGGCGTGAGTTGGTTGTATCCATCGACGGGAAACTTTATCGGCTTCGTCGGGAATACGAAATCGCAGGCCCTCGCGAGCGAGACCGTCGAGCTCTTCCGGGAACAGGTGGATTTTCCCGCAGAAGGCGCCGCGATGGCGGAGACGATTACTGGGGTCGGTCTTTCCGACCAGTGGTCATTCTGGCGCGCGGGGTATCCGGGCCTGATGATCACCGATACCGCCTTCTTTCGTTATCCGTATTACCACACCGCCGAGGACACCACGGACAAGCTCGACTTTGATCGCTTCGCGCGGGTGGTGGAGGGGCTGCAGCGGGTGTTTGAGGCGATGACAGGTGATTGAATTGCACCTCCCCGCACGCCACGCTTCGCGCGGCGTGCGGGGAGATGGTTTTCTTGAGGGAGCGCACCCCGGGTTAAAACCCAGGGCTAAAGAATTCCGCCACTCCGTGGCAAGGAGCGGGAATGCCAAGGGTTCAAACAGCATTGCGCGAGTGGATACGGGTGGAAAGCCCAAAGCTCCTGCACGCTTGACCTGAAATGGGTTTGCCCTATATTCGACTCGGTCTCAGATTAACCTTCTACTGGAGAAAAAACACATGGCCTTTGAACTACCTGCATTACCCTACGCGTACGATGCGCTGGAACCAACGATCGATGCCAAGACGATGGAAATCCATCACGGCAAACATCACGCTGCTTATGTCGCCAATGCCAACAAGGCGCTGGATGGCACGGAATGGGCGGACAAATCGATTTGTGAAGTCATCCCCAACCTGGACAAGCTGCCGGAAGCCATTCGTGGTGCGGTTCGCAACAACGGCGGCGGACACATGAATCACTCCATCTTCTGGAACGTCCTCGGACCTAACGCCGGCGGCGCACCGACGGGCGAATTGGCCGCAGCGATCGACCGTGCCTTCGGAAGCTTCGATGCTTTCAAGGAACAGTTTCAGGCGGCTGGCGCGACGCGCTTCGGTTCCGGCTGGGCCTGGTTGGTGATCAAGGACGGCGCGCTTGCCGTGACCTCGACCCCGAATCAGGACAATCCGATGATGGATGGCAGCGGCACCCCGATCTTCGGCGTCGATGTATGGGAGCACGCCTACTACCTGAACTACCAGAACCGTCGTCCGGACTACTTGAAGTCCATCTGGAACGTGGTCAACTGGGACAAGGTCGCTGAGTACTACGACAAGTTCAAGTAAGCGGCTTTTCAGCTCATGAAAAAGCCCGATGCGTTTATGCGCGTCGGGCTTTTTTTATGCGTCCGCCTTTGCGGGGCTGATTGAGACGAATTGCGGCCGTGCTAGAGGACGAATTGCGGCGTGCTAGAGACGCGGAGCGCTAACGACGAATCGGGGAGAACTGAAACTCGAAATCGTCTTTGGATACGGGCTTCGCGGCGACCGGGGTCGCGGCTTTTACCGGCAAGGGCTTCAAGGTGTTGGACGCGAGCTCCACGGGGGCTTCAACGGCTTTTTCTTCGACCGGAGCGGCCTTCTTTCTTCCAAACCCAAAGAAGCCCCGTTTTTCCTTTTTCACCGGCGTATCGGCCTCGATGACTTCATCCGCCGAGGCGGCGATGGTCTTCTTACCTATCGGCTGGTCGCTCAGTTTCGGGGCATCCGCCGGCTTTGGCGCATCTGCGAGGATCGGCTTTTTGATGACGCTGTCTTTCGGCGCCAGCTTGGTTTGTTCAACCGGAAGTGCTTTGGGAGCCGGAACGGTCTCCTTTTCTGATTCCACTTCCTGCAGCAAGGCGTCCAATTCGTCCATGAGGGGATCGCTTTCGACCGGCTGAGCGGGTTTAGTCACCTCAGGCGCCTTCGCCGAGGGCTCCTCGGGGCCGAGCAGGCTTTCGATATCACTCAAGAGGCTGCTTTCGACTGCGGGTTTGGCCGGCATGTCCTCTTTGGCAACCGGTGATTCCGGCTTGTTGGCATCCTTCATCTTCAAAGGATTGTCTTCGACTGCAGGCTTGGCGCTGAGCGCCGAGATCAGCGAATCCAGATCTTCATCCTGGGCTTTCGCGACCTTCATGTCCTCCTGCACCGCGGGATCCGACGAAGCGTGCTGCTCAGCTGCGGCGGCGCCCATTTTCTCCAGCTGCTCCAAGACCGGCGTCACCGGTGTAATGGCCTTCTTCTTGGGTGCCATAGCCGCGGCAATCGCCTCGGGCGGCATATCGATATTGGGTTCGTCGTTGCCTTCGATGGAGTAGTGTTCCTGGAGGGAGATATGAAGGAGCTGAGCGA
>JBLIND010000515.1:0-3649 GCA_047639095.1 Candidatus Omnitrophota bacterium | reverse complement strand
AGTCGAGGCACTAGTGCCTACCTGGCGGATCGGGTCATCACCATGCTTCCCGAGAATTTGACCAACAACCTCTGCAGTCTCCGGCCGCACGAGGATCGTCTCGCCCATTCGGTGATGGTGGAGCTGGATAAACATGGAACCATGCTGAACTACGAAACGTATAAATCCGTGATTCATTCAGATTGCCGTATGCATTATCAGCAGACGCAGGACTTTTTCGAGACGAATGAGGACGAGCAGATTTCCACGCCAGTACAGGATGCGTTGCGAACCTTGCGCCCGGTTGCCAAAGCGCTCCGGAAAAAGCGATTTTCTGATGGTTCGATCTACCTGGATTCCGCTGAAGTTAAGTGCATCATCGGCGAAGATGGAAAGGTGCTTCGCATTGAAAAACGCATGCAACAGGAGGCGAATCAGCTGATTGAAGAATGCATGCTGCTGGCCAATCAGGTCGTGGCCATGATTCTGACCAAAGCTAAAGCCCCCTGCCTCTATCGCATTCACGAAGAACCCAGCGAAGAGCAATGGGTGAAAATGAATACCGATCTCGCGGCATTTGGATTGGATGTTAAAATCGAAGGCCGCGATGATATTAATCGCGTACTCACGGGTGAGCTTCCGGAATTCCTTCGTTATCCCGTTTCGTTAACGGTTCTCCGCAATATGAAACGCGCGGAATATGCGGTAGATCGTCGCGGTCACTTCGGCCTGGGTTTTGAGCATTACAGCCACTTCACGTCGCCCATCCGGCGGTATCCGGACTTGGTTATTCACCGCATCCTCCACGCCCTGGAGACCAAATCCCCGATGCCCTACACGCATGAAGACATGCCGGACATTGCGCGCGATACCACGGCGCGCGAACAGAATGCCGAGCAGGCAGAGCGGGTTTCGATCCAGATTAAGATGGCGCAATATTACAGCGACTTACTCTGGAAAGGCGAAACCGGACCCTGGATGGGGGTGATCGCCGGCATTATGCAGAAAGGCCTGCTGGTCGAACTTACCGATACCCTCATGCGCGGACTCATTCCTTTCGAGACCATCGCGGGCGATTATTTTGAAGTGAACCAGAGCGGCACGCATGCCGTCGGATCACGAACCAAACGAACCTTCCATATCGGCCAGCCCGCCAAGGTCGAACTGGTCAGTGTGGATATGCGTTTACGCCGAGTAAACTTCTCGCTGGTTGAAGAAGGCGAATGGAAGCAGCAAGGGGCCGGTAAAAATCGAGGCAAACGAGGCGGTAAAGGAAAAGGTAAGGGCGAGACCAAATACAAAGGTCGAAGGCGCAAGCGTTAGGCGATTAAGGGTTGGGTGCCGAGACCTCCTCCAGAAAGGTCCTTACGGTTGTGCGCCACGTATCGGGATCCACTTTGAGATACGATTCGTGGGCCGCCTGCTCAAACAGTACCCATTCTTTTTCACCGTTTAATGCATCAAAAACCCGTCGGGCATCTTCGGGTTTAGCATAGTCGTCCCGTCCACCCTGCATCACCAGGCACGGGGCCGTTATGCCGGAAGCATAGCTCATAGGTGAATGCTGAAAGCCGTTCATCTGGAGCCGTTGGCTGCCCCAGAAAACCAGCAGCTGTGCAGACGGGAACGCGGGGACGCCCATGAGACGAAAACGGTTTTTTACCGTGTTCACCAGATCGTCAAAAACCGCGTGCACGATGATCGCATCGCAGGTCGCACCCAAGTCACCGATTGCGCGTAAAGCGGCGACCGAACCCATGGAAAACCCGATCAGGACCTGCCGGGATTCAGGGTAATGCGCGCGCATATGGGCCAGGGCTGATACAACATCCGCCGCTTCATGGTAACCGAGGGAATTGGTGTCCCCGGATGAGTCCCCGGATCCGTAAAAGTCGAGGAGCAGGACCGAGTGGCCCATTTCGTAAACCGCCCTTGCCTCCTGAAGCAGGCTCGATTTCTCCGCTCCATAGCCATGAAGGAGCATGCACAGCGTTTGTGCGCCAGGCTTCGGAATATACCATGCGGAAAGCGTGCCGTTTGGGCTTTCGATGGTGATCGTCTGGGCGTCCAGACCTCGCGGGGTGTCATGGGCCATCGGCCGGGGAAGCGTGATTCCGAACAGGAGCACGCGAACTTTTTCCAGCAGGCCGAGCTTGTGGGGGCGTTCGGTACGATCACCGGTGGCGACATAGGTAAACATCGCTCCCGCGTGGTGCCAGGCCATAAAATTGAGAACGAGAAAGCCAGTGACGAACAACAACGCGGCCCATTTGATTGCTCTGTGCCGTTTCACCGAGAGGCCCTAGCGGATCAGGTAGATCAGCTTTTCAGGATTTCCATTTCGCTCCACATCGATGACGACGGCATTCAAGTTGTGTTGGAAGAACTCATTCAGCATGAATTCGCCTCGGCGCTGGGTGGTCATATTCATGGAGTTGACCTTTTTCATGACATCACCGTCCTGCAATCCCATGGCCGCCCAGAAGTCGGCCTCACCAGCTGGATTGACATTAAATCCCAGAGGCTCCTCGGTGGCGGGATCGCGATTTGTGGTGAAAGATGAGAACAGCATCGCCAGTCGTTCGGCATCGTTGCGCACGTCGTCCCAGTAATCCATCAAGGCCGCCCGGCGAATGACCCAGCGGTTGTCCCCGATCTTTTTTCCGAACCGACTGGTGGAGATGGCCGGCATATCTTCAAAGGTCAGAGGTGCTTCTTCGGTTTCCCCAGGCCTGGAGGTGGTCGCGACCAGCCCGACCGGTCCACTGGCGACCTGAAGCGTGAATTCTTCACCGTCGCGTTCCAAGAGGACGGAATTGGCTTCAATCCGCTTCACCAGGCAATCGGAAAAGCGGTCCCCTACCCCCACGACTTTCGTTTTCCGTGCTTTCACATCGTCGAGCATCGCTTTGATCGTGCCCACGGGTTCCTGGCCCTCATCGTCCACCTGGTCGTAGGTCATAAAAGTTCCGGAAAGGCGCAAATGGCTGGACGCTGTATTGACCGGGGCATTGATCGGCGTCACCGGTGCGATGGCCGAAAAATATCCGGCATTTACTTTCGGCGTGTCTGGCCACGTGTAGGCCGTGGATTCGGAAGCGGGTGCCGCAGGGGCATCAGGCAGGCGCGTATAGAGCCCGCCAAACAGGCCCATCGCAAGGATGACCAGCGCCAGGCCGTATCCGCGCCGCTTATAAAGAGCCAGGGTTGCACTCATTGCTGGCGCACCCCGTCTTGCTTCGATCTCATCTTCATCTTAATCGTCTCAAAAAGATTGCCGTTGGCTATAAGCCGGATTTTGTTCAGCCCCGAAGGACCTATTCGATCATGTATCTTTGCGATCTACCCGGAACTCAAATGAGGCGGGCCGCCTCTCGTTCCCTATGTGATCTTGCTCCGGATCGGGTTTACCCTGCGATCCCGCTCTCGCTAAGGACCCGGTGGGCTCTTACCCCACCATTTCAACCTTACCGCGGTTGCCCGAAGGCGCCCGAGGCGGTGTATTTTCTGTGGCACTTTCCGTCCATTCCGATATTGCGGAACGTCTCCCGCTTTGCAACGGGACATCCCGCCCTGTGGAGTCCAGACTTTCCTCCCCAAACCTGACAAGCAAGTTCGGGGCGATCGACCACCAACGGCAAAAAAAAAGATTGGGGAAAAACCCTACTCA
>JBLIND010000514.1:0-3653 GCA_047639095.1 Candidatus Omnitrophota bacterium | reverse complement strand
CAGTACGGCTGGCGAGTGGTCGTGCGCGACATCACGGCAGATAAGGCCCTGGCGGGCCAGAAGATCATCATCAAGACCAACATCAAAGGGAAAGAGACCCTGGAGATTCCGATCAACGTACTCGACCCCTACACATCGACCAGGCCCAAAGTTTCGGCGCCGGTAGCCGTGCCGAATACGAAGCCGACGAGCCCTACCCTCCCGGTGGCCACGCCGCCGGCACCACCGGCCATTACCCCCGCGATCCCGTCTGCGGTGAAATAAGTCCATGCGGCCCATCCTGTTTCTCGCCAGCCTCTGGGTGGCCGTCAGTCTTAACCTGTCCGTACACGGTCAGGAAGCCGGTCTATTCAACGAAGTATTAACCCTGCTCAACGAGAGCGGTCTGGCCTTCGACGAAGCGCGGGCGCGTCGTGCTGCGGCAAATGCGCTGGTGCACTCCGCGGATCCCCTCGGCGACCTGCTGACCGAAGCCCAGGCCATCGCGCTAAAGGAATACCAGAGCGGCCGCATCCACGACTCGGGCATCCGACTGATGGTGACCAACGGTGTATTCTACGTGCGCCGCATGGATCCCGGGAGTCCAGCCCTGCACGCCGGGGTGAATGTCGGTGACGAACTACGCGCCATTGACGACCGGAAAATCATCCACAAGCGGTTCAGTGAAGTGATCGAACGGCTCCGTGCAGATCACGAGCGCGAGCTGAAGCTCACCCTGGCTGGCAGCGAAGGTCCAGTGCGGGATATCGTTCTGACCCTGCGGCCCGTTCAGCTGAATACCATCGAGATCAGCGAAGAATTCCCCTCGGGCATCTGCTACATCAAAATCAACGGCCTTTACGAGGAAGGCGCGGCAGCGATGGTCAACCAGTTGCGCAACTGGGAACAGCAGAACAAAACGGGCATCATCCTCGACCTGCGAGATGCCGGCGGGCGTGAGCTCACCACGGTGCAGGAAATCGCAGCCCAATTCGCCCAACCGAACAGCCCTTTGTTCACCTTGCAGAACATTTCCCTGAACCAGGCCCAGAAATACGAGAGCGGTGATACGCGCCCGATCACGGTGCCCGCCATGCTGCTGATCAACAAGCGCACCACCGGAGCGGCCGAACTCCTGGTTGCAACGCTCAAGGGCAGCGGCCTGGGTGCCATGGTGCTGGGCGAAGTCACCCAGGGAGATTACGGACTGCGTCAATACATCAAGCTCGCCGGCGGTGACTTCGTCTATCTTGCGACCCACCAAATGACCATGGGCGACGGGACCCGGTATGACGGAAGCCATGGCATCCACCCCGATGTCTCCGTTGCCGACGTCAACATCAAGGTCGCCCCCATCTCCCCGGAGTTATCGTTTAATCATCGCGAGTCCACGGACGACGAGGACCGCATCGGCGAGCGGATCAAGGAACGCACCGGCGACGACGCCGTCCTGCAACGCGCGGTCGATGTGTTACTCGGTTTGAAGGCGCTGAACATCCGCGCCATCGGCAAGGCCCCCTGAGCGCGCGCTGCGATGAGCCCTCTCATTCCCGCTACGGATGCGACCATTGCCCAGGCGGTGCACGCCTTGCGCCAGGGCCGCTTGGTGGTCTTCCCCACCGACACGGTTTACGGCCTCGCCTGCATGGAGCACCTGCCCAACGCGGTCGACCATCTTTTTGAAGCCAAACAACGGCCTCCGGAAAAACAAATCGCCCGCCTCGTCGCAAACCTCGATCAGGTCGAGGCACATGGCGGCCAGGTCGACGAGCGGGCACGGATCCTGTCCCGGCGATTCTGGCCCGGGCCCTTAACCCTGGTGCTGCCGCACCGGGATGGCGGCACCGTCGGATATCGCATGCCAGACCACCCCGTCGCGCTACAGCTCCTGGAAGCTGTCGGCGAGCCCCTCCTGGTCACCAGCGCCAACCGCAGCGGCGAACCAGCCGCGTTGACCGCCCTGGAGGCGCAGGCCGTCCTGTCGGATGTTTCCTTGATACTTGACGGAGGTCCTTGCCCGCTTAAGGTCGCCAGCTCGGTGCTTCAATTGACCACCGAAACCTTGCAGCTATTGCGTGAAGGTGGCCTCAGCTTGCAGGAAATTGAAGATGCGTTGGGCTAAACCCTCGGCGCCATATCGCCTGAAAAGACATGAAACCTCCTAAAAAACGTCTGATTTTCGTCTGCACCGGGAATACCTGCCGGTCGCCTATGGCTGAGGCCCTGATGAAGCACCGCCTCGGCGACCAGGATGCCTGGGAGATTTCTTCGGCCGGTATTTCCACCTATGACGGCCTTCCACCCACCCCGGAAGCGGTCAAGGCCCTTGAAGAACGCCAGGTAAAACCGATTTTCACCGGCTCCACGCTACTCACCCGGCAACTGGTTGACGCGGTTGACCTGGTCGTGGTAATGACCGCGGGCCATCGGGAGATGATCGTGCATTCGGTCCCCGAAGCCATGGCGAAAGTCCGCCTGCTGACCTCCTTTGGGACGGGAGGAGAGGCCCGGGATGTCAGTGATCCCGTAGGTGGCCCGATGGACGTGTATCGCCGAACGCGCGACGAAATAGATAGTGCGCTGGCAGACCTGATTTTAACCCTCCGTGAGGACGGAGCATTCATACGACCTGACAAACGAAAGAACAACGAGATGAAAATCGCAATCGGCGCCGATCACGGCGGGCTGGAAATCAAGAACCGCATCAAAGAGCTGCTCACCGCTCGTAAAATTGAAGTCGAAGATCTCGGCACGTCCACGACCGAATCGGTCGACTACCCGGACTTTGGCGCCCGCGTTGCCCGTCGTGTTTCCGAAGGCAATGTTGACCAGGGCATCCTGGTCTGCACCACCGGCATCGGCATGAGCATTACCGCCAACAAGTTTCCCCATGTGCGTGCGGCCCTCGTTATGAATCCCTCCTTCGCCAAGATGGCGCGTACCCACAACAACGCCAACATCCTCGCCCTTCCAGGCAATGGCGAGATCAGCGAACAGCTGGATGACATCATCAACGCCTGGCTCGACAGCGATTTCGAAGGCGGACGACACGAGCGGCGCATCGGCAAGATCGATGACATCGCGGCGAGCATCAACGATCCGGTCAGCGTCTACAAAACCGATCCCGAAATCTACTCCGCGCTCAAGAATGAAGAGCGCCGGCAGGTCCAGAACATCGAGCTGATCGCATCAGAAAATTATGCCAGCAAAGCCGTGCGCGAGGCGCAGGGTTCGTTGATGACCAACAAGTATGCCGAGGGGTATCCCGGCAAGCGCTGGTACCACGGCTGCGAGTACGTCGATCAGGCGGAACAGCTGGCCATCGATCGCGCGAAGGAGCTCTTCGGCGCGGACCACGCCAACGTGCAGGCGCACTGCGGCAGCAGCGCCAATATGGCCGTGTTTTATGCGGTGCTGGAGCCCGGCGACACCATTCTCTCGCTCTCCCTCGCCCATGGCGGACACCTCACCCACGGCCTGGGCGCCAACTTTTCCGGACGCACCTACAAGATCGTCCATTACGGCGTGGATAAGGATACGGAGTGCTTGAACTACGACGAAATCCAGCAGCTGGCCGAAGAGAACAAGCCCAAGCTCATTCTCGCCGGGGCCAGCGCCTACTCGCGGATCATCGACTTCCAGCGCCTGCGCAAGATCGCGGATGCCGTCGGGGC
>JBLIND010000513.1:0-3665 GCA_047639095.1 Candidatus Omnitrophota bacterium | reverse complement strand
TCATCGCCCTGATCCTCTGCATCCTCTTTTCCTTTGGTCGCTACACCCCGTTCTATAAGATCATCTACAACCTGCCCGTGGTGAATCGCATCCGGGCGCCGGTCAAATTCGTTCACCTGGTCGAAGTCTGCTTGAACGTGCTCTTCGCCCTGGGCCTTGCGACCTGGGTACAGCTGCTCATCCGTCGCAGCAAAGAATCGACCGCAACCGAAGGTAAAAAGCTGCTGTTGATTACGGGGAGCACCTGCCTGGCCCTCGCGGCGCTCATGCTGTTGTTGTTGATGGTCTACGGCTCTCCTAAGGGACCCCTTGCCGACTACTGGAACAGCATCGGTCGAGGCGCCTATGCCAAAGCCTTCGCCGAGCAGATGACCAAATCCTTCGGCCATGCCTGCCTGCTTTTTCTCGCCGCCGGCTTCGCATTCATGATCCCCTGGAAGAGCCAGAAGAGCTGGACGGGGCGTGTCCTGCCCATCCTGGTGGTCGTCGTCCTCTCGCTCGACCTGATCAGCGTCTCAAAGCGCTACGTGCGGACGAAAGATCTCAGCTCATGGAACGGACCCAACCCCGTAGCCGACCAGATAAATACTTACGGCCTGCAGCGTACGAGTTATCGCCTGGGCGCCCCGCAGAAACAGGACTGGCACTGGTTCACCTTCCTTCACCATCGGGTGGCGCTCCTGGAGCAACCGGGAAACATCCGACCGCCCCAAGAACAGATCGTCTTCGCCCAGGCCCTCCAGCAAAATGCGCTTCGCTACTGGCAGTTGACCAATACTGGAACCGTGATTGCGCCACCGCAGCTGGTGGCGCAGCTGAGTCCCTCCCCCAGTTTCGAGGTGGATCGCTATTTCCAGGAAGTGAACGGACGCTACGTCTTTACCGACACCGCCAAAAACACGTCCGCCCTCTTGAAGTACAAGGATGCGCTACCGAAAGCCCTGCTCTACTATAACTGGGAGCCCTTGAATGAAGCGGACACCTTGAAGCGCCTTGCCGCGCCCGCCTGGAATCCGAAACAGAGCGTCCTCGTACCGTCAGAGATCGCCCCACCGGGTAACGGGAGCACGGGTTCCGATCCGGTCGAGGTGACCCGCTATGAGAACAACACCGTCGAGCTGAAAGCCACCGCCAAGGCCGATGCGGTGCTCTTGCTGAACGATGCATTTCACTCATCATGGCTGGTTTCGATTGATGACCAACCGGCCGAACTGTTTCGCGCGAATCACGTGATGCGCGGCATTCGCGTTCCTGCCGGTGAACATACGATCCGCTTCGAATATCAACGGCCCAAGGCCACGCTGAACGGTTTTCGCATCAGCCTGGCAGTCTTCCTCGGCATGATGGGCGTCAGCCTGTTCCAGGGCATTCGCGGATGCAGAAAATCCATCGCCGAAACCGGCGAAGCCGCTTCCTGAGCAACCTATGTGTGGTATTTTTGGAGCAATCACCCCTTCCGGTCTCCCTCCCGAGGTCTGCGAACGCATTGATGCGTCCATGCAGCATCGGGGGCCGGACGGCAAGGGCCATCAGCGTTTTGCCCTCGAAAACCGCCCGGTGGTGGACTTCCTGCACCGCCGTTTATCGATCATTGATCTGAGTACCGCTGCCAGCCAGCCGATGGCGTATGCGGACGAGCGATACTGGATCACCTTTAACGGCGAGATTTACAATTACATCGAGCTGCGGGATGAGCTGAAAGCGCGTGGCGCGGCGTTCCGAACGCAGAGCGACACCGAAGTCATTCTCGCGGCATACGCCGAATGGGGTGCGGAGTGCGTCCACCACTTCAACGGCGACTGGGCGTTTTGCATTTTCGACAGCAACGAACAACGGCTCTTCCTCAGCCGCGATCGGGTGGGTGTCAAACCGCTGTACCTGTTCCGACAAGGTGCATCGCTGTACTTCGCATCGGAAATCAAATCACTGCTCACCCTCCCGGATGGTCCAAGCCGCACCTACGATCCCGTCGCCCTGCACCTCAAGGTCGTGGGCAACACCTCCGATTATTCCGAAGCGACGATGTATCGTGATATCCGCCAGATCCCGAGCGGGCACCGGGTATCCATTGATCTGGCCAGCGGCGAGGAGCGCATGGACGCCTGGTGGACCCCGGAGGTGAACCACTCCCGGGAGCCCTTCGAGGAAGCGAAAGCCAAAACCTATGCAGCTGAAATTCGCGCCCACCTGGAAGATGCGGTGCGCCTGCGCCTGCGCTCGGATGTCCCCGTCGGCACCTGCCTTTCCGGAGGACTCGACAGCTCCGCCATCGTCGCCATCATTGCGGGCATCAAGGGTGCGGGTTCCGAAGATCTGAACGGCTTGCGCACCTTCACCGCGGCGTATCCCGGCGACGCGATTGACGAGGAAAAGTGGGCCCGATCGGTCATCGATCAGACGCATTGCGAACCGCACTTCGTCTACCCCAAGGGCGAAGAGTTTGCGTCGGATCTGGACGAGCTGCTCGCAAGCCACGACGAAGTTTTCGGCTCCTCTACGGTCTACGCGCAATACCGTGTCATGCAGCTCGTATCCGAACATGTGACGGTGGTCCTCGACGGCCAGGCCGCAGATGAGATTTACGGGGGCTACCCCCGACACCAGGCCGCCTTTCTTCGCAGCCTGGTGAGCCCGGATTCGCGCACCCGATCGTTTGCGGCCGTCTACTTTGCCTCACGCTTCAGCCTGGGAATAGCGGATCGCCTGCTGTTGAAGAAAACCTTCCAGCGCAAAGCCCGCCTGGTGGAGGAGATGACCGGGATCGCCTGCCCGTGGAATGAATTCCTGCATCACATGTCGGAAAAATGTTACGCGCCGCTGGCCCGCAATCTGTTCCAGGACGTGCTTCACTACAATCTGCCCCGGTTGCTGAAATACGAAGACACCAACTCCATGCACTTCAGCATCGAGTCACGGGTGCCGTTCACCGATTACCGACTGATCGAGCACGCCTTCCAGATACCTTCGGCCTACAAGATACACAAGGGGTACACCAAGTACATCCTGCGCCGGGCGGTGGAGGATTTGTTACCGGCCTCAGTGGTCTGGCGGACAGACAAGATCGGCTTTGCGACGCCCGAGCAGGCGTGGCTGGACAAGCTGCCGCGTTTTCAGTCCTTCCTCCGGGAGCGCAACTTGAAAGCCAGTGGGGATCGCTTCTGGTGGCGGCTATTTCAGCTGCATGAAACCTTGAATAAAGCATCGTAAAGCCTGCATGTTATGCGGATGAGCCAACTGCGTAATCTTCTCCTGATCCTCCCGTTCGCCCTGTTTTGTGGATGTGGTGAAACCAACTCAACGACCAATCCGGCGAGTAAGGGCGCCGCAGTCGGGCATCCGATCCATGTGCTTTCCCAGCTGGACGTGCAACGCGATCCCGCCGCCCTGCTCAAACCTGCTCCCGGCACACCCGCCATGGTGTCGACCTTCGATCAAGCCGGCGGAAATACAGACTGGACGGAGCTGAAGGAGGACCAGGTTGGACCCGACGGCCTGGTGACCCTCGCGGAATTCACCGGCCCCGGCTGTGTAACCCGCATCTGGAACACCAGTGTTGGCGCCAAGGAGTGGCACTTCTTTTTCGATGGTGAATCCGAGGCGCGCCTGGTCGGCTCCACCCAGGATTTCTTCGGGGGGAAACATCCGTTTGTTGCGCCGCTTGCGGG
>JBLIND010000512.1:0-3674 GCA_047639095.1 Candidatus Omnitrophota bacterium | reverse complement strand
CGCCCGAAAATCCGCCACGCTTTCACTACCATGAAGCGACTCGAGGAGAAACAGGACCAGTGCACTGCGAATGACCAGGTTGAGATCGGAGAGCAATACGGGGAAGCCGAATCGGAACAAGGCACCCGCAGGGATGGTCAGTCCATTCCGCAGTTCGCCGAGTATGCCCTGTTTTCGGAAGACATGTCCAAGAATCGACACATACAACAACACGCCCAAGGCCCCTGCCCCTAAGTAACACCAGGCCAGCAGCTGTTCGTCTCCAGACACGAGGATAACCGCGAGGACCGCGGAAAGTTTCAACGCAGGCCCCACCAGGTGTCGACGAATAAAGATCGCCCGCGGACCTGCGAATACGGCCAGGGCATTCTCGAAATATCGATCGAGTGCGTTAACCGGAATATAGTAGATGAGGATAAACAACACGCCAAGCGTCGCAGGATCGGTGACATAACGCGCACTGATTACTCCCCGAGCACCCAGTACACAGGCGATGATGGCCACACTGATCGCGAGGATACATCCGGACATAAAAAGGAATGAGCCCCATAAACGGCGATAATCTTTTTGCTCAACGAAGCCCGGTGCAAAACGCGCCAGCGTGGTGTGAAACCCCAGCGTGGCCACATTCGAGGCCAGGGTCGCGATGGTAAGAGCAAAGGCGTACGAACCGAAGGCTTGCTTGGTCAGATAGCGTACGATGATGACCTGGGCAACGAAGTTGATGCTGAGGGAGATCACCCTTCCGAAGAGCAGGAGGCTGGAACCTCGCACAAACGTTGACGAGTCCGTACTCACACGGTGTCGGCCTTTCGGGTTGTGATCCAGACCCCGATTCGACGCCCGCGCAGCATGTTAAAAGCGGCCAGCAGTGCGGCGCCGTTCACGAGGCAGAAGTAGAAGGGCAGAGTCAGCAATTTATTGCAACCCAGCCGGGTCTTTCTGAGGCCGAAACCCAGCAGGGCGGCGCCATAAAACGCCAGCTGCAGTAACACGACAGCCTGATAGATTCGTCCCTGCGTCCAGATCCATGGCGATGCGAAGAGCATCCCGAGCAAGGGGAAGACCAGGAGGCGGCGTAGCAATTTATGCCAGGTGATCTGGAACGCATAGTACCCATAGCGAAATGGATTCAGTAATTCACGGCGGCACTTTACCGCATAAAGCCCCTGGGTTATCACTCGCACCTTTCGAAGAAACTCCGTTTGTGCTTTGATCGCAACCGGCTCAAACGCCTGGGCTTCATCTCGATAGACTAGGCGCGCACCCTGGCTGATCACGCCGGTGGAGACCATGAAGTCATCCGTGGCCCCCATTGGAATGGGTTGGAACAAGGCGCGCCGGATCGCATAAATCGCGCCGGTGGCCGAGGTGATGTGCCCTGCCCCGCTTTGCGCCAGCTTCATCATTCGGTCAAAGTTCCAGTACGCGCATTCGCCATCGGCGGTGAGGCTCTGTTCCTGATCTCGGGTGTAGATCTGGTTTCCGGCAACCCCGCCAACGGCCTCATCCGCGAAGGGCTTCACCAGCTCGCGCAAGGTGTCCGGTTTAAAATGGGTGTTGGCATCGGTGAAGACAACCAACGCTCCTTTCGCCTGCTCCAGACAATCATTCAGCATGCTGATTTTTCCCTGGCGTTGTCCGGGGATGAGCTGAACTCCCCGGTCGGCGTAGCTGCGGACGATTTCCTCGGTTCGGTCGGTGGATCCATCGGAGCCAACGATGATGTGCAGCTGATCCATGGGATAGTGACTGGCAAGCAGGTTTTCAATGCGCGCGCCGATGTAGCCTTCCTCGTTGTATGCACACACCACCACGGTCAAGCTGGGCGTGATGTCCTCGACGCGATAATCTTTTTTGCACCAGCGTCCACGCAGCAGGATCACGATGGGGAAAAGAAAAAGGGTATACACCATCAGCCCGAACGAACACCAGAAGAGGACGAGGCCGATCACGCCTGGTGCTCCAAAATGTGGTTTTTCAGGTGTCGCGCATTGTCGGTCTGGTCGTACGACGCCCGAATCTTGCGTTCGGCACCATCCGCCAATTGCCTGCGCAACGTGGGATCATTGGCCAGACGAAGAATCGCGGCGGCAATGGCTTCCGGGTCACGCGGGGGAACCAACAATCCGGTTTGTTCGTGTTCGACGAGCTCAGGAATACCGGAAATATCAGAGGCAACCAGGATAGCACCGCCAGCCATGCCTTCCATGCAGACAACCGGAATGCCCTCGCGTCGGCCTTCGGTCGTTGACACGCTGGGAACGACCTGGATGTCGGTATCCCCGATCATCGCGACGATCTCCTGGCGGGTTTGACGTCCGAGAAAGACCACGTGTTCGGATAGGCCGAGGGCAAGGACCTCCGCCTTCAGCGATTCAAGATCCGGGCCGTCACCGATCAGCCGGCAGGTGAACGGAAGCGAGGCATCCAGCAGGCGTTTGCATGCCCGCAACAAGTAAATTTGCCCTTTCACCTCGTACAGGGTCCCGATGCACAGCAGACGCATGGTGTCGCTCGTTGCGGATCGTGGATGCTTGGTGAAGACCGAGCGGTCCACGCCGCAGCGAATCACCTGGATCGCGTCCGCAGTGGCCTCGCCGCAATGCTCGATCATAAAGCGGCGATTGTAATCGGAGATGGTTACGCTGAAAGCAGCATCGGCAATTTTTCTGCAGAGCATGTGCTGATCAACCTGCAAATCCGCACCATGAGCGGTGAAGCTGAACGGGATTCCGGTCAGGCGGTGAATGACCCAGGCCATGGCCGCCGGATGGTTGACAAAATGCGCGTGCACATGTTGCACGCCGCGTTTTTTCATACCGCGTGCCGCGGCAACGGTCTTGGGGAATACGGTCAAGCTACCCAGAAGAAAGTTCGTGCTTCCCGCATTTTCGCGGATCAGGGTGAACAGGGTCCCAAAGTAGGCTTTCGGCTTAGAACAGGCCATAATCAGGTTCGACCCGACAATGGAGAAGGAGAGCAAGGGCGAGAAATAGACCTGATCCATGAGCAGGCTGACTTCGGGATGCATTACGGCCGCCGTATCCGGTTTGCGAAGCAGTTCCAGGAATTTCCGCAGCATACCGGCCCCTTCAGGATGCGTTGAGGTGTTCCGCGCGCGCAGCAGCGGGTGGATTTCCAGCTCGGTATGCAGCTCTTTCAACGCGAGCATCTCGTAAAGAATGAAGGTTTCGGTGAGCTTGGGAAAGCGCGACATGAGATAGGCCACGCGCAGGGGTTGATCGTCGGGCGGATTCATATGTGCTGCTCCCTTTGCGGCATCCGGACCAGGACGACTTGGCTCAAGGCGATGCCGACCCAAAGAAATTTGTCGTACACACTGCTGTAAATGAGGAGATAGATAAGCAGACAAAACAAGGCGGCCCGCCCGGCGGAGAGCATCGAGGCCAAGGGCTCTTCACCGGCTTGAAGTGCGCATCGTCGTGCACGGGTCAGGTCCCACAGGGCGGTTACCGGGATCAGCAGAAAAACTGCCAGGCCGAGGAAGCCCGTACCCACAAGCACCTCAACATAGGAGTTGTGTGCATAACGTTCGAGGGTATGTTGCTTGGTGCCCTTGAAATGGAGGGACCAGGTTGACGCGCCATAGATCTTTCGGAAAGCCCCCGGCCCATGGCCCAGGATGGGGCGCTCGGCCACGGCCTCCGCGC
>JBLIND010000511.1:0-3675 GCA_047639095.1 Candidatus Omnitrophota bacterium | reverse complement strand
ATGGGGATTCCAAAGTACCCGGAGGTGCTGGAGACGGTATCGAGCAATGAGGTGGAATGCATCAACCTGGGAACCTGCGGATATTCCTCCGAACAAGGCCGGCGCTTGTGGGGATTGTATGGCCCACGGCTTAAGCCCGATTACGTAACGATTTACTTTGGCTGGAACGATCATTGGCTCGCCGATGTGCCGGGCTACCTGAACGGACGAGCTTCCGCGCTACACGTGTTGCACTGTTCCTATGATCGGAACGCGTTTAAAATTACGTTCTTATCATAGGCCGACCACAATTTCTCAGGAAACGCTCTAATGCCACTTGCTCATGCGGTCCAATACGATGATCATGGAGCGATGAGAAAATGCGTCCTCTTTTTCAGCCTGTTCCTCGCTCTCGGCACCCTCCACGCATCGGAACTACTGATCACCGAATTCATGGCGCGCAACGATTCCACCCGCATGGACAAAGACGGTGCGTTTGAGGACTGGATCGAAATCTACAATGCCTCAAGCAGCCCGGTTAACCTCGGCGGCTGGCACCTGACGGATCGGACCAACGTCTTGACGATGTGGACCTTTCCGGCGGAGCTCCTGGCGCCGGGGGAATACCTGCTGGTGTTCGCGTCGGAAAAAGATCTTCGCATCGCAGGCCAGGAATTGCACACGAATTTTCGACTCGCGGGCGAGGGCGAGGCGCTCGCCCTGGTTCGGTCCGACCTTTCCATCTGCCATGCCTACCTGCCCGCGTATCCTGAACAGTACGATGACATCGCCTACGGCTTGAATCTCAACGGTCGGGTGCTGGTGAAAGACGGTTCGCCGGTGGAGATTCATGTGCCGGGCGATGGAAGCCTGGGCACCACCTGGACCCAGCCCGGATTCAATGTCGATGAACTCACCTGGCAGGATGGCGTCTCGGGCGTAGGCTTTGGCCTGCTCGTCCCTGGACTCTCCGTGCGTTTCGTGGATGGGCCGAGCGGGATCTCTCATATTGACAACGCCGAAGCCCTGATCGCCAGCCCCGAAACCTGGCTGAGCTCGGCGGAAGAAGTTGCCGTGTTTATCGATTATCACGATACCGGCGGTACCGGGCATTACGGAAACGATCGCGACTTCCCGAGTGTCCCCCGCGGCTCGGATGCGAATACCTTTGCCGTCGATGTGACCGGATTTATCTTCATCCCCAGCGCGGGCGACTGGACCTTTGTCGTGAACAGCGATGATGGCTTTCGCCTCCGCCTCGACGGTTTGGGCGCATCGTTCACAAGCGAATTTCCCGGTCCACGGGGCGCCAGCGACACGCTGGCGACTTGGAACATCCCCCAGGCGGGTTTGTATTCCGTTCGATTGACCTTCTACGAAAATGGCGGCGGAGCAGGTCTCGAATTTTTCGCTGCGCCGGGAGCGCATGCGATTTGGAATGCCGGCAGCTTTGATCTCGTGGGGGACACCACCAACGGCGGACTGGAGGTATTCACCCTGCCGGGTGGCGTGGATGCGCCGTTTCAAACCGACATCAGTACGCTCATGGAAGGGGTGAACGCTTCGGTCTACCTGCGTTTTCCTTTCGTGCTCGACGACATCAACGAGGTCGATGCCCTGAGTCTGGATGTCGCCTACAACGATGGCTTTGTCCTGTACCTGAATGGAACGTCCGTCGCCACGCGCAACGCGCCGGGGAGCCTGAGTTGGAATTCCGTGGCCACGGCGGAGCGGACCGACCTCGTCAGCCTCGTTTCCGAGACGATCAATCTGACCGCCCTGGTCGGAAGCTTAAACACCGGTACCAACGTCCTCGCGTTCCAGGGGCTGAATCATACGGTCGCGGACGACAGTTTTCTCCTGCGCCCGGTGCTGAGCGCGACGGGAAACAGTCTGCGCGAAGAAGCGTTTCTCGCGTCGCCGACTCCGGGTGGCATCAATTCTGAGCCGCAGTTCATCGATGTGGTCAAAGATACGAAATTCAATCCGGATCGCGGATTTTTCACCAATGCCTTTGCGGTTACGATTTCGACCGCCACGCTGGGCGCGGAGATTCGCTATACCCTGGATGGGAGTGAACCGACCGCGAGCAGCGGGATTGTTTATACGGGTCCGATCCCTGTGGACAAAACGACCACGCTTCGAGCCGCGGCTTTCCGACTGGGATTTACGCCCACCGATGTCGACACCCACACCTACATTTTTCCTGCCCAGGTCGTCTTGCAGCCGGACCTTCCCGCGGGCTGGGAAGCCTACACGGACTGGGGTGGGGGGATTTCATCGGATTACGGCATGGATCCGGACGTGGTGAATGATCCACTTTATGCAAATGAGATTGTTGATGACCTGCTGAGTATTCCGACGATGGCGGTTTCCATGGACCGCGATGATTTTATTGGACCGAACGGCATCTATTTCAATCCCAACGGGGCGGGCCTGGCCTGGGAGCGCGCGGCTTCAATGGAGATGATGTATCCGGATGGGCGCGAGGGCTTTCAGATCAATTGCGCGATTCGCATTCATGGGGGCGCGGGACGCAATCGGGATTTCTTTAAGCACAATTTTCGGTTTATTTTCAAAGCGCCCTATGGCCCGACCAAACTCCAACACGACCTGTTCGGCGGCAATGCAACTGATGCCTTCGACACGCTGATCATTCGCGCGGGGTTTAACAATTCCTGGACGCGGGGCAGTGCGGGAGAGGAGCGGCAAGCCCAACTCCTGCGTGACGAATTTATCCGCCGCACGCAACTGGCCCTCGGCCGCCCATCCCCGCACGGCAGCTTCGTCCACCTGTACATCGATGGTTTGTACTGGGGCCTGTACAACCTTGCGGAGCGGCCGAGTGCCCCGTTTTGCGCGTCGTATTTCGGCGGACCCAAAGACGAGTGGGACGCCTTGAATTCCAGCGAGCCGGTGGACGGCAATAAAACCGCGTGGACCACGGCGATTGGATTGGCGAATGCGGGCGTCACCAATGCGGCGTTGTTCGACGCGATTTCACAGTACGTCGATGTGCCGAATCTTATCGACTATTGCCTGGTGAATTTTTACGGGGGCAATGGGGATTGGGATGACCATAACTGGTACTCCGGTCGTCGTCGCCTGCCCGGAGAAGGGTATAAGTTTTTCAGCTGGGACGGCGAACGTACGCTGGAGGCCACGACGGGATCGAATCGCACCGGTGTGAATCAGGATGACAAGCCGTCAAAAATCTATGCCGCCTTGCGCGCGTATGAACCCTTTAACCGTACATTTGGTGATCGGGCACATTGGGCGCTGTTCAACGGGGGGCCTTTGTCGCCCGAAGCCTGCGATGCCCGGTATCGCGAACTGGCTGAGCTTATCGAAGGCGCGATCGTCTGTGAGTCCGCGCGCTGGGGAGATACCAAGCGGGCGATTCCCTATACACGGGATGCTGAATGGGCGACCGAGCGTGACCGCTTGTACAACGACTACTTTCCGCGCCGCAGCGATGTCGTGAAGGGGTTCCTGCGCGGGGCGAATCTCTATCCGGGCGTGGATGCGCCCTCGTTCTCGAAACACGGTGGCGTGGTGGCATCGGGGCAGTCTCTCTTGATCGCCGCGAACAACTCCACCATCTACTACACGCTGGATGGACGGGATCCCATGATGCCCAACGGTTCTGGGTATGCAAATGCGGCACCCTGTGTGTCGAGTGGCGGCCAGTCGAAT
>JBLIND010000510.1:0-3687 GCA_047639095.1 Candidatus Omnitrophota bacterium | reverse complement strand
GACCGACCTGTTTAACACCCTCGGCGATCGCTACCTGATCTTCTCCGGCCTCGATGATGTCGCCCTCGAATGCATCATGCTCGGCTGCACCGGCTGGATCTCCGGCCTCGTCGATGCCTTCCCCCAGGAAAACCGGATGATGTGGGACGCCGCGATCGCGGGTGACTACCAAACCGCCCTCGACATCTATCGCTGGTACATGCCCATGCTCCACTTCGACAGCCACCCCAAGCTCGTCCAGTACATCAAGATCGCCTGCGCTGAAATGGGCTTTGGCACCGAAACCGTCCGCCCTCCCCGCCTGACCCTCGTCGGCGACGAACGCGAACGCATCCTGAAAATCATCCGCGACAGCGCCGCCACCCGCCCCAGCCGCGCCTGATTTTGGAGTGCGGGAACTTGTTCCCGCTTTCCCCCCTCCAAAGCATTCAGCTAAAGGGCGATCCATCGCCACTCTCTGGACTGGGGGAATTCATTCCCGCTCTATACGCAGCAATTTATTGCCAGCACACCTCCCCCAGCACACCTCCCAAACCCTACCCCTGACCCACCACCGCCTGATACGCCAACCCCGCCCCCACCAGATCGCTATACGCCATCCCAATCGACTTGAACAAGGTAACCTCCCCCTCACTTTCCCGCAGCGGACAGCTCCCCGCACACATCTCCGGCAATTCCCCCACCACAGCCTCCTTGCTGAACACGCCCTCCGAAATCGGAACCAGCACCTCCCCGCCCTCTTTAAACAAATTCACATAGCTGTCCGCATACACCTTCGACTTCACCACCAAGGCCGAATCGCATTCCCGTTTCGTCGCATGATGATTCCCGATGAAATCCGTATGCGTACCCGGCTTGATCCAATCACCCATCACCAAGGGCTCATGCGAAGCCGTCGCCGCAACCACGATATCGGCCTGGCCACAGGCCGCTTGCAGGTCCGTAGCCACTTCGCAGGCCACCCCATCGAGCTCCCCGTTCATCTGCTGAACAACCGCCGCCGCCTTATCGGCACTCCGCCCCCAGACCAGGACCTTTTTAATCGGACGCACACTCACATTTGCACGAATGATGTACGTGGATAAATTTCCCGTGCCCAGCACGAGCAACGTCTCCGAATCCTCGCGCGCCAACAGGCGCGTCGCGAGACCCGATATCCCCGCCGTACGCCAGAACGTGACACTGGTTCCATCCACCAGGGCCAGCGGCTCGCCGTGCGCCCGGTCAAACAACAGAATTTTTGAATACAGCGATTTGTACGGCGTCGAATTTTCGGGAAAGTAAGTAAACGCCTTCACCGCGATCAAGCCATCATGCCAGGAAGGCAACAGCGCAAATGCATCGTGGTTATCCGGCTGATCATCGAGCAGAAAGACCTGGCGCGGCGGCATGTTGAACGGCTTCGAAAACGCATCCTGCAACGAATCAACTAATGCAGGGTAACTGAGGGCTTGGTGAACTTCTTCTGCGCTGATTATTTTCATGCACCGTGTATGCAAAGTGCGGCCCGCGAATGCAATATCAATCCCTGCTCCGGACTAATCGTAGATCGGAAAAAACGTATTAAACGCCGCTTCGGCAAACTCACCCGGATCGTTAAACCGGCGATGCCGGTCCAAGCCACTGATAGCCGCCATCTCCTCTTCGTCCAACGCGAAATCAAACAACGCAATATTCTCCCGTAACCGCTGCGGCCGAACCGACTTGGGCACAATGGAGGTCCCGCGCTGAATCGCCCAACGCATCACCACCTGCGCGGCCGTCCGTTCATGGCGCGCCGCAATGGTTTTGACGACCTCCTGCTCGATCACCGACTCGTCGGCTTCCGCCATGCCCAATTGAAAATAGGACTGCGCACCCAGCGATGAAAAGCCCGTCACCGCGATACCCGCCTCGCGACAGAAACGCAGTAACTTTTCCTGGCAGAGGTACGGGTGAAGCTCAATCTGGTGCACCGCAGGAGCGGTTTCGGCACTGTTCATCAAGTCGCGCAGGAGCGAGGTCCCGAAGTTACACACGCCGAGCTCACGCACCAGGCCTTCACGCTGCAGCTCCTCCATCGCATGCCAGGTATCCCGGAGTGGGACCGAATCCACTTCGATGCGCGGGGGCGTCCCGTCCGGATCGAAGATCCATTCCGGCGGATAGCGCGTCTCAAAGGGCACAAACTTCTGAGCTATGGGGAAATGCATGTGGTAGAGGTCGAGATAGTCGAGCTTCAGGTCCGACAGGGTACGCATCAGCGCCGGGCGCACGTGCTCGGGTCGATGATAGGTGTTCCAGAGTTTCGAGGTAACCCACAACGCCTCACGGGTCACCGTCCCCGCAGCCATCGCCCGTTGCAGCCCTACACCCGCTTCGACTTCGTTGCCGTAATCACAGGCGGAATCAAAATGACGATACCCGGCATCGATCGCATCGACCACGACATCCGCCACCTGGTCTTGGTCAATTTTCCAGAGGCCCAGACCCACCATGGGCATCTCGCGGCCCGATCTCAATTTTTGTGTTTGCATGATCTTTCCCTATCAGAATCCGATGGTGAAATCGACCACTTAAGGCCCACATGCACGGCGTCCACGCGTAAATCGGCATGTATTCAAGCCCCGCGCATCCAGTGCGGCACAACATGTCCATTGACACCCCTTATCTAATCCACGACGTTTCACCCATGACCCCCAGCATCCTCGGCAAAACCGGCCTCCGCGTCTCCCCCATCTGCATCGGCACCTGGCAGCTCGCCGGCCCCCTCACCCTCGATGGGAAACCTGACGGCCATCCCGACCCCGGAAAAGCTCAGGTCATCCGCCTGATTCAAGCCCTACACGACCGAGGCATTAACTTTATTGACACCGCCGAGCAATACGGAAACGGCGAAGCGGAGCGACGGACCGGCGAAGCGCTTGCAGGCCACCGCGAAGAATGGATCATCTCCACCAAGTTCGGCTATCGCGTCGGACCAGGCAACACCCGCATCGACGATGCCAGTCCCGCCACCATTCTACCCAGCCTGGAAGGATCGCTGAAGCGCCTGCAGACCGAGGTCATCGACGTGTTCCTCTACCACTGTCCGCCCCAGGTCGAAGATCTCCCCGAAGCCAAAGCCATCCTCGACCGCGCCAAGGCGCAGGGCAAGATTCGGTTCTACGGCATCTCCACCGGCAACCCTGCGCTCGCCCGCATCCTCGCCGAGCACGACATGCTGGACGTGCTGCAGTTCCCGACCAATCTGCTCGCGCCCAACGATGCCATGCGAGCACTCGCCAACGAGTATCAGGTCGGCACCCAGGTCCGCGGCATCATGGCCGAGGGACGGCTCAGCGGGAAATACCAAACCCACACACCCGCCTGGTCACCCGACGACCGGCGCAGCCAGAACCCGGAAACCTTTGCCGTACCCGCAGCGACCCTCCAAGCCCTGCCCGAAGGCTGGACCCTCGACCAGTTCGCCGTCCGCTGGGCGCTCGACCAGCCCGGACACCACAGCATCTGCCTCGGCGCGAAAACCCTTGAAGATTACGAACGCGCTATCGCAGTGAAAACCCTGTAGCTGCCTTCGTAAGAAGGTGGGAATAAGCCTTCGTAAGAAGGTGGGAATAAACCTTCGTAAGAAGGTGGGAATAAGCCTTCGTAAGAAGGTGGGAATAAGCCTTCGTAAGAAGGTGGGAATAAACCTTCGTAAGAAGG
>JBLIND010000509.1:0-3728 GCA_047639095.1 Candidatus Omnitrophota bacterium | reverse complement strand
GATTGATTGTAGATCGCTTACGTCCACATATCCCTGCGGCACGACCGAACGCCGATGACCATCGCGCAGTTCCAGGGGCATGGCGTGGTACACCGCAACCGCTTTGAACGGAGCATCTACGGGGGGGGCCGTCCGGAAATTGGGCATGCTGTTGGAAAATGCTGCGGTCACGGCAAGCCTCGCAGTGATCATGTGATCTTCCATATAGTCGGCATGCGCATGCGTCAGCACGATGTCCGGTGCAACGTCATGCAGGATTGCGGCGAGTCGCCTCAAATGCGCGAGATCGTAAAAGATTTCCAGGTCATGGGTAAAGGGTGCATGAAAATGTGCGCCCAGAATCTTCGCCGCGGCCTGAGCCTCCTCCAGGCGCACCGCCGCGAGTTCTGCTGAACCGAGTGTCTGGCTTCCACAATTGCCGGAGGAAAGATTCAGGTAATGTGTTTCCCAGCCTGCAGCTTTCAAACGAAGGAGGGTGCCCGCCATGACGAATTCGATGTCATCGGGATGGGCGGCAACCGCTATGGCAACGGGCGTACTCATGTACCATGCACATCATCGAGACGCACCGGCTGTCCGACGGAGGCAGAAATATCCGCAGCGAAGACGACTTCATGCGTGCGGATCGCATCCGCCAGGCTGGTCAGCGGCACATCGCGGCCTTCCCGGGTCGCGGCGAAAAAAGCCTCGAACTGGGTTTGATACGGATGATCGGAGACATCGCCGGAATCACACAGTTTCATGGGGAGTTCCGACCAGACTTTATCCTCTGGATTCGGACGCCGGGTCGAATAGATCTTATTGTCGAGCAGGCTCCCTTCGCTTCCCACGAGGTGGGTGTGAAAATAGTACGGCTGGAGACAATCGATGACCGAAGCCGTTTTCCCAATGCGGCCATCTTTGAATTTTAAAAGGGTTACCGTCGTCGTATCGTATTCATAAGGGACAAAATCTTTATTCTTGGAGCCCACACCGAAGCTGGTGACACTCTCCACCTCACCGTCCATACAGAGCAACAAGGCATCCAGCGCGTGGCATCCGGCCGAAAGCAAACTGCTACCTCCGCCCTCCTTTTGGGTGTTCCATCGATACTGGCCATACCAGGGGCCAACGCCGTGATAGTAATCCACCTCGCCATAGTGAATCTCACCCAGTAAGCCTTCATCAATCCGGGCCTTGGTTTCCAGGAACTGGCTGGAATACCGGCACTCAAAACAGATACAGCATTTTACACCGGCCTCCTGTACGGCCCGCTCCACGCGTCGAAGATCTTCGAGCTTTAACACCAGTGGTTTTTCCACGATGATGTGTTTGCCAGCCGCGGCCGCGGCGACCACCTGGTCGGCATGGTCTTTCGGAAAGGAACAGATCGAAACGACATCGATATCCGAGGCGAGCAGTTCCTCCACCGAGGTATAGGTTGCGATCTCACCACCGTGTGTGTCGCTCAGTTCACGTGCATCCAGATTCCTGGATGAACAGATCGCCACGACCGATGCATCGGGACAGGCATTAATCGCGTCGATGTGAGCCGTAGCGGCCCAACCGTATCCAATGATTCCAACTTTGAAGCCCATGGTTTACTCCGGTTTGGGGTTAGAGAGGGTTATAGGGTGTTTAGAGGCTGAAATCAACGCCCCGGCGAATGCCTCAAGGGGCGGGAAAAAGGGATGAGGCGGAACCTGCCTTCTGGCTGAGCTCCCAGGCCTGTACAAAGGCCTGCAAGCCTTGCTGCACCATGGCGACATCGCTGACGAGCAAGGCGGGATCGACGGATGCCTGAACCAACACACTTGCCAGCTGAGCAGCAACCGCCGCATCATAGCGGGCACAAGCTTGGATGGCTTTCCCTGGATTCCCCGCATGTTGCTTCACGAGCAGTTGCGCAGAGGCGAAGGGCGAGCGCCATTCCCCGTCCTGATCTGAGTCGACACGCACCGCGGGGCTCAAGCCCAGGAAATAGGCCGCGTACTGATCGTTGAGCCGCTGATACGGCTTGGCGCACGGCCATACGTTATCGCTCACCCCCGGGCCGGAAGCGACTGCGACAAACCAAACGTCATAACCGGGATTCGGCAAGCGGACCACCTGGTCGTATTTGACCACGCCCGAATCGTGCGCAGGCGCCTTAAAGACCTCCTGGCCATTCATGAAAAGGCGCACATCGCCACCGGGACTCCAGGAAGGCCCAAGGACCCGAATATGCAACGATAGCTCAGTGCTCGTGCGCTCCACTTGCAGGGTCGTGAGCAGGCCATAACTCACGTGCGTCTGACCCGCCTGCATGCCTTTCACGATTTCCGCGGTCTGCCAGCCCGATTCATCCAACACAGGAACGTAGGTCCTCCCCTGGCCGACGATATAGTTGGCCACATCATGTGAATCGCTGGTGCCCACCGCAGCGACGTTCAGGCCTCGATTCAACAGGCCGAACCAATCGTGAACGAGCCGCATGGGATCATTCAAGATGGCCCCGGAGTTCAGGACCTCCATGGCATTAAAGGCATAATCCAATCCGGTGGTGGATTCTCCCGTGACCGCAATATGATGGGCGGGATCAAACGGCCGGTACGAGCGGTGAATATCCCGAGCATGATTAAGGATACGAACCGGAGCACCGGTTTCGGCGATCGCCGCCATAACCTTTGACCAATCATTCCCGATATAGCTTGGCGGTTTGCGGTCGGGGTCCATGGGGAACAGGTTAAAATGACCGGTCGAGGTGGTGTATTCATTGCCAACCATCGATGTGAAATGCGTAACACCCAGTCGGGTCTGCTCTTTACGATAATCGATGTGAACATTGTGATCCGTAGCAATCGGACACTGCACCTGCTCCCCGGCGAGGGTCAGCATGCGTTCGGTCAGCGTGCAATCACCGTGCCCGCTGAACGTGACCGTGTGGACATGCGGGTCACAGCTGACCAGATTCGGCGTCGGCACCTCATGCACAATTTCGAGTTCAACTGCAGCTTGCCGGCGTGGGGATATTTTTACCTGCGCAGAGTCCCGAGAGTACTCAAAGCCGCGCGAGGCATAAACGGTGTACTCACCCGCCGGACACGGCACCTTGGCCAGCCCATCCAGGGTGTAGACCACGCCGGCACGTACGGCGAGACGATCGGATGAAGTCAGGCCCAGGGGGACTCGACATCCCTGAGCATCGAGCAGGGTCAGCCGGGCTGGTACCGGCTTGCCCCGTTCGGTCACCCGGATCGAAAGGGAGGCCTCCGAGGTATAAGCGCTGCGGCTCAAAGGATGAAGCTTTGCATCGCCGACCAGAATGTCATCGACGTCGCGCCCTTTCTCAAAAGCAATCTCCAGCACGTTCGCATCAGCACGCACCATGTTAGATTTGAGATCAAACAAAGCGATCAACGGATCCTCCTCGGCCGTTAAACGGCCCAAGGCATGTCCGTTAAACCGCACCCGCCATTGGTGGCGGACATCCAGCTGGCGAATCGTCAGGCAGGCCTCCCCCGGAGTCTTCATGCCCGGCAAGGTAATGCGAACCGCATCGGGCACGTCGTCCGCAGGAAAGGAGTCCCATTCGCGAAGCTCCCCGCCTCCACGCAGATGCACCAGCTCATCGGAATGCGTTACAGCAACGGCTGCCAGGGAAACAAAGGCGATTAAAAGAAAAGTCGATTTCAGGGTCCACATGCTTTTCATCATACGGGTTCGCGCAGTGAAAACCAATCACGGGAAGTGATTAGATCTTATTCTTC
>JBLIND010000508.1:0-3736 GCA_047639095.1 Candidatus Omnitrophota bacterium | reverse complement strand
CTGGTTGAGCTGACAGGCCCGCACGACAAACGCGGAATAGTCGCTGAGGCTCATGCCTGCATCCTGGGCGTAGGCATTCGTGGGGAAAAGGGTGGTGCTCCAGAGCAGGGGGCGGTGCTCGCCGGCCAGGCTCGGATCGTCTGCGGCCGCCGCACGCTGAAAGAAGATTTCTCGATTGGGCAGGTTGGCCTTCGCCGCCCGTTGCGGTTTCGCCGGGTCGACTTTATCCATGGCGCGGAGATTGGTGCTCGCGCTGATGTTGATCGTGGCGTCGACCAGTTCGGTTTCGTGGATGCCGATGGGATTCACCCAGTCGAGCTGCGCTTCATTGGCCAGTTCGTAAAATGCTTCGCCCAGGCATTCCGGTTTGCAGTTCACCAGGGGCCGTCCGCCGGCAAGCAGCACCTTTCGGTAGACGGCTTCGAGCAAGGCCTCAGCTGCGGGTTGAGCCGTGATCCGGACGACCTGTCCCGGTTGGACATTCGTTGCGTGGCGGACGAGCACATCGGCCCAGCGTTTAAGATGCGTTTGGTTAATGTATGACATGGACGTTTTAAATCATATTTGGATCTGGAGGGCGAGAATAGGTTGGGACTCCGTCCCGACAATACCAACAACCTTTGGTGTCGGGACGGAGTCCCAATCTACTTTATGACACCGAGTTTAGGATTCGACCCCGTGGTAGATTCCGGTAGTATCACATCATGAAAGTTCTCATCTCTTTGTTTCTCCTCACCCTTTCCGCAACGGCCGAACAACTTTCACCCCATCTTGTGTTCATTCCTGGAGCCGTAAACGAAGTCCGCGTCGGTCCGGATGCCTTTTCGGTTTATCGTGGACCTTCCGACCGACCTTTATTGCTCACCCACTACCGCCGGGATGTCGTAGGCACACCTGAGCAAAAAGTCATCTTCGCGCCCGCCGCCGATCGCGAACGATTGGAGAACGCCGACGCCTTCTGGGTGGATTTTGAAACGCGGCACACCAGCGATACCCGAGGTCGTACGACCAAGGTCCTCGGCGCGCCGCTTGAGGTGATGCATTGGCTCGAGGATGGTAATCATCCGCACATCGGCGGCTATTCGGTAGAGGTCATGTCCACACCGGGATTCACGCGAGGTGCCTGCTCCTATCTCATCGAGATCGATGATCAGAAAGTCGCGTTCACCGGTGACCTGATCTACGGCGATGGTCAAATTCTTGATCTCTACAGCTTTCAGGATGAAATTCCGGAAGCAAAGATTGGTGGCTATCACGGGTATGCCGCCCGGCTCGCCCAGCTGGTGGAAAGCCTACATGGGTTGAAACTCCGCAAGCCCGATCTCATTGTGCCCGCGCGTGGGCCGGTGATCCGGAATCCGGCCGAGGCGATCGATCGACTTACCGCGCGCGCTCAGGCCTTGTATAAAAACTACCTCTCGACCAATGCGCTTCACTGGTACTTCAAAGAAGAGCGTATGCAGATCTGTGGCGAGCGGGTTTTAGGCACCAAGCGTATCGAGTTGATGCCTTACGCCTTGCATGTCGACACGCCTGAATGGATATATGAAACCTCGACCAGCCGTTTGCTGATCTCCGATGACGGCTACGGCTTCTTGTTGGATTGCGGATATGATCGCGTGATCGAAGCCGTCCAGAAGCTGATCGATCAGGGCCTGGTCAAAAAGGTCGAAGGCATTTTCACCACGCATTATCACGGGGATCACACCGATCGCATTCAGAAGGCCTCCGAGCAATTTGGCTGTCCTGTGTATGCCACTACCGAATACGAGGATGTACTTGAGCATCCAGAGGCCTATCATCTCGCAGCGGGTACAAAGTTTCCGATTCATGACGTGACCGGGCTCAAAAGCGGTACCGTCATGCCCTGGCGCGGCATGGATCTGACCTTTCAGCACTATCCCGGTCAGACCTGGTATCATGGAGCCTTATTGGTGAAAAAGCCCGGTGAGCCGACGGTCTTCTTTGTTGGCGATGCCTTCGCGCCATCCGGCCTCGACGATTATTGTCTGTTGAATCGCAACCTGCTGCACGAAGACAGCGGCTACCTGTATTGCATGAAGCAGTTGCGGGCGCTTCCCGCTGATGCCTGGATCGTGAATCAGCACATTCCGCACCTCTTTCGGTTTTCTGAAAAGGAATTGGATTTCCTCGAGCGGACCTATCGTGAGCGCATCGCCATTCAGCGCGACTTGTTTCCCTGGGATGATCCGAATTATGGTGTTGATGAGCAGTGGGCGGTTTTTTATCCGCGCGTGGTCACGCTCAAACCTGGCGAAACGCGTGAGCTGGAATTGCGGGTGATCAATCATTCTCCCGTTGCCCGAACGTATCAACTTACCCCCCATGCCTCAGGAGCGCTTAAGCTCGTGTCCGATGCCGCTTCGCTCACCCTGCCATCGCGGGGCGAAGGCATGGTCCGCGTCAAGGTCGAGGCGCCAGCCGAGCCGGGTCATTACCTCCTCACGTCCGACGTCGAATCGGCAGGCATGTCCTTCGAGCACTGGTCCGATGCCCTTATCGTGGTCAAGTAAGCCTTGGAGTGCGGCCGCTTGCTGCCGCCTTCTTCGGCCTCAGCTTGCTGAGCTTTTGCTTTCATTATTCGTCGCCACCTTATGTGCGACCACGCTCACCTACGCCCATCCGCTTTCCATGACCGCCGCCGAGGTCAACATCACTCCCACCAACATCATCGTCCAGCTCGACGTCCTCGCGGAAGACCTCGTCCTCTTCCACGACCTACCCACCGACCCCGACACCCGGGTATCCTATCAAGCCCTCCTACTCGCATCGACCAACCACACATCCTTCATCCAGCGCAATCTGCACCTCCTCGACGGAGATGGCCAGCGCCTCATCGGCCAGGCCCGCGAAATCGATCCTTCGGATCTTCCCAGGTCAGGCATCCTCCAGGTAGATTGGATGAAGCACCGCGTTCGCTACCACATCGACTACCCACTCACGGCACCGCCCAGCTTCCTCACCATCCTCCAACGCTTTGGCGGCGAAAAAGCCATCATCCCCGCGGTGATGGATCTCACCCTGATGCAGCAGGGCATCTGGATCGGCAAACCCATACAGCTTCAGGCGGGAGATCCGCATACGATCGCCCTCGATTGGAAAAACCCGGCTCAACGCCCTGAAAATTGGCAGGCCTTGCAGGCGAAACGTGCCGCAGAGCAGGAAGCCCGCCTCGGAATCGAATCCTACAGCGGGGTGTACTCGTATATCTATTTGACCGATGAAGGCCTGCGCCATGAGCTACTCATGCCCTTGTTGGACCTGGAAGAATGGCTTCCGATTCCACGGGCTCATCCGGCTCAACTTTCCGTCGAAGAACAAAAGGCCTTGATCGCGAGACTCGAAGAACTGTTTCATGGCGAGCAAGGGGTAGAGATTAACGGCCGATCCGTTTCCGCCATGGTTCAGCGTGTACAGTACTTTGGTTTGGAAGCCCTGGACTTTGCCGTCGCTGCAGAGCCGAAACCCATCAGCATGTATCAAGGTCGGGTTGGGATTATTCTGGACTACCCATCCGCCCAATCGCCCACGCAGGTACGCATGCCCTGGAGCCGGTTTACACCGCGCATGGCTTCCCTGCGATCGATGCTGTTTCTCTGGGACGAGGCGGTGGGCGAACATTTCTTTTCCCCGGATCATCCAGAATGGTCGTGGGAGGGGGCGGCGATTAGTCCATACCGATTGGACGTGTTAACGCCCCGAAAATATCCCCCAG
>JBLIND010000507.1:0-3752 GCA_047639095.1 Candidatus Omnitrophota bacterium | reverse complement strand
CGACGACTAATCAATATTCCAAAAACGCGGCGTTTCTTGCGACTCGCCGCTTCTCATTCAAAACGAAACCGTTTCGTGGTGGGCCTACTCCTTCGGAAGCTCGACCCCATGGACCTTCGCCATGACGCGGTCGATGAGAATCTGAGCCAGGGCCGGATCGGTTTTCAGCGCTTCCTTGGCGGAATCGCGCCCTTGTCCGAGCTGCTGGCCATCGAAGGAAAGCCAGGAACCGCGCTTCTCGATCAGGCCGTGTGCGATTGCACAATCGACAATCGAGCCGGTCCAGGAAATGCCTTCGGCATACAGGATATCGAACTCCGCTTCACGGAATGGTGGTGCGACCTTATTTTTCACAACCTTGACCTTGGCACGGTTGCCAAAGGCCTCGCCCTTGTTGTCCTTCAGCGTGGCAATCCGACGGATGTCCATGCGGATGGAGGAATAGAATTTCAACGCGCGACCACCCGGAGTGGTTTCCGGCGAGCCGAACATCACGCCAATTTTTTCCCGAATCTGGTTGGTGAATAATACGGTCGTCTTGGACCGGTTGATCGAGCCGGTAAGCTTGCGCAAGGCCTGCGACATGAGACGGGCCTGGAGACCGACGTGGCTCTGCCCCATTTCCCCTTCGAGCTCGGCCTTCGGTGCGAGTGCCGCCACCGAGTCGACCACGACAATGTCGATCGCATTACTTTTCACCAGGGTTTCACAGATGTTCATGGCCTCTTCACCGGAGTCCGGCTGAGAAACCAGCAGCTCGTCCAGGTTTACGCCAATCTTGCGGGCATAGACCGGATCCAGCGCATGCTCGGTATCGATGAAGGCCGCCTGGCCTCCCGCCCGCTGAACGTTGGCCACGATGTGCAGCATCAGCGTCGTTTTACCGGAGGATTCCGGTCCGTAAATCTCCACCACGCGACCGCGGGGAATCCCGCCGACGCCGAGGGCCAAGTCGAGGGTCAAGGCGCCCGTCGAAATCACCCCGTCCGCTGGAGAGGAGCCCTCTTCGGAGCCCAGCTTCATAATGGCGCCATCGCCAAATTGTTTGGTGATCTGAGCGATCACATCGTTTAACGCACCGGCATCACGCGCGGGCAGCTGCTTGCCACTGGTAACCGTAGCCGTGCTGGGCTTAGCAGATTTAGCGGCTTGAGCCGTGGGGGCATTTTTCGAGGCTTCCGCAACCTTTCCCTTCGTGTCCTTTGATTTTGCGGCCATCTTGTCTTCCTTCTTCAGTGGTTTTTCTAATGTTTTCATGGGTCTACACGTAGCAGACCTATATTGTGAACGCAAGTTCACTTTCAAACTATTTTTACGATTTCTACGTATAGCACCCGGAATTTCACGAAATAAACGGAAAAGAGATGTTTTTTAGGGCCGCCCGCCCCCCAGGGATGACAGGGATAGGGATAGGGATAGGGATAGGGATAGGGATAGGGGTAGGGATAGGGATAGAGCGCAGTGGGGGACGGTGCTCAGCCAGCGGGGGACAGGCATCGCCAAGCCCCTCGTTCCTCGGCGCAAGGCTTATCCCTATCCTACGCGAGGGACCAGCCTCCCCTCTATTTCCCCCAGTCGCCAAACAGGTCCATCGTCTCATTCGCCTGCTGGGCTTTCAGCTCGGCGAGATAGCCCTCATCGGCAGCGGCCTCGAGCTGCTGCGATCCCTCGACGGCCAGCTCGTCCGCGCGCTCGTTGTCGGGATGGCCGGCGTGACCCTTGACCCACATGAGCATGACCGCATGCGGTTCGGCCGCGACGAAATAACGCTGCCAGAGATCCCAATTCTTCGCCTTCTCTTTGGGGGTCTTCCAGCCCTTGTTGGCCTTCCAGCGTTTGGCCCAGCCCGCCATGATGGCGTTGACCACGTATTTGGAATCGCTGTAGATGCTGACCCGGCTCGGAACCTCCAGGGATTCCAGGGCCGCGATGACGGAAAAGATCTCCATCCGATTGTTGGTCGTGTGCGCGAAGCCGCCAAAGAGTTCCCGGCGCTCGTCCCCCTGGTAGAGGATCGCCGCGTACCCCCCGGCTCCGGGATTCGGAGACGCCGCTCCATCGGTGTAGATCTTCAGCTCGGGCATGGGGTCGCTCATTCGCGGACCATGAGCCCTGGATAAGAGCGATGCAAGCGCCGTCGTAGATTGGGTATCTGACCCGATGCTTAACCGGGTGGTGTCAGGACGGAGTCCCAATCTACGCGGACACCCCGGAAGCACTTAACGTATTCAAGGCGCTCTGGGCATGGGCGAGCAGGTCCTGTAGATCGCGCGAACCAGGTACAGAAAGCGTCATGCCATTGGCATCCATGAAAACATGGATCTCCGGCAGCTTGAGCGTAAGCGAGGAGCTATCCGGCTCGTAACTCAGATGCGGTTCCAGCGCGGGCAACTCTTCGATGAGGTCAATCTTTTCCTCGACGCTGAGGCTGCGCGAAAAGGCGACGACCACGGTGTTGCAATAGCGGGAGAACAGCTGACTGAAGCCCGCTCCCAGCACCAGCTCGGGCTGCCGAATGCGACTGACCTCCGTGACCAGTCGATACTGCCCCGCATCCGCCGGATCCTGATCCATGAACAGGTTAACCTCAAAGTCCGGCGTCTTGATGACGGCCGTACCATCCGCACAATCATACATGATCTCTTTGCGCTTGAATCCAAAGGTCGCCCGCAGGCCCTCGTGCAGACGCGTGGCCAGCTGCTCGACCTCCTCGTGACCGATGCGTCGGATAAACGCCTCCGCCGCCGGAAAATGCTCATCCGGCACATGATGGTTTTTCTTATAACCCGGAAGCTTTTTAACCAGGCCGATATCCTCACCGCGAATGCTCGCCGCTTTAAAGACATGCTCAGGCGCCTGGGCTTCGCCGACGGCATAGGATGGTTCTTCATTGGTCACGAGGCTTCCATAACGGATTTGACGCGGAGGGGAAATGTCAATTCGCGAAGAAGCCCGGGTGCCCGGGCCGTGAGCGAAGTGATAAACCCACCTTGGCGGTGTGCCGATCTCCTCCACCTCGTCCCTCGGTGGTCGTCATCCGGCACGGCTGGGAGCTTGCCCGCTGGCCTCCGGGACGTGAACTCGGGCACCACGAAAGCCAATCCAGCTGACCCGCCCGACCGGCTCGCCCCTGCCCCGGCACGCGGAGCGGCAGATCCCGGCGCTGTAGTCCCAGGCACCGCCGCGGATAACCCGCGCGGTGCCTTCATTTGGTCCTCCAGGGTCTACGATCCCATCGCCGGGATATTCACCGAACCAGTCCGTACACCATTCCCAGACATTGCCATGCATTTCGTACAAACCCCAGGCATTCGGCGGGAGCGATCGCACGGGTACGGTCTCCTTGCGATAGAGCCCCTTTCGCCCCCCTTCATACGGATGATTTCCATCGTAATTCACCTGTTCCGGAGTAATCTGGGTGCCAAACGAAAACGGGGTCGTTGTTCCCGCACGACAGGCATATTCCCACTGCGCTTCACGGGGCAATCCGGCTTCGAGACCCGGGATCGTTGCATTCAAACGGACGAAAAATTCCTGCACATCCTCCCAACTGACGTTTTCCACCGGGCGTTCGGGTCCCTTGAAGTCACTTGGGTTATCACCCATGACAGCTTCCCATAAGGCCTGGGTACAAGCCGTGTCCCACAACCAAAGCCCCTCGCTTAATTCCACCACATGCAAGTGTTCATCGTCTTCTCGCAACGGCTCACCATCCGGTGACCCCATGGAAAACTGTCCGGATGGGATCCAGC
>JBLIND010000506.1:0-3784 GCA_047639095.1 Candidatus Omnitrophota bacterium | reverse complement strand
CGCTTTTAAGTGATCGGCGATGGTATGCTCTTCCGGGTTCAGCCCGCGCGTCGATTGCGGGAACAACACGTGCTCGTGCATGCCGACCCGTTTAGGGTAACAGCCGGTGAGTAAGGCGGCGCGCGAGGGCGTGCACACCGGCGATGCGACCATGAAGCTGGTGAACTTCCGGCCTTCGGTGGCCAGTCGGTCGATGTGCGGCGTCTTAATCGTTTTGGAGCCATAACAACTCAAGTCGCCGTAGCCTTGATCATCGATAAAGATGAGAACGAAGTTGGGTGTGGCAGCTTGGATGAAACCCGCGGAGATGAAGATAGCCGCGAGCGTTGACAGGAGGAGGCGTGGTCGTTTCATGGTATGGCGATGCAATGCACGGAGGCCGATGTCAAGTGGCTTTCAGGACATGTGGCGGGTGAGCATCGGGACGGAGTCCCAATCTACGGCTGCGGGGATATGCCGGACTTTCGCGTGAACCGGGGCGAAGTATTGGCTCGACGACGCAAAAACTGGTGTGGTTTGTTAAACCATGGGCTTGAGGCCTGTTTGAATGAAGGAGTGATATGAAGAAACGATTCGCATGCATCCTGTTTGCCTTTTCCGCGCTGAGCCTTGGCGCGAAAGACGTCCAAAGCGGAGAGTATTTCGTGACCCAAAGCTGGTTGCAGGAAACGGACTTTAAACGCCCTTACCTGGTGAACGTGCCGAAGGAAGCTCACTCGGAGTCGCGCCCGGTCTTGATTTTCCTGCATGGGAACGGCGGGAATGCCAAAGGGGCGATGCGCGGTTTTATGCATCGCAACAAAACGCTTTCGGTCACCTGCATCCTGGTGTTCGCCCAAGGCTACAAAGAGAGTTGGAATATTGTCTCCGAGCGCGCGCAATCCGATGACCTCGGCTTCATTGAAACGATCGTGACCACGCTGGGTACCTTCGACAATGTGCAGAAGGAGACCTTCACGATCATGGGTAGCTCCAACGGCGCGGCGTTGGCCAATCAGATCGCTATCGAAACCAAACTTCCTCAGATTAAGAATTACGTATGCATGGTCAGTCATCTGAACGGCTATCAACACGACGGGAAGCATTTCAAGGCGAAGGGCGCGGACAACAATTATACCGCGATCGCCCTCCCCATGACCGGAAAGCGCATCCTCAATATCTCCGGAGACTCGGATGATCTGGTGCCCTACAAAGGGGGCCCCTCCAAAGCCATTCCGGCGAAGGGCGGCAGGCTGACCTTCGTGGATGCCGAGCAATCCATTTTCCTCTGGGCCAGGCATTTCGGATACACTGGCGAAAAGCTGATCGAGCCAACCGCGATCAAGGGCCAGCTGGAGATGTTCAGTTACCTGGATGGAGATGTGGTGCACTACAAAGCCGTCGGCAGCAGACATAACGCCGGAGGCGCGTTGACCGAAGAGCTGCTGCTTGAGTTTCTGAATCATGATCAAGCATCCCGGTAATGGGCAAACGCGTTGAATGCGGCCCCCGGCTGGGTGGCCTTATAAATCGCATCGACAAGCCCAGAGTACGTAGCGTCCCTAAGCACCTTCAAAATGAGATGGCCAAAACGCTTCAATCAACCAAGGGACACGAGTTCGAAAATTACCATGACCTGGTCGCGGTGAACAGGCGGGTGCGGTGAGGTGCCAGTCCTCGCCGCCCGGGCAGAGCCCAAAGCCGGAGAAAAGAGGGGTTTGAGTGCTGCAGGTTCGGTGTCATATTGGTTCCATAATGAATATCACCGTAAAGGACGTTCCCAAGGAGCTACACGAGCGCAATTGATCTGATGCACGACTCCTCCTATGAGGTTCCACCAGAGCGCTTGCATGCTAAAGATGCGCTCAAAGGCTGAAAGCGTTGCAGCACCTCGTTTGGTTTCAGCACCTTCGCGCGATATTCAACCACAGCCAGGGTTGCACGTCTGATCCAAATCAATTAAGACGCGATCAAGCGATTCCTTTCTTAACTCTACCTCGAGCCAATACGATGCCACACTCTTCAGCTGAACTCGCCCGTCTTCTCGACGGGGAACTCGTCGGAAATCCGGACATCGAAGTGACCGGATTGCATTTCCTCACCGAAGCCGGACCCAATGACATGACCTTCATCGGCGATCGGTCCTACGTGGAGCAGTGGGCGGTCTCGGCAGCCCGGGTGGCGCTGGTTTCCCGGGGCATTGAGGTGGAACCCGGTGACAATCGTGCGGTCATCACCGTGGATCATGCCGACCTCGCCATGGCCAAGGCGCTGGAGTTGCTCGCACCGCCTCCGCCTGCCTGTGTGCCGGGGATTCATCCCGCAGCGGTGGTGGACCCCAGCGCCGAAATCGGCGAAGGCTGCTTCATCGGTCCCTGTTGCGTCATCGGCCCTCGGGTCGTCATCGGTCCGGGGTCGGTACTCTACGCGAACGTGACGGTGATGGAGGACTCCGTGATCGGTCCGAAGTGTACGCTGTGGCCGGGTGTGGTCATCCGGGAGCGTTGCCAGATCGGCGCAGCCTGTATCCTGCATCCCAATGTGAGTATCGGTGCCGACGGATTTGGCTATCGACCCGACCCGGAAGGCCGTGGCCTGGTCAAGATTCCGCATATCGGAAATGTCCTACTGGGCAATGCCGTGGAGATCGGCGCGAACAGCGCGGTGGACCGGGGAAAATTTGGCGCCACGACGATTGGCGACGGCACCAAGATCGACAACCTCGTACAGGTCGCCCACAATTGCCGCATCGGCCGGTGCACCGTCATCGCCGCCGGTGCGGCCATCGCCGGATCGGCGACCATTGGCGACGGCGTCCAGATGGGCGGATGCGTCGGGGTGAAGGATCATGCTGCGGTCGGCGACGGCGCCCGCATCGGCGGCGGCTCCATGCTCACCCGCGACGTGCCGGCCGGTGCAACCGTGCTCGGCTACCCGGCGGTGGATTCCCGTGATTGCCTGCGAAGCTGGTCGGCGCTTTCCAAGCTGCCGGACTTCATGCGTAAACGCAGCTAGATCGCCTCGACCTCATCACTTACGAAACTCCTTCAGTATCGCCGCGACCGCCTGGTCGCAGGTCTCGAAGGCATTGGGTTGACCCGAATTGGTGGTGACCACGATGGCCATGTCGGATCCGGGAATGACCCAGAAGATCGAGTACCACATGGTGTTGGATCCAACCATCTGCAGGCAGTGTCCCCCCATGGATGGGATGTCATGGACCAGCCAGCCGCCAACGCCGTGGGTTGCGCTGTTCGGCAGGGTGCTGTGAAGTTTGTCGAAGGAGGCCGCTTCTTTCAGGATCGGACCCGGTTTGCGTTGGAGATGGAAGCGGGCGAATCGCGCCCAGTCATCGATGGTCGTGTGTACCGCCCCAGCCGGCGCGATGGAGGCGGGGTTGTCGCCTTTCGGCTCGGGTGCGATCGGTTTCTTCTTCTCGTTGTGCCCCAAGGGATGGTCCAGGGTTTTGCCGGTGCCGGGTGCGCGAAAGCCGGCGTGCTGCATGCCCAGGGGGGTGAAGAGGCTGTCGCGTATCAGGTCCTCCCAGCTCTTTTTCGCGCGCATCTCGAGCATCAGGCCGGCCACCGCGTAGCCTTGGTTGGAGTAAACAGTTTTTGATCCGGCAGGGTAGGTGGGTTTCCCTTTCAGGAGGTCGGTTACGAAGTGTTGACGTTGCTTGGTCGGGGACGTTCCGGGTTTCTCCGCCCACGCGGCGATCCAGGTTTTGGTCGGTGGTTTTGTGGCAAAGCCGCCGACATGGGCGAGGAGTTGCTCCAGGGTGACCGCCCGATAGCCTTCATGCAGG
>JBLIND010000505.1:0-3786 GCA_047639095.1 Candidatus Omnitrophota bacterium | reverse complement strand
AGCCAAAAAGGCGGATGCCGAGGATGCCAAAGCGCTGCAGTCGGAAGTGTTGGCGCAAGGGGCGGGAGCTGAAGTGCGTCCATCCCTGGACTAGCCGCAGACGAGCCGGTCTCGCCAAAGCGCTTTCGGCAGGATAGGATCTGCGTATGAAATCGTTTAATCTTCGACACGGGTTGATCGCGGTTGGCGGGATTAGCCTCATTCCCATCCTTTACCTGGTGCTGATGTTCGATATCCGCTCCGCCGATCCCACTCCGCCGCGCATCAACCGCCACAACCAGCACGTTGCCCTTGCGGTCGACGCCTACAACACCGTCTACACCAACATGCCGGATATCGTTACCGAAACCATCGAGGATCCGGAAGCGCTGGCGCAGGTAAGCGAGGTTATCATTCGCGCCTTGCTCGGTCTGGACAACGCACGAAACCCCACCGGTATCGAATTTATGGAGATGCCTGATGCCAGCGAGGCGCAACCGGGGCAATTCAAGGATCTTTGGTCAAACCAGCACCTCATCCGCCTCGACGACAATCGCGATGGTGAAATCCCGATGGGCCGTCGCACGGTTAAAGCCGCCGCCGTGGTCTGGTCCATGGGGGCCAATGGGAAAAACGACTGGGGCCGCAAGGATGATATTATCTTTCCGCTGTGGTAGGGGGAGGCCGCGGGTAAAAACCGCGTTTCCTGTCACCGGAAGCTTTTATCAAACGCGTTCCTATCATAGGAAAGCTGGATGGACTCCGACAACCTGCCTGAAATCGATATGGACGTGCACTTTATGCGCATGGCTTTCCGCGAAGCACAAACCGCTGCCGAAATGGGTGAAGTGCCCATCGGGGCCGTCATTGTCAACCACTCCGAAATCGTTGGCAAGGCGCACAACCAGGTGGAGATGTTGAAGGATCCTACCGCCCATGCGGAAATGATTGCCCTGACCCAGGCTTCGGTCGCCTACGACAACTGGCGGCTGGAAAATGCGGTCTTATACGTGACGAAGGAACCCTGTCCCATGTGTGCCGGGGCCATCGTTCAGTCGCGGGTCAAACGCGTGGTCTGGGGATTGACGGACCCCCTGCGTGGCGGCGCGATTTCGCTGTTCAACATCCTGCAGAACGATGCCTTGAATCACCGCTGCGAGGTCGTGACCGGGGTGATGGAGTACGAGTGTAAACAACTCCTTCAGGAGTTTTTTCAGGAGCGGCGCACCTAGCAGCCGCTAAGCCTTGTTCGGCCGGCCCTTGATACTGGCGAAGGCGTTGTGGGCATGGATGCTCTCGAAGTTCGTTACCCGGACTTCATAGGCATCACACCGGACTTCCTTTTTCAATCCGGTCACCACGTCGCGAACGACGTCTTCCACAAAGCGCGGGTTGTCGTAGGCGAGCATGGTCACATGGCGTTCATCGCTGCGCTTGAGTATGGGGAAGAGCGGCGATGAGGCACAGGCTTCGGCGTGCTCGATCATTTCCTCCAGGCAGATGTCAATGGCTTGAGGCTGGGCGTGCTCCAGGCGAATGCCGATGCAGCCGCGTTGATTGTGCGCGCCGTAATCACTGATTTCCTTGCTGCAGGGGCAGAGCGTTTTGACCAGAACGTCGACCTGTTGATAGACGCGAATGCCTTCCGGCGTGAGCGTTCCGCCCAGGGTGACCGCATAGGCCTGGGGGGCGGCTTTCAGGCTTACGGGAGCCACGCGCGAGAGGAAGTAATCAAAGCGCAGGTTAATCGTGGCGTGGGTCGCCTTCTGACGCTGGAGGAGATCCTGGAGCAGCGCGGCGATATGGCTCAGGGTAAAGGGTTGTGGAGCGTCGAGCAGGGATTCGATCAGGCGGCTCATGTGAATGCCTTTATGCTCGGCCGCGAGGTTGACACTGATGTCGACCGTGGCTTGGACCGTCTGGGTGGCCGGACGTTTTTCGATGCCGCCCACGGTAAGGGGAACCTTTACGTCGCAGATGCCGACCTCGTCTATGGCGACCTGGCGGTGGTCTTCGCGGCCCTGGACATCTTCGGAGATGGTCCCTTTGGGCAATGCTGAATTAGGTGATTCTGGTTTCAAAAATTTGCTGAGCTCCGTGACAATTCGCGGCAATATGCCTCATTTGGCCTGAAAGGGGGGAGTTTTTAGCACATTATTTCCGCTTTGCCATGTACTAAAAGCGTGGGTATTCAGGGTTTCGGCTTGGGGGGCGGAACCGGGTCGTATCCGTCGGTACCCCATGGATTGCACCGAAAAACCCTGGAAAGGGTGAGTTTGAAGGCTTTAAAGAAGGGGTGAACCTGAAAACACTCCATGGCATATCGGGAGCAGGAGGGCTCATGTCGGCAACCGCCATCGGGCCCCTGGAAGCAGCATAGAAGCGGCGAAAGGGTAAGTTGATAGATGCGAATCAGGACCTTTGCCAGGAGTGCTGCTGTGCGATCGATCAGATGGAGGGTGCGAACCATGCAATAACTTGGATTAGATGCCGCACATCGCAAGTCGAAATCGTCGATTGGGCGTGGGAGTCCGAGTGTGAACGCAATTTCATTCAATCGTGCGTGAACACCTCCCGTTCATTGCGTAGGCTAAGGGGATGAAATGGGTAAAAACCTTAGAAATATCAGGGTTTCCACTACCCCCTTTTTGCTTGAATAAGTGTAGATTCAGGTCATGTACAACGTCTCCACCGAGTAAGTATTCATATGTCAGAAACAAATCAACTGGACCAGTTTAAGGCTTGGGAGCTCACCCTCGAGCGAGACGCGCTGCGTGAGGCTACCGTGAACCGGCTGCGCGCTGAAACGGAGAGCCCCTTGCTGGTTCTCGCGACCTGTCAGCGCTTGGAGGTGTATGGTCGCTCCCTGCCTGACATTGAAGGGCTCAACACCCTGAATGAGTGGTCCGAAGCGAGGGCGATTGAGCGTTTTGCCCGCATCGCGGCCGGTCTGGAAAGCCGGATTCTTGGCGAGCTCGAAGTGATGGGGCAGGTTCGACAGGCCTATAAGGACTTCCACCTGGTTCACGGGTCGAACAAAACCGAATTGGACCGCATTTTCCAGCAAGCCGTTTCGCTGGGCCGTCGTGCCCGCAAGGAAAGCGGCATCGACGCCAATCTGACCTCTCTGGGCGGTCTGGCCGCTCGCCAGATGGTCGATCGCATGGGGGTCGATGATCCGGTTGCGGTCATTGGATCCGGTTCACTGGCCTCCTCGGTCGCCCGCTACCTTGGCAAACGCGGCAAGATGCCGATTCGGGTGGCCAGTCGCTGCCCGGATAACGCCCTGAACCTAGCTATGGAGGTCGGTGGATTTGCAACCGGGCTCAATAATCTCATGCATCTCATGGAAGATGTCGCGGGCGTGATCACCGCGACCGCTGCTCCCCACCCCGTTTTGTTTGCCGAGCACGTCGAGCAGACGCGGAAGCCCTTGTTGCTGATTGATCTGGGTGAACCGGCCGACTGCTGCTCGAGTATCAAGAACCTCGATCACGTTGAGTACCAGGATCTGCTGGCCGTTGAAGAGCTGGCGCAGACGAACTCCGGCGAGCGCGAAGCGCGTGCCGAGGAAGCGGGCCGCCTGATCACTCGCTGGGTACAGGAAAAGTTCGCCTAGCCCTGGGAGCGCGGGCAGCCTGTCCGCATGCAGGATCTGGTATCGATTTCCCCAAATGACTTCGAGGGGGATGCCATTACTATATGACACCGAGGGTGGCTTGGGACGTGGGGACGGAATGAATTTCGTATAGCCCATCCGAAATAGCCCATCCGAAATAGCCCATCCGAAGTTGTTAATCAGGCCGC
>JBLIND010000504.1:0-3808 GCA_047639095.1 Candidatus Omnitrophota bacterium | reverse complement strand
AACGCGGGTGAGTGGTTTCGCCTTGATTCCAGCCACTCGTTTCGCCATAGATGCTTCATGTTCGCCCCCGTCTCAACCCCTAAACAGCCTCACGCGCTCAAAGCGCGAAAAGCGATTTCCTATCCATCATCATTGCGTAATCACACGAACAATTGCGTACCCGTTGGCCGCAACCTGATTGGCTTTGACCGTAAGGCGCATAATCGTCGCCTGGTGAAGCTGCGCTGCATGCGGGATACAGGGGCGATCAAGTGGAGTGAGGAGGGCCTGGGTTGTGGCTCTGTGATCCAGACCGAGGTTGGCTTGCTCGTGCTGAGCGACCAGGGCGAAATGATTCTCGCGGACTTCGGTGAGACCGGATTCAAACCGTTTAATCGGACGCAGATCCTGGATGGCAAGTGCTGGACGCATCCCATCCTTGTGGATGGGATGGTGTATGCGCGGAATACCAAGGGCCGTCTGGTGTGCTATAAGTTACAACAGGAATGACACCCGGGAGCGCCAAATGACGATAGTACGCATGCTTTTTATCTGGCTGGGGTTTTTAACCTTAAGCACTTTTTCCGAACCGGATTACCGATCCACCAGTGCCTACCTGGATCACCTCGCCAAAGGCATCACGGAAGATCAATCGGCCATGGTGAACGCCGAAACCTGGCGGCGCGGCGAAGCCCACCGCTCGAAGCGACTGCTCCGCATGCTCGGCCTGGATCCCCTGCCGGAAAGAACCCCCTTGAACGCGCGAAATGCGGGCGCGCCACTTGAACTGGAGCGTTGCGTTTTTCAACGTGTGGTGTTCGAAAGCGCACCGGGTTTGTTCGTCGCCGCACATCTGTATATCCCCAAAGGCGTTTCGCTTCCTGCCCCGGCCGTGATTTATGTCCCTGGTCACAGTCGGCGAGATAAATATCTCCCGCATGCCATGAGCTATGCCGAACAGGGTTATATCGTCATCGGCCTGCCCATGGTGGGTGAAGAAGGGCGGATCGAAGACGATACTGGAAAGTGCGGTCATTACGGGCCCTACCACGAACACTTCGACTGGTATGCCAAGGGGTATTCCGCGGCCGGAGTCGAGGTCTGGGATACCATGCGTGCGGTTGATTACCTGGAGTCCTTAAAGACCGAAAAAGGCGGGCCCATGGTGGATCCCGATCGGATTGGGCTCGCCGGACTCTCCGGTGGATCCGCCCGCACCTTCTGGGTGGCTGCCGCCGAGCCGCGTATCAAGGCCGCGGTAGCCTGCCAGGGCTTCACCACGATCGCGGACTATGATGCGACGATTCCATCCACTTGTGATGTCCATCTGTTCTATAACTATTATCATCAGTCTTACGCCGAGGTGTATGGCAATGTCGCTCCACGGGCTTTGCGCGTGATTCAGACGACCGAGGATCCGCTGTACAAAAATCCAAGACCGGTGGCGGAGGCGATGACCCGCTTGTACAAGACGATCGAGCAGCCGGATAAATTCAGCTACGTGACCTTTTCCGGCGGACATGGCTACACGCCCGATGTCATTGCCCGGGAACGCGAATGGCTGGCGCAGTGGTTGGAACCGGAAAAGCCGAGAGAGCCTTCGTACTCCGATAGCTATCGCGAACAATTGAAAGCGAATCACGAGAGCCTGAGCAAGCCTGAGAATCTGCAGTGTTTCACCGGCAGTCGAGCGGGTTGGCTCTTGCTTGGCCAGCCGGTGGATGCACGGCCTCTTCAGGAGGCTTTCGGCCCGAAGCCACCAAAGGCGGTGGTTACGGATAGGCCATCCTTTGAAGCCCACAAGCATCGGATCATGGAGGCCTTGAAATCGGAGGTCCTGGTACACAGCTTTCACAAGCCGCAGGCTGGAATTGTATTCGAAGCCCATCAAGTCTTACCCGAGGGGAAGCAACAGCGTAATGGTGTGCTCACCGTGGATAAGGTACTAACGCGTAACTGCCGCCTGATTCAGGCGGGGCAGGGATCGGCTGAAATCACCCTCTTGCTTGCGCCACAAGGCCTGGATGCGAAACAGGCGCAGGGCGTGGCGCTCACACGCGCAGGACGGGATGTCCTGATTCTGGAAGTGGCACAGATGAAAGATAAGCACATGCACCGCTATGCGGCCCTGGTAGGGCATACCGAGACCTCCCTGCGGATCGAGGAGGCGCTGGCCGCGGCACGTGTCTTACAAGCCGACTATGGCAAGCTGTCCATTCATGGAGCGGGCGCTGCCGCCGTGGCCGCACTCTTCACCGCGGTCCTGGATCCGGCGATTTCCAGCGTCACCCTGGAAGACTGCCCCGACCACTTTGGCGGCGATACAGCCCTCCTGGGTATCTTGCGCCATGCCGATATCCCGCAGGCGGCCGCGATGTTGTTTCCGCGGCCGGTGGAGCTGGTCGGGGAACTGGGCGCATTGGTATGGACCCGCGATCTGTATCGAGCGCTTGGCCAGCCCGCGGCATTTACGTCCACTCAGTTGTAGCGTGGCCTTCCAGGCCTCGTATACTGCGGCTATGCCGCCGAGGGCAAGATGCCCGCGTTACGACTTATTGCGTCGAGACCTGAGCGTAGACTTCTTCGTAGGGTTGGACGACTACAAAACCATCTCCCTCGAATTGCATCTGGATCGATTCTCCGCTGCCGCGTCCGAGAAAACTTTTCAGGGAAACGTCGGTCTTAAACTGAGGATCCAATCCACCGCTCCAGGCAATGGTCGCATTCGGGTCGGTAAACACGGGGCGACCGGGTTCGACCTTCAGCGTCAGCGGATCGTAATGGGTGGTGATCGCGAGTAGGCCGGTGCCCTCGAGGCGAATGTTGAACAGGCCGCCCGCGAGCATCGCGGACATCTTGCGCATCATTTTTACATCCCAGTTGATCGCCTCTTCGAAGGCCAGCACATCGTTTCCGTTTACGACCAGGCATTCATCCTGGAGGTTCAGGATGGAAATCTTTTTCCCGCTGTCCGCGAGGTAGATTTTCCCCTGGCCTTCGGCCTTGGTCAGGCGGATGCCTTCGCCCGAAACCGCCTTCTTCAAAAGTTTGCCGACCCCGTGTTCGAGCATGCCCTCGCGGGTGAACTTCACGTTGCCCCGGTAGGCGATCATCGAACCGGCCTTCGTCCAGACCTTGCCGTCGAGATTGACCTCCATGAAACGGTCGCTTTCCAGTTCGAATAAGCCCTGGCCGCGGTCCTGCTGCTGGGTGGCATTTACAAATTCATTGAGTGAGTAACGTGACATCTTGGTCTCCCGTGTTGTGTGTTTGAATGGTTTGAGTTGCGAGTTGAATAACACGGCTCCGGGATCACGCACAATTTTATATGTCGCTCAAAGTGTCCTTTAGTCGGTGGTTAAGAGTCAGAGTCGACCCTTTGCAGCTTCCATGAAGATTTTTTGATATAGATTGTCGCTCAAATATATCGTGTACGATAGTACATTTACGGGGCAAACCTCTGCCCTTCGATCCGTCAGTGGTAGAGCGCCCTCTGGAAGCAGTTGTTGCAGGATCCTGAAAGGATCACACCCTACAGCACAGGGGCGAAGACCCTGTGTAGAGTATAGATTGGACGGCGAGGCGAGCGTGTACAAATTGCCCGGCGCGGCAGGCTCCCTGGGCTTCATCAGCCCAATCACTAATCCCTTTTGTGCCGGCTGCAATCGCGTGCGCCTCACCGCGGACGGTATGCTGCGCCTGTGCCTGTTAAAAGACGACGAGTTGGACCTCAAAGGTCCTCTGCGCGCAGGTATGGAGCGAGATGCCTTGAAGACCCTCATCAGCGATAAGATTCGATGCAAACCCTGGGGGCATGATCTTTCGCTTA
>JBLIND010000503.1:0-3846 GCA_047639095.1 Candidatus Omnitrophota bacterium | reverse complement strand
CACCTGGGCGGTGGCCTCGAATTGATTCCGTCCCTCTTGTTCACCCTCGGCCTGACCGATTACGAGAAAGTGCACTTCACGATTGAGCATGCACACACCAGCATCGGTTATTATGCATCGCTTTCCACCTTGGGCTTCCTCGATGAACAATTGGTCGTCGACGGCTTCCGTCGCGGTCTTGATATCGCCGGTCACGTGTCCTGGGTTCCCGGTGGTACGCAGCTCAACGGCGGTCGCCTCGGCGTCATGGTCCCGGTGGCCGTAGGCCAGGCGCTCGGCGAGCGTTCACGTCATGGCGACGATGCCTGGGTGATCTGTCACACGGGCGACGCGGGCTGGATTTCCGGCCAGGCCCTCAACGGGTTCAACGTAGCCGACTTCGAAGGCGCTCCGGTCACTTTCGTCATGCATCGCAATGGCATTCAGCTTTCCGGTTCGACCAAATCCATCATGGATAAGGACCCGCGCCCGATCGTTGAAGCGCTCGGTGTAAAAGTGATCGAGGTTCCGAGCCTTCACTGCAAGGAATCGCTGTTCAAGGCCTACAAAGAAGCGCGCGCGCTCGCACGCCAGGGCCGTCCGAGCATGATTTATCCGACCGGTTCGACCGACGTGACGATCGCGGACATCGCGGGTATTTTCGGAATCGAAAAAGAAGTTGAAGCTTTCGCCGGCAAGCACGGCGTGGCGGTTGACACCAAGGTCTGGGGACCGGGTTCCCTGATGAGCTTCCGGGATTTGATCCCGATGCTCGAGTGCATCTTCCTCGTAAACGAATTGCCGGGTGGTGAAGGCCATCACGACGGTCACATGAAGGGGCGGGATCTCGACGAGGTCTGCGCGAACCCGATGATGGTCATCAACGAAGCCGAAGCTAAAGCCCTGGCCGCCTTGAAAGCCGCTGCACCGCGTGTCGTGGTGACCACGGCTCGTCCGGCCGCAGGTTCTCCGAACCTCGTGTTGACCGCCGATCAGTTGAACGCGGCGAAACTCCCCGAAGCGGGCGGAAAGACCAGCGCGCGTGGCGGTTCACAGGCCGGCTACGAAGCCGTTGCCAAGGCTTTCCCGGAACAGTTCTTCAACGTCTCCTGCGACCTCGATCCGTCGACCAAGTTGGACAAAGCCGTGAAGCACATCCCGGCCAAAAACAGCTTCCAGCTGAGTATCGAAGAGCAGGTTGCGACTCTGGTGGCCGACGGCCTGGCCATGTGCAGCCAGCAGCAGCAGGTGCAGGTCTTCGCCACCTTCTCCGCCTTCTTTGAGGGGATCGCCCGCGAAGGCCTCGAGCTCTGGCGCTATCAGCGGAACTTGAATGGCGTGAACGAAGGCTTGAACGTGATCATGCACCTATCGCATGTCGGCGCCTGCACGGGCCGGGATCACTTCTCGGGCTGGAGTCTCGACTGGATCACCCTGGCCATGGGCTACCTGCCCTACATCGATCGTTTCTACTCCCCGGCGGATGCGCGCAGTGCCTATATCGCCGTGACCGATGCGTGTGCCCGTTACGGTGGCAGCATCGTGGGGATCCCGCGCGACAACCTGCCGGTACTTGAAAAGCAGGACGGTGGAGCCTTGTACAATCCGACGGACGCCTGGGAGCCGATCACGGCCTTCCGGACGAATGCCGGGGCCAAGCGTGCAATCCTCGCCCTGGGCGCAACCGGCTATCTCGGTGGCGAAGCGGCAGCGACCCTCGCTGCTGACGGCGTGCCAACCGATGCCTATATCGTCAACGGCCTGCCTGCAGCAGATGGTGAGATCGAAGCGTTGATCGCCAAGTACTCGGAAGGCATCGTCACTATCGAAGACGGCATCATCGCGCATCGCGCGATCGGCTTGCGCGGCTTTGCTTCGATCGTGTCGAGCCTGGCCGGTGGAACCCCGACCGGTCATGTGGGCATCGTCGATCCACGTATCGCTCCGTCAGAAGGCCACGAAGAAACCTGGGATCACTTCGGCATCAATGCCGACGCCCTGGTTGCTGCGGTGAAAAGCCTCTAACCATCGACCGGTCTTACAATAAAAAAGGACAGCCTTTCGGGGCTGTCCTTTTTTGTTTCGGCTCCGACCACGGGTCGAAGATCGTCGACGGGCATACCATGCAAGGTCCTGATTTTTATGACTAAATGTCCCGGGAAACAAAGACCTTCACTCTTTTCATTTCTTTGACCTTTGATTCGTCTGCCGTGCGGGTGAATTCCCTCAGATCTTCCTATTAGTCATTCCTTTTGGCTAACATCAAGGCGCTTGGGCCGAGTTTACGAGGCCCCAAGCTGCCGTTGGTTAGCGCCTCCCCTTCAGTTTCCCTGTAATCCAAGCCGGATCGCGGCGCATGGGAAGCACGGCCAGAATGTATACTATCGTGCCATCTATGTCATAGTAAATGGCGTATGGAAACTTTGCTGTCAGCAGTCGGTGCGCACCAAATTGTTTGGCATGAACGCCTGCGGAAAAATGGAGCGACTCCATGTCACTCATCAGGGAATCCTAGAAATAATTCCCCAGCCAGGATTCTTTCTCGGAGTAAAACAGTTTCCCCTCGAGTAAATCATCGGCCACCTCATCCAGCGCGATGACCTGCGTAGGCTCGATCATGCGGCAGGTAAATTCCTCAACTCATCCAGAGATAAAAACTTAGCCTTTCCGGATTGGATCCGTTCTCGTCGCTGATCGAGTAGTGCGCCATGCCATTCTGGTGACTCTAATTGATCTTGATCAGCCAGCAGGGATTGCCACAGTTTTTCCATGGTCTAAAGGCGTTCGTGCAGAGACATTTTGTCGATCTGGTCAATAGTCATGCAGCAAACCTACACCTGATTTGAGAGCGCAGCAAGTTTGGTATTTACAGGGTTTTCGCCACCGTAGCCATCTTCACTGGGCGTCCGCTTCTTCAATCCATGATAACGGCACCACGTTCAAGGCCCATCGGGTCACCACCAGCGACTGGTTGGACCTAAACTTGTATACGCTTAAGACGCGAAATCTGCGAGATATACAAATAGTCGCGGTCCTTCTCCAGTATTTCTAAATTTTGCTCCAGACAACAGGCAGCAAAAAAACAATCCACACTACTTCTTATCGGGTGCCCTTTCTCTCGAGACTTCCTGAATAATTCCGCCGCCATTCGATAGGTGCTTCTAGATGGGAAAATTTCAACAAAAGGTCCAAAGCTCTCCTCTACAAGATCACGCTTCTTTGCAGAACCAATCCCTTGAAACAGTTCCTGCAACACCATCCCTGTATAGGCGATGGTGTCTTCCTCGAGGGCATTTGTCAGATAACGAACCTCTGCGGAATCCTCATCGCGAAAAAAATCAATCCAGACACTCGTATCTACAAACATCATCAGAAGCGTCCTTCCCTTGATTTATCAAGGTCACCGGTCCAGGAAACTTTTCCTCTCAGGCGCAGGATTGCCTTCTGGTCTTTCCGACGCACTAGTTCTGACAACGCATGGTTGACTACTTCCTTCTTCGTTTTGAGACCTGTGATCTTCTGGGCTCGGTCTACAAGGCGTTCATCTAAATCGATATTTGTTTTCATAGACACATTATTTCCGACTTTATGTGTCTAGTCAATTCTTTAGTTCAACACCGGGGCTCAGCGGACGCGAAGCGTTCGCTGGTGCCGATTGTGTATGCCCGGCATGGGCATGAACGTATGAGGTGAAAGTCCTCTGTACATGGAATTATGAAAACAAAAGTACGAGCCAAAGACAATTGCGTAGCCGTGAGGTTGGGTGGGAAAGAAGTCGGATGGCGAAGTCGCGAGCCGACGAACCCGCAGTGCTACGCTTGCTCGTACAAGCGAGCTTAGCGTTGCAGGCGGACGAACAGAAAGGCC
>JBLIND010000502.1:0-3872 GCA_047639095.1 Candidatus Omnitrophota bacterium | reverse complement strand
CCCGGAGTAAAGCCTTCGCCCTGGCGCAACCCAGCGGCACCCCGATCGCGTGCGCAAGAGACATGAAAAATTTGACTACGTAGAATATCTCGCCCGCGATCTCGAAGCGACCAAGGCCTTTTTCACTGCGGCCTTCGGCAGGAGCTTCACCGACTTCGGCCCATCGTACACCGCCTTTTTAAATCAGGGTATTGACGGTGGCTTTTATCAATCAGATGCCATGTCTTCGACCGCAAAGGGTGCGGCCCTTATCGTCCTCTATAGCGATCATCTGGAGGAAACGCTGGCCAAGGTCGAAGCGGCAGGTGGCCGGGTCATCAAACCCATCTTTCCTTTCCCCGGCGGACGACGATTTCATTTAAGGAACCCAGCGGCAACGAGCTCGCGGTCTGGTCTCCTGCCGCACCGGAATAAGCACCCGCTCAGGAGAAGCGCGGCGCACTCATTCGCCTGCTCCCGCCGCGCGCTCGAGCTGACGGGAGATCCCCACATGCAAGGCCATGATGATGGCGACGGAAACACCGCTTCCCAACAGAAAAATGGGGAAGAAGGAGTTGAAGATCTGGCGTGAAGCAAAGGACAACATCATACCGGGAATCGCAATGCAGTAAGACAAGGTGGTCGAGGCCATGAAGTAGGTTACAAACGCCAGGGCAAAAGCACCCCACTTCAGGATGAGGGAATAGAACGCCACGAGATATAAAAACATGATGAATTGCATGATACCCAACAGGATGGCCAGCACCGCATCCGGCTCCCTTGCAATTTCGGAAAGCGCATCAAAGAAGAGTTCGTATGCCATGATCGCTCCCGCCAGAAAATAAATCAGATACGGCACGGTCCCGAGTGACGCACCGATAAGCTTTTGACCGACAATGGAACTCGTATTCCATGGCAGCGTCATCAAACTGGAATGCGTCTGCCATTTGATTTCACTTTTAAACACGCGACCGGCGATCACGCAGAGTTCAAGCCCCAGCGCGACGAGCGCCGTGATCATGACGAAGCCTCCCGTGGTCGTGAACACGTCATCCCAATCCACCTTTCGCAGGTAGCTCTGGGAAACCGCAAGGATCGTGAAAAACATAAAGATGCCGGCCAGCAGGAACAGGCTCAAGGTCTTGATGACGATCATGGATACGCCTCCGGAGAGGAAGTGGAAATCTTTCCAGATTAAAGGGTGCCCCGAACAGCGGCCCGCACTGAAAAAGCTGAGACGGCCGGTCGACCGGGCGATCAATCCCCTTCCCTGCCCCGCCACCTTCTGCTCACGGGTGCGGCCACTGAAACTCAGGAGAGCCAGGATAAAAAAGAGTACCCCGCCGATCAGGCTGCTCCAGACTTGATAGGTGAAGATCCCTTCCATGAAGCCAATGCCGACGATTTGAGCCATGCGACGAAAGGGATTCATGTCCATCAAGCCCTGCGCGGTGACCAGGATAAAGTTCGAGAGGCTTCCATCCTCCTGAATCATGACGTTTTCGAGCATGAGGTAATGCACGCCTTGCATGATGTACGGGAAAACCAGGAAGAAAACGAATGCGACGCCCGTGAGTACCGACGCGGTGACGGCCCGCTGACAGCAAACCGAACAATACAGGGCAATATTGCAGAGCAAAACCGTGAAGGCCAGCAAGGCCACGTAGGCGGCGACCACCTGGGTCACCGTAACCCCACCCAGGGTCACCGCGAGCAAGGTGAAGGGAACCTGGGCAACCAACAGAAGGAGCATCGTGATCATCCGACTGGTCGATTTACCCAAGAGGATCGAGACGGGATTCAAGCCCGTCATGATGAGCAGCCCCATCGTCGCCTCTTCCTTTTCTTCCGTAATCGCGGAGGCAAAATACGCGAGCCCCACCCCGACAACGATCACGAGATTCACGAAGATGAGCATGGTGAAAAAAGTTTTCCCGGGCGCGGCCTGCGTCATGCTCGCCATCCAGGTTCCCAGCAACATCAGGGAAATAAATCCTACCAGGAGCAAACGCACCAGGTAGGTCCAGATCGATCGGGACTCCACCCGCATGGAGCGATTAAACAGGGCCAGCAGCGGCGTGATCATTGACGAACGCCGGCCTCGGTGAGGTCCATAAAGGCCTGATTCAAGTGACGCGCATCCATCGCGAAGGATTGAATGAGCGCACCCTGCCCGATGACCGCTTGAATCACGTGATTGGTATCCACGGCGTGCCCATCAAAAGCGATCTTCACACCCGGAAACTCGCCCAGTGGTTTCACGGATATGACACCCGGAATCAGTTGCAGAACGTCTTCCAGGCCTTCGCAGGGTTCATACAGGCGCACGTTGTAGCGCAGGTGATCCAGGTCGTGCTCGAGCAGGCCCTGCATGGTGCCGCTGTATTTGACCTGACCTCGATCAACGATGGTAACGGCATCGCAGAGTTCCGCCAGCTCGCTGAGAATATGAGAACTGATAAAAATGGTTTTGCCGAGATCCTTCAGCGCCATCAGGATCTCCATCAGCTCGATGCGCGCGCGCGGATCCAGACCGCTCGCCGGTTCGTCCAGCAGCAGCAGCTTCGGATCGTGCACCAGCACCCGCGCCAGGCTCACCCGCTGCTGCATCCCGCGGGAAAGACCTTTGATCAGATCTTTCTTGCGCCCTTCCATGTCGGTGAGCGCAAGCACATCGCCGATGGTTTTGTTTCGCTCGGCAATCGACATCCCATAGGCCGCAGCAAAAAAATCGAGATACTCGAAGACCGTCATCTGTCGGTACATGCTGAAATGGTCCGGCATAAATCCAATCCGCTTGCGGACTTCTTTGTACTGATGCTTTACATCAAACCCATACACCCGAAGCGAGCCATGCTGAGGTTTCAAGAGCGTGGCCAGCAGACGAAGCGAAGTGGTCTTCCCCGCACCGTTGGGCCCTACGAAGCCATGGATCGATCGTTGATCCACCTTGAAGGCAATATTATCCACCGCCCGATGGGCTTTGAAAAAGTGCGTTACGTATTCGACTTCAATCGCAGGCACGTCACGACCGGGTTCCTCCAATGTATCCATAAAACTCTTTTCACCTTTCATCGTCCGATTGAAAAGCCGAATTTATGATGAATCTTGGCCTATGCGTTCGGCCAAAGCTGGGCTCAAGTATCCACGCCATTGTCAAATGTGCGCGAAGCGGATATACTCGCCTGATGTTGCGTCCTCTGTTTTGCCTGATCGCCCTCGCCTCCCTGGCACATGCTGGAGATTGGCCCAGCTTTCGGGGCACGTATGCTTCGGGCGTTGCCGACGAACAGGATTTACCGCTCACCTGGGATGCCAAAACCGGTGAAGGAATCCGGTGGAAAACAGCGATTGCCGGCCTGGGCCACGCCAGCCCGATCATCTCCGGCCACCAGATCTTCATCTCGACCGCCGTGAGCGGGACGGGCAAAGCCAGCTTTAAGCCCGGGTTGTACGGCTCCGGAGATGCTTCACCGGATACGTCCGAGCACACCTGGCGTCTGGTCAGCCTCGACAAGACCACCGGGGAAATCCTCTGGGACCAGGAGGTGACGCGCGGTAAGCCCATCGACAAACGCCACATCAAGGCCACGCATGCCAATGCGACACCGGCCACCGATGGTAAACATGTGGTCGCCTTCTTTGGATCACAGGGTCTCTTCGGCTACACCATGGATGGCGAGCAAATCTGGCAACGCGACCTGGGCCGGCTCAATACCGGGGCCTACGATTTGCCCGAATATGAATGGGGCAGCGCCAGCTCTCCGGTGATTCATCAAGGACGGGTGATCGTTCAATGCGATACCCAGGGAGATTCCTTCCTGCTCGCCCTCGATGTGGCAAACGGCGAGACGCTCTGGAAGATCGATCGGGATGAACTCCCTTCCTGGGGC
>JBLIND010000501.1:0-3880 GCA_047639095.1 Candidatus Omnitrophota bacterium | reverse complement strand
CTCCGATGTCGACCTTGAGGAGGAGACGGGCCAGATTCCCTCCACCATCGAAGAAGGCTTAAAGACGCTCGAAGACCTGTCACTCGGACTGGGCATTCAGGCCGCAGCGGCACCTGAACCTGCTGAATCCAACGAGTAATCGGCGGCTCTATCTGCCATGCTGCATTCGACGAAACTTCACTCCCGGCCCCTTGTTCCATTCGGGTTGCTCGCCTTGCTCTGCATCTGCACCCAACTGCAGGCGGAGGATCTTTACGTTACTGATTTCAGCACCTTTACGGTTGGCGCAAACCAGTGGGTGGGCACGGATGGCTGGATCGGAAACAGCACCGGCGTCAACGCTCATGGCATCGATGAAGACAGCTTCCTGCTGATCCCAACCGCCCGTCTGGGCCTCAACCAGCCGAGCAGCACCACCGTCAAGGTCTACCGCCCGCTCAATCGCGATGTGGTGGCCGAGGGTACGCCGATTGTTGATTTTGCCAGCGTTTTCAGCTTGGTCGAATCCAGCAATGGGCGACTGGACCGCTTCTGGTTCAGTTTTTATACGGCCGACCATGCGTTTCTCGCGGGGGTTCAATTGAACACAGCACCCCTCAACCATGGCGTGTGGTACAGCTCAGGCGACAAGAATACCCTCAGCGACTCGGGCCTTGATTTCATCGACGGCGCACTCCATGACCTGAGCATAAGCGTCGACCTTCTGCACAACACGTGGAATGTCAATCTGGACAATTTGCCGGCGGTCTTCAACGAGACCTTTCACACCGGAACCAACCCGCTCGACCTCGGCTACATCGCCATCGAATGGCAATTGAGCGCCCCGCTTCCACTGGGTTACGGAAACAACTACCTGCTGCTGTTTGATTATGTGGTCCAGGTGTCGGAGCCCCTGTTCGATCCGGACCTGCTGTTTACCCGTATGGGTCAGCAGCCAAACGGAAATAACGTTTTAACTTTTATCGCAGACCCGGAGTATACGTACCAGGTGGAATACACCGACGACCTTAAAACCTGGCGCACGGATCTACTGGGCTCATTTTACGCGTACCCGCTCTTCAGTGCACCGGTTCAATTTTCGGATCCAAGCTGGAACGGGATACGTCCACGCTATTACCGTCTCGCAAGGAGGAGATGATGCTCCGTTTCGCTTGCGCCCTCATCGTATGCAGCCTCCATGGCCTGAGTAACACCTCGGCAAAAGATCTGTACCATACGGACTTTGAAAACTTCACCGTCGGCGACGATCAGCTTGCAGGCACCGATGGCTGGTTGTCGGACACTTCGAACAATGGGCTGGGCGTTCACGGCATCGACGAGGACATCGTCACGGGGCTTGGCAAAACGGCCTTTCTCGGCCCGTCTGAAGGCACCAACCGACCCAACACTTCGGTGGTCAGCGTGTTTCGTCAATTCGGTTACAACCCGGTGACCGCGAACACGCCAGTGATCCAATTGGAAGTGCTCTTCGGGATCGAATATTCCAGCAACCTTCGGCACGACCAATTCCTCATCAGCCTGTTCAACTCAGCGGGGGGCACGCTTGGATCTATCGGATTTCAAAACCGAAACACCGGTACCAACTCCATTTTCCGCCTGGACAACAATGGTGCCACAGAGATTCTGGGTCTGAATTATATCAATGGCGAACTGAACCTGCTCTTCGTGGAGATGGATTATGCGAACAGCACCTGGTCGGCTTCGCTCAATGGCCTGGATCTGTTCGTCGGCTCCCCTTTCAATCCCGGTGGTCTCGCACTGGACCTGGGTTTCACCGCGGCCCAATGGCGTATCCCCTCCGGTTTTGTCAATCTGGCTGGAGACAACTGGATGCTGATTGCCGACTGGACCGTGCGGGCGATTCCACCCGGGCAGGATCCTTTCGCGCTATCGGCTGGGGGCATCAATGAACTCAATCAATCCTTCGTTTCCTGGCTGGAGGAGCCTGGATTTTCCTATAAAGTCGAATACGCAGAAGGCAGCATGGTTTGGACCAACGGCTTGCCGTCTGCCCAGTACATCGGTGTGAGCTCGAATCAGGTGACCTATACCGACCTGAGCGCGGGGGCGATTTCAAACCGTCATTACCGGGTGATTCGCTCGGTTACACCGTAAGCGGATCATTCCCGCGGGCGGAGCGCCCTGGTTATGTTTTACGGATTGATTCCACCCCACATTCGAAGCGAGTCTGGACCCATATGAAAAAATGTATCCTTCTCCTCATCAGTATCCTATCGCTCCAGGCAGTCCTCCACGCGGAAACGCCGGCAACCGCCGGGCGGTTCCTGTATATGAGCACGCCGGATGGCGCACAGAAGGAAGGATCCTCCGAGCCGGGCATCCTGATCTTCGACATCGACAAGAACCATACCTTCGTCCGCCGGATCGATGTGCCGGTGTTCAGCGAAGGCATTCGCGGCTTCACCGGGTGTACCACCACGAAATGCCTCTACTACTCGACGACCGGGGGCACGCTGGGCTGCTTTGACCTCACCACGGAAAAAGTGAGGTGGGAATCCAAATTCAAGCAGGGCTGCGATCGCTCGTGCATCACCCCGGATGGGAAACGAATCTACGCCCCTACGGGCTGGTGGTGGCAGACGGAAAAAGACGGCTTCATTGTCGTCGATGCATCCAACGGGAAAGAGCTCAATCGCATTGCGGTGAACAAGCGCGCGCACAACAGCATCGCCAGTCTCGACGGGAAATACGTGTACCTCGGAACCACCACCACGCTCACCCAGTTTCGCGCGAGCGACGGCGAGGTCCTGCAGACCATCTCACCCGTGGGTGAATCCGGCGTGTTCCCTTTTACCGTGAACAGCGCCAACACCCGCGCCTACGTCTGCCTGGGCAAACATGCCGGCTTTGATGTGGTCGACCTCGAGACCGGAAAAGTCACCGACCGCGTGTTTGCGACCGATCCCAAGACCGGCAACAAGATCAAACACCGTACGCACGGTGCCGGGATGACGCCGGACGAGACAGAACTCTGGATCAGCGATCAAAACGGCAAGAAACTTTTCATCTTCGACCTCACGCAGTCCCCTCCCGCGCCCAAGGGGCATGTTGACCTGAGCATGGGCGGGCACGGTTGGATTACCTTCAGCCTCGACGGTGCCTACGCGTACTCGCACACACCTGATGTCTTCGATGCACGTACGAAAAAGAAGATTGCCTCGCTCGCGCTGCCAGATGGGAAACCGTTCGCGAGTTCGAAGTTTATCGAGGTGCAATTCGCCGAAGGCCAGGTCTCGAAGATCGGCAACGAATTCGGCCTGGGACGGGTGAACGCGAAATAGACCCTGCTCAGCGACGCAAGCGGCGGGAGGCGACCAGCGCGCCAAAGCCGAGGAGCATCAAGCCGGCGCTTCCGGGCTCGGGAATAACCGAAGCGGTGGAATTCCAGTACAAGGCCTGTCCTCGCGTGCCCGCAAATGCAGGCATGGTGGCCTCGTTAAAGGGATGCGCCGCAACCGTGTTCCCACCACCCGCGTTGCTGGGAGAGATGAACGAAGTGAACGTGTCATTCCCCGACCAGCTATTCTTCGTGCCAACGCCGAGTAAGGAGTAGGTCTCCTCGACAACCGGCCCACTCCCCGCTTTGAGCGCGAGCTGGAGGGTGCCCGGACCAAGGGGATCATAGACGACCGCAGCCGTATACGTGGTGCCCGCGGTGAGCGCGCCGAAGCCGGCTTTTACGCCGATCATATTGTTGCCCGAGCTGAAATCCAGATCGTTAAAGGTACTCACCTCGTTGGCCGCCAGGCCCTGCATCTTGCTGAGAAAATGCATTTCGCCATTGTAGAGGTACAAACCCGTTCCGTTCGCATTCCCCCCAATCTCCAGGAGGTTGATCGCGGCAGCGGCTCCGGTAGCG
>JBLIND010000500.1:0-3881 GCA_047639095.1 Candidatus Omnitrophota bacterium | reverse complement strand
CTTCGAGGATGCCCGTGATCTTGCCACGGAATACATGGAACTCCGTGAAGAGAATGAGGAGATTGCCGGAAAATTTATCCAGGTTGAAAAAACTTACCAGGAGATACATCAGCTCGCAGAGACGTTAGCCGAAGAGGGGGGCGATCGTGAAGCGGTGATCCAGAAGGTCCGCAAGCACCTCAACCGCATGTTTGATCTGGAACTCGAAATGGCGAAAGAAGAACTCGAAATGCTGGAAGCGGAAATGGAGCGCTATGAGGATGAAATCGCGGAGCGGGTCGAAGAGCGCGAAGCGATCATAGAGGAAGAGTTGCAGGACTTGATCGAGGAGTTTGAAGGCGAAGAGGACGACGACGAGGAAGAGGAAGAGGACGGCGACGAGGAAGAGGACGACGATGAGGAAGAGGGAGGCGACGACCGTTAAGGTGTTGGATAGTCATCGCCGTTGACGCTTCCGACCACGGAGCGCATCCATGCGTGAAGCGCCTTTTGCATCTGCATCAGGCGCGCGCGCTGTTCCGGGCGTTTCGCCAGATCGGTTGCTTCCATGTGATCGTCAGCTATGTTGTATAGCTCGTAGACGCCTTTAGACGTTTTGTGCAGTTTCCAGGGCCAGTCCAGCCAGGCGCTGTGTCCCGTGGCGGTATCCGCGGCGAATTGCGGGAATTCATCCACGTCCTTCTTCATGCGCGGCGCATCGTGGGGGAGGGGAGCACCCGCCTGTTGTTTGGCCATGATGGCTTTTAGAATCCGATCGCTATGCGTCGACTGGCCGCCTTGAAAGTTGTGCCAGAAACCGATGGGTTTTCCGCGCTTCGTCATGCGACCTTCGAGGATGGACCGGATGTCGATCCCATCCAGTGGGGGCTGATGGTCCATGCGTACACCGGCTATTGCACACAGGGTTGGCAGCATGTCGGAGGTGACCAGCGGCACATCGCTGTGGCCTTTCAATTTGCGGGCGGGCCATTCGATCAGGCAGGGGACACGTAATCCGCCTTCGTAAATACTGCCTTTCTTTTCCCGGCCGCCAGAGCTTTCGCGCACGAGTCCGCCGTTATCGCTGCAGTACCAGAGGAGGGTGTTGTCCGCGATCTTCATGCGTCGCAGTTCGGCGCGCAGCCGACCGACCTGTTGATCCAGCAGGGTGATCTCCCGGTAGTACCCGGCGTGTGGCTTGCCGTCATAGAGCGATGAGCCTTCCGGGACTTCCCGGTGTGGGTCGTGCGGGGAAGGAAACCAGATTACGGTAAACATCGGTTGGTCCTTCGCCTGGTGTTTTTCGAGGAAAGCGAGCGCGTCGTCCATCAGGATCACCGAGCCTTTGCCTTTGCGGTGTTCCACAACGCCATTGCGACTCAAGTACGGATCGTTGTCGAAAAAATTCAAGCCGACGACCCATTCGTCGAAGCCCATGCCGCTCGGATTGCTGGGCGTATCGGGTTGCCCCGAGCCCAGGTGCACCTTGCCGAAAATGCCGGTGACGTAGCCGGCGCTTTTGAGCCGCTCGGCGATGGTGGTTTCCTGCGGGCGTAAATATCGGCCGTGATTAGGAACCTTGGCGCGAATCGGATTTCGTCCGGTCATCACGCTGGCTCGGGTGGGTGAACACACGGGCGCGGCTGCGTAGAAGCGGTTGCACACGAAGGCGGCACGGGCCATGGCATCAAGTGCCGGCGTCTGCACATAGGGGTGGCCGTTGTATCCGGTGTCGCCCCAGCCCTGGTCGTCGGCCATGACGAGAATGATGTTGGGTCGCTCCTCGCCGGGTGAAAGATCGAAGGCGAATACCCCGGTAGAAATCAGGAGCAGGATAAACAGAAGGTGTCGTTGTATCATACCCGAGTATGGCCTGAAGGATGCAGGTGTGGCCAGTCTGATTCCCGGATGCTTGCCACTATCCGGGCAGGAGGGCTTTCATTGCATCGATGGTCTTTTCGATGTCATCGCTGTTGACGGCCAGGCTGGTGACGGCGCGAATCGTCTGTTCGTCGGTATCGAGCATCAACACGCCTTTGGATTTCAGTTGCTCGACCAGTTCTGCGGCGGGCATGCCCTCGACGTCAAAGTAGACCATGTTGGTTTCGATGCGGTCGATATCGAGGCAGAGGCTGGGGAGCTCGCTCAATCCGTCCGCCAGGCGACGGGCATTGGTGTGATCGTCGACGAGGCGTTCCCGATGGTGGGTCAGGGCGTGCATGGCCGCTGCGGCGAGAATGCCGACTTGTCGCATACCGCCTCCGAAGAGTTTCCGGTATCGGCGCGCCTGGGTGATGAACTCGCGGTTGCCGGCGAGGATGGAGCCTGCGGGTGCCCCGAGGCCCTTGGAGAAACAGATGCTCAGGCTGTCGAAAGATTTCGCATAGGTGGATTCGGCGATGCCGGTAGCGGCGCAGGCATTCCAGAGACGTGCGCCGTCGAGATGAGTCTGCATGCCGGCTTCGTGCGCGGTGTGGCATACCGCTTCGATGTCCTCCAAGGGCCAGATCGTACCGCCGCCGCGATTGTGGGTCTGCTCCACCGCCAGGAGGCGCGTGGTGGGGTAGTGATCGTTGACTGGGCGCATGGCTGCACGCATGTCCTCCACGGTAAAGATGCCCCGATCGCCGGGGAGGAGGCGAGAGCTGACCCCGGAAAGCGCGGCGGGTCCGCCGCCTTCGTACCAGTAGATGTGGGCGTTCCCGTCCAGCAGCATTTCGTCGCCGGGGCGGGTGTGGCAGCGGATAGCAATTTGATTGGCCATGGTGCCCGACGGCACGAAGACCGCGGCTTCTTTCCCGAGGAGCTCGGCGGTGGCTTGCTCGAGTTGGTTTACCGTGGGGTCATCCCCAAAGACATCGTCGCCCACTTCGGCTTCGGCCATGGCCTGACGCATGGCCGGGGTGGGTTGGGTGATGGTGTCGCTGCGCAGATCGATGGGCTGGTTTTTCATAGGTGGCATCCGTTGGAGCAAAGACCATGAACCGGTGTGGACAGGTTTGTCGATATCACATAGGCTGAGGCCATGGAAAATATGCGCTTGATCCTGATGCTCTTCGTACTGCCTGCACTCGCCCATGCGGGGCCGAACGTAATCTACATCCTGGCCGATGATGTGGGTTACGGGGATCTTTCCTGTTACGGTCAGCAGCGCTTTCAAACGCCTCACCTGGACCAATTGGCGAAGGAAGGCATGCGCTTTACCGAACACTATGCGGGGAGTGCGGTGTGTGCGCCCTCGCGGTTCACCTTGATGACCGGGATGCATATCGGACACGCCCGCACGGAGGGGCAGGGACAGCAATTGCGGCCGGAGGAGCACACGATTACAGAAATGCTCAAGCAGGCGGGCTACGCCACGGGCATGATTGGCAAATGGGGGCTCGGTGGCCATACGGGGCGGCCCGACCTGAAGGGGTTTGACTTCTGGTATGGCTTTCTCGATCAGCGTCGGGCGCATTTTCATTATCCGGAGTGGGTCTGGCGGAATGGCGAAAAAGAAATGCTGCCGGATAACCCGAGCAAACAGACGCATCACACCCAGGACCTGTTCACCCGGGAGGCGCTGGGGTTTATCCGTGCGCACCAGCAGGAGCCGTTCTTTTTGTACCTTCCTTTAACGCTTGTCCACGCGGAGTTGATCGTGCCGGAGGAATATGAAGCTCCGTTTATCCCCTTGCTGGACGATACGCCGCGGGAGACCAAGCCGTATGAGATTCTGCGCAGCGGCTATAATCTTCCGCGCCATCGTCATGCGGCCTTTGCGGGTGCGATGACCTTTCTCGATCGCGATGTCGGGAAAATCATGGCCTTACTGAAAGCGTTGGGCCTCGATGAGAATACTCTGGTGATCTTCAGCAGTGACAACGGTCCACATAGCGAGGGCGGGGCAGATCCTACGT
>JBLIND010000499.1:0-3910 GCA_047639095.1 Candidatus Omnitrophota bacterium | reverse complement strand
AAAAAACGTAACCGTTAAGCTTGGGGTGGCAGCAATATTTTGTCGATAACCGCGTCATTCGGTGGTGGACCCGCTCTTTTGCCACGGATGTGGCTAGCGCCGCATAGGTCGGGGTTTCAACCCCGACATCACGCAAAAAACAAACCGCGCCCCGGAGTGGGCGCACGAAGAGATCCTGAAACAACGACCTCCAAACCATCGGAATTTCGTGCGCCCACTCCGGGGGCGTAAAATCGGCGGCAAGATTACAAAAGGCCCAAGCTTAACGGTTACCAAAAAACCGGCGAAGAAGCCCGATGGAGTGATTTTCGTTTGTGAGACGCTGAAAATCAACGAAAGTTACCGTATCATGGCGTAGACGGATACCTGATCGTTACTCTGTGCTCATACTTTTCATGCTTTTGCCCGTGGCGTGTTCTGGCGCAAAGTACGCTTCTTCCAGCTGCCAATTCCAGGAAAGAAAAAATATCGACACAGAGTAAATATCAGAAGGCCCTGTGAAGATCGGGTTTTCCATCTGTTCGCCGGCAATGGTTAAGCCATTCTACACAGAGTAAAAGTAGCGAACCCCCACAATCTTGGGCCCAGTGCTCGGTGAGCATACCAAACAGGGGTGTATTCGGTATCCACGGCCGCATTTACCCGTATAATGCCCGTATGATATGCGGTGATTATATTTACTGGTGCGGGCTGTAAGAAATGTCGACACAGAGTAAATATCCCACGGTTTTTGACGCTACCCGCTGGACCCTGAGAGAGCCGATCTTCGGGTATAGGGCGGCTTCAAGGGGCTGAATATCGCTCCATAATGCTCTTGCAAGGTCGCTATACTGTCTAAGTCACGTAAAATCAATGGGGCTTGTGGTCCGACCCCGTTTCCTACTCGCAACTGCCTGCTCGCCCGTCGGATGATTGAACGCGGTGTCCGTTACGTTCAGGTCTGGAGCGGTCACGGCGGCGGGAAGGAAAACTGGGACAACCACACCAGTATTCCGAAGGAGCTCAGCTTCATCACCGCTTCGATGGATCAACCCGCCGCCGCGCTGCTGCACGACCTCAAACAGCGCGGCCTGCTCGAAGACACCTTACTCATCTGGACCACCGAATTCGGTCGGATGCCCTTCGCCCAGGGCGGGGACGGACGGGATCATAATGGCGGCACCTTCGTCTCCTGGTTCGCCGGCGCGGGCGTCCAGGCCGGCGTCGCCCACGGGGAGAGCGATCCCTGGTCCTGGAAGGCCCAGCAGGGCGTCACCACCGTATATGATTTTCACGCGACCATCCTGCACCTGCTGGGTATCGATCACGAAGGACTTACCCTGCGGCACGATGGCATTGATCGACGCCTGACCGATGTTCACGGAAAGGTTATTACCGAGATTCTTGCCTGATCTACTGCACCGGACAGGCACCCACGGTGTGGCATACATAAATCGACCATTGTGAGGGATCTCGTTCCCGGGTACCTTAAGCACGATTCAAATCCACCGGAAGACATTATGAAAAAGCGCTTTGTTATCTGCACCTTGATGATTGCACTATCCACGCCCGCCTTCGCCGGACCAAACGAAAAAGCGGAGACCAAGTCCGGTGAAACTATCGAACTGAAGGCCGGGGCCGATGCTCCAGCGTTTAAAATCATGGATGCGACCGGCAAGGAAATCGACCTCGCTGAACTGACGAAAAAAGGTCCCGTACTGGTGCGCCTGACCTGCGGTTGCGCCGGATGCGATGTGGAACTTCCCTACTTCCAGGCCTTGCACGAAGCGTACAAGGATAAGGGCCTGGTCAGTCTGGCGGTATTCGCGGAGCCGGACGAAACATTTGCCAAGTATGCAGAATCCAAGAAGCTGAACATGCGCTATGCGCTGGATCCCAAGCGGGAAAGCTGGAAGGTATTCGGAACCAAGACCATGCCGAGCAATTTTCTGATCGATCAGGGCGGAAAAATCGTCGCGGTGAGCAAGGGCTGCAATCCGAAAGGGCTCAATGCGCTCGCGCTCGGCAACCAGGCCGCCAAATTGGTGAGCGCAGACGAAGTGGATCTGACGCAATCCGTACAGCCACAACTGTAGCCGACCGATGTCGGTCCATCTGGCGCAGCCTTAAATCAGCGCTTCAACCGGCCCGGCGGTGGCGATGTGATGCGGCCGGCCCAGGTGATCCGAAATCGTGGCTTCGGGCGAAAGTCCCAGGCAGTGAAAGATCGTGGCGATGAGATTCTCCGGCCGGACGACCCCGTCCTTCGGCTCTCCGCCATTGATATCCGACGCGCCGTGCACGATGCCGGGCCGGATGCCGCCACCCGCCAGGGCGACGGAGAACACGTTGCCCCAATGATCGCGTCCACCCCGCGCGTTGAACTTGGGCGTGCGGCCGAACTCACCCATCCACACGACCAAGGTCTCGTCCAGCAAGCCGCGGTCGTGCAAGTCGTCGATCAAAGCGCTGCAGGCCGCATCCATGGGCGGCATTAAGCGGTCTTTCAAAATCCGGCTGTGATCCCCATGCGTATCCCACATGGGACTGCCCTTCATCCGTCCGGGTTCACGCGTCCAATTGACCTGCACCAGTGACACACCGGACTCGACCAGCCGTCGGGCCAGCAGCGCGCTCTGGCCGAAGCGGTGGTTTCCGTATCGCTCGCGCAGCGCTGGAGCTTCGGCATCGATGTCGAAGGCATTGCGAGTGGCAGTGCTGGTCAAAAGGTCGACCGCCGTCTGGTTCCAGATGTCATGGGTCTGGAGGGCCAGGGAATCTCCCAGTTGCGCGAGCCCGGAATCCAGATCCTTCTGTAGCGACAGGCGACCCTGCAGGCGCGATTGGGTCATGCCGTCCAGCAATCCCAGTCCGCTGATTTTGAAATTCGGCTGGCTGGGATCGCAATGAATCAGCCATGGATCGGATGTGCGCCCGAGGAAGCCGGCATCCTGCCCGGGCCAGGTGATCATGCCGTCGTTCCAGATATGTTCCGGGAGGGTCACCGCACCTGGAAAGGCGCTGCGATCCGGCAGCAGCTGCCGCACCACCCCACCCATGGAGGGCCAACGGTTGGGCGCCACGGGCGTTGCATTCTCCCGGTTCTTCGGCTGATGCGGCCGGCCGGTGAGCATATAATAGCCGCTGGCCGAATGCGCGTTGTCTTCGGTTCGCATGGCCCGCAACACGCTCCAACGATGGGCCTGTTTGGCAAGCTTGGGCATCAGCTCGCCCACGTACAAACCCGACAGGCTGGACTTGATCGCTCCAAAATCCCCGCGAATATCCGACGCGGCGTCGGGCTTTGGATCCCAAGTCTCATGCTGCGGCGGTCCGCCACCGAGAAAGAGGACAATAACCGATTTGGCCTGGCCGAACGAACGCGTGGACGCCCGGACCGCGGGTTGGGCCGCGAGCGCCTGCTGGAGTCCGGCCGTGGATAATCCCAAGGTGCCACCAAAGCGCAGCAATTCCCGACGTGTAATGAAACCGTTCATGTCCATACTCCCACGATGATATCATGAAACGGAAATACCTGGACCAAGGAATTGTCGCGGAATGCTGATGGGCCGAGCCAGCACCCGTAGAGGGTCATTCATCGCGTGTTTTCAATGAGGATTTAGCACGAACCAGCACTGCCGAGAGTGCCAGATGGTACGTGTCGCTGCCGTGGGGCTATACAAACACCGTAGCGCTGTCCGCTACTCAGGGTGCGGCCGTGAGCAATCGTGTGCTGTATACAAAACGTGATGCCTTCCTGGAGTTGGTAAGGAGACTGCCGAACAAGAGAAAAACAGGAGTACAAAAACAGGAGTACACAGTGTAAAAGTAGAAACAGCGGATTTCACTAACGAATACGATATATTACTTGATCAACTGACCACGCCAACGCGCTGCTCGCGCAAGCCGGACAGATCATGACAATTCAACG
>JBLIND010000498.1:0-3911 GCA_047639095.1 Candidatus Omnitrophota bacterium | reverse complement strand
AAGGCGAGCTCGTCTTGCGTCAGGGGGACTATTGCAACTCGGCCTTCTTTGTCTTGAACGGCTCGGTGCGGGTGGTTCTCCAGCCTGGCCTGGATCCCGAAGTCCTGGGTCGGAGTCAGCCGAAGCGTAAAACCATGATCACTTCTCTGACCCAGCTCCTGACCAACTCCAAAGAACCGGAAGCGCGCAACGTCAAACAGTACGAACACGATGCCCGCATCGCGTCCCAGATGCAGGATGGCGGTACACGCGTATTTCTGCAGGACATCCAGGGCATCGTCGACAAGCATCGGACCGCCCTGTTGCGCACAGGCGAATTTTTTGGCGAAGCCTCGGCCTTGAGCCGGATCCCGGTGCCCGCCACCGTCGTGGCGGCCGAAGCGAATACCTACCTTCTGGAAATTCGTTGGCAGGGCTTGCGGGAGTTGATGAAATACGATCCCGCCCTGCGCGCACACATCGACGAGCTGTATCGCGAACGTATGTTGAAAGATCACCTGAAGTCGGTGCCGTTGTTTGAGCACCTCGACGACGCCGATCTGGAACGGGTCGCCGAGGAGACGGAATTTATTTCCTACGGGGATTACGATTGGTCGGGCACCTACAAACGCCTGGTGAAGCAGGGTCAGCGTGACCAGTCCGCCCAGGAGCCGGTGATCATCGAGGAAGGCGACTATCCCGACGGCATGATCCTCGTGCGATCGGGTTTTGTCCGGGTCAGCCGCAAACATGGAAACGGTCTGCAGACGCTGCGTTACCTCGGTTCGGGCACGCAGTACGGGCTGGAAGAAATGGTCACCAACTGGGTGAATAAAAAGCAGGCACCGATCTCGTATCGCCACACCTTGCGGGCGATCGGCTACACCCACGTGATCATCGTGCCGACCCGGGTGATGGAGTCGATCGTGTTGCCCAAGGTCTCGCGGGAACAGCTTCAACCGCACCTCCTCACGCCGGAAATCAGTGCGGAACCGGAGGAAGCCGCGGCCCAGGGGGACTTCCTCGAATTTCTCGCTGAGCATCGATTTATCAACGGCACCGCTTCCATGGTGATCAACCTGGATCGCTGCGTGCGTTGCGATGATTGCGTGCGCGCCTGTGCGGACACCCATGAGGGCAATCCCCGCTTCCTCCGGCACGGTCCGGTGATCGACAATGTCATGGTGGCCCATGCCTGCATGCATTGCCAGGATCCCGTGTGCATGCTCGGCTGTCCGACGGGTGCGATCCACCGTTCGGCGGTGGGCGGCCAGGTGGTGGTGAACGACCAGACCTGTATTGGTTGCGGGGCCTGTGCCACCAATTGTCCCTACCATGCCATTCGCCTGGTGGAAGTGCGCGACAAAAAAGGCATCCCCCTGATTTCCCAGGAGGGCGCGCCCATCGTCAAAGCGACGAAGTGCGATCTCTGTGCAGATCAGCTGGGCGGACCTTCCTGTGAGCGAGCCTGTCCCCATTCGGCCCTGCGCCGGGTGGACATGCGCAACCTCGACGAGATTAAGCGTTGGTTGAAAAAATGAAGCGCTACAAGACCTATCGCCTGATCGGACCGATCGTCATCGGATTGCTGCTCCTGGTCACGCTGTTCCTGCACTTTTACAAAAAGCATGCCCTGGAAAATGCATCGTTCTACACCGGCTGGGTCCTGCTTGCCGTCATGGGCATGCTGGCGAGTTACAACCTGCGCAAGAAACTGCCCGTCGCCCCCTTGGGCACCTCGCGGGGTTGGTTACACTTCCATGTCTGGATGGGCATGGCAACGGGAATTATTTTCCTCTTCCACATCGGGTTTCGCTGGCCGAATGGACCCTTTGAGCTCCTCTTGGCGAGTTTGTACCTCGGCGTTTTTCTGAGTGGCTTTTTCGGGTGGATCATTTCCCGCCTGTATGCCCGGCGTCTGACCACCCACGGCCGCGAAGTGATCTACGAACAGATCCCGATGTTGTTGCATGGCGTTCGCACCAAGGCGGAGGCCATCGCCGTGGAGCTGGTGCCGAAAACGGAGTCGACCGCGCTCGCGGATTTTTACAGCCAACGGCTGCACGGTTATTTCAGTCGTCCGCAAAACTTCTGGATGCACCAAGTGGAGTCGCGTCGTCCCGGACGTCTCCTGCTGGATGATCTGAATGAGCAGAAACGCTACATGAGCAGTGATGAAAAGGTCGTGGTCGAAGAGATGGCCGATCTGGTGCGCCTCAAGGACGATCTCGACTATCAATACGCCCTGCAATCGGTCTTGAAGCGCTGGTTGTTTGTGCACATTCCGCTGACGTACAGCCTCCTGATTTTTACCGTCGCCCACGTGATTATTGTTCATGCGTTTAACGGGAGCGTTTCGTGAGCGAGGAGTTTGAAGAGTTCGGCTACAACCCGGCGCGTTATGAGCGACCCGCCCGTGACTGGATCTGCGGCCATGCCTGCGACGGCAAAGCGTGCAAGATCGGTCCCTCGTCCAAAGGTAAATGTCGGGCCACCTTCGAGTGCGTACCCAAGCCCTTTGACAAGGAAGGCCTTGCGAAAGGAGGCTTCAAATGTACACGCCCGACCAGCATGGGGGGTGCCTGTGAAAAGGGACCGCTTCCGGATGGCACCTGTTGTAAAACGATTCCAACCTGTCAGCCCGTGCGCAGCGTGCGCGCGCAACGGGGCCTGGTCGTTTTCTGGACAGCGGTGGTCTCGCTGGGCTTTCTTCTGCTCATGCTCTGCAGCCCCTTGCGTGCGTGGTTTGTTGCGCCGGGTGAATTGGCCGCTCATCACCAGGGCGCGGCGATGCGCCAACTGAACGGTTCCGTTGATCAATCACAGAATTGTAGCGCTTGTCATACGGCCGCTCTCGAAGGGGGACGTTCCTGGGTGCAGTCGGTGTTTACGAAGCACGACGTGTGGGCGGACAGCAAACGATGTATCGACTGCCACGACATGGGGCCGGAGCCGTTCACCGCGCATCAGCAATCCGTCAGCACCGGTGCGAGCATGGATGCCCGCATGGCCTGTTCCAATTGCCACAAAGAGCACCGCGGAGCCCAGGCGGACCTGAAACGGATCAACGATCGCCAGTGTCAGACCTGCCATCAGCAATCATTCAACAGTTTTGCCAAGGGGCATCCGGAGTTTAAAAACTACCCCTACAATCGCCGTACGCGCATCCAGTTTGACCACGCCCGACACATCGACGTCCTGTTCATCCAACCCCATGTCGCGGAGTTTGCGCCGAAGACCTGTGCGGACTGTCACAAGACTGACGCCGCCGGGCAGTACATGGAGGTGAAACATTTCGACCAGACCTGTGCGAAGTGTCACATGGATGAAATACGCAGCCGCAGCGTCGCTGGCATCGGTTTGCCCGCCCTGGATCTGCCGACCCTTGAAGACGCCAACTTGAAGCTGGGGAGCTGGCCAGCCAATGCGGACGATGGCTATGAAGGGCCGTTGACGGATACGATGAAGGCGGTGCTGGAACGCGATCCCCAAACAAAACAGGCACTGGAACACGTGGCATCGCTGAAGCTCTACAACCTGGGCAAGGCGACTCCCGAACAGCTGGTCGCGGTTCACCAGGTGGGCTGGGCCATCAAAATGGCGTTGAATCAAGTGAGCGACGAAGGCTTACCCGCCTGGGATGGCGTGATGCTGGCCGGCCTGCCCGTGGACCTGGCGCGGGCGGCCATAAAGGATTGGTTGCCGAACCTCGAAGCAGAAATCGCTGAACATGCCGCAGGGAAGGATGCAGCGATCAGCGCCGTGGCGTCCAAAGAACCTGCGATCGAATCACTCGGCAAGAAAGGTCAGGCCAACGGGGGGTGGTACCGGGACGACGACGAGTTTACGCTGAACTACCATCCGTCAGGCCATGCAGATCCGTACCTCCAGGAAATCATTAACGCGAATCCCGACCATGCGATCGCATCCGC
>JBLIND010000497.1:0-3919 GCA_047639095.1 Candidatus Omnitrophota bacterium | reverse complement strand
GATGTGCAGGCTATAGTAGGTTACGTCTGCCACGAGCTGGAAGGGTGACCCTTACGCCTGGAAGCGCTGAAGGACCAAGGTGCCGTTCGTGCCGCCGAAACCAAAGCTGTTGGACATGATAGTGTCCAGTTTGGCGTCGTCGACCCGTTTCGTCACGAGGGGCATGTCGCCGACCCCGGGGTCGATGTCGTCCACGTTGGCCGAGGCGGTGATGAAATTGTTCTGCATCATCAGCAATGAGTAAATCGCTTCGTGCACGCTGGTCGCACCAAGCGAATGACCGGTCAGCGATTTGGTTGAGCTGAAGGGCGGTGCCTGGTCGCCAAAAACTTCCCGCAAGGCTTCCAGTTCGGTGATGTCACCAACGGGCGTGCTGGTGCCGTGGGTATTTACATAGTCAATCGGTGCGTCCACGGTGGCCATCGCCTGTTTCATGCAGCGGACGGCCCCTTCGCCGGAGGGGGCAACCATGTTGTAGCCATCGGAGGTTGAGCCGTAGCCGACGACTTCGGCAAGAATGCGTGCGCCACGTTTTTGCGCGTGACCGAGTTCCTCGAGTACGAGGGTGCCGCCTCCGCCTGCGATGACAAATCCATCGCGACCGGTGTCGTAGGGGCGACTGGCCTTTTGGGGCGTGTCGTTATACTTGGTGGATAAGGCGCCCATGCCGTCGAACATCATGGCGAGGCTCCAGTGCTCCTCTTCGCCGCCGCCGACGAACATGACGTCCTGCTTGTCGAACTGGATCTGTTCCATGCCGCTGCCGATGCAGTGCGTGCTCGTCGCGCAGGCTGAGCTGATGGTGTAATTTACACCGAGAATTTTGAAAGGCGTCGCCAGGCAGGCGGAGGTGGTGCTGCTCATGCACCGGGGCACCATGTACGGCCCCACGCGTTTAATACCCTGCTTGCGCAGGATGTCTGCGCCCGAGATGACGTTTTGTGAGGAGGCTCCGCCGGAGCCGAAGATGAGGCCGGTGCGGGGGTTGGAAACCTGATCCTCGGTCAATCCGGAGTCCTTGATCGCCTGTTCCATGGAGATGTACGCATATGCGGATGCATCGCCCATGAAGCGCAACGGTTTGCGATCGATGTGATCTTCGATTTTTATTTGAAGCGTTCCGGCGACCTGGCTGCGCAAGCCGATCTCCTTATATGCCTCGACCGCACGGATACCCGACCGGCCTTCACGCAGCGATTCGGTCACGGCCTGGGTGTCATTGCCCAGGCAGCTCACGATGCCCATTCCAGTTACTACAACTCTTCTCATTCGCCGAAAGCGTCGTCCGAAGTAAATAAGGCGACGCGCATGTTTTTGGTTTCGTAAATGTCCTTGCCGTCAACCGACATGACACCATCTGCATAGGCCAGCGTGAGTTGGCGGTCGATGATGCGCTTCATGCTGATCTTGTAGGTGACCAGCTTGTTGGTTGGCAGCACTTGTCCGGTAAATTTTACATCGGCCACACCGAGGGCGCGCCCTTTGCCTTTAAAGCCCGACCAGGTCAGGAAGAAGCCGGTAAGTTGCCAGAGGGAGTCCAGGCCCAGGCACCCGGGCATTACGGGATCGTCTTGAAAGTGGCAATTAAAGAACCAGAGGTCGGGATTGATGTCGAGCTCAGCCGTGATGCTGCCTTTGCCGTACGTGCCGGTACCTTCTGAGACATCGGTAATCCGGTCCGCCATCAGCATATTGGGCTTCGGTAATTTTCCGAAGCCGGGGCCGAAAAGCTCCCCGCGCCCACAAGCCAGCAGATCTTCACGAGTATATGCGTTCTTTTTTTCCATAGGTTTTGGCTCCAGTCGGACTCTAGAGGTCCGTCAGGCTGGTCGAAATCGTTCAGGATCTCGTTCCTTGTCGGGTAGCTTTCTCACTAAAACTGGCAGAGCGCAAGGCCGTAAAAGGCATCTTTCTGTTATTTTGTACCTGCTTGCCCGACGAAATTAATTGAACCTGCGTGGCCTTGCCTGACCACGGCTTGTCATGATGCCATTAAATGATTCGAGATTGCCCACGCTGGATCAGCGTTTGGCCGCGCGTGAAAGACCTTCGGGCAAGCCGGTGATGTTCCAGCGTTGGGAGGAGCTCCTCTTTTTACACTGGGCGTGGGATCCACAGGTGCTGCAGGCGGTACTGCCGCCGGGGCTGACGATCGACACCTGGGACAACCGTGGCTGGGTAGGGGTCGTGCCCTTTTTTATGCGCAACATCCGGCCGGTCTGGAGTCCGGTGGTCCCGGGGGTTTCTCATTTTCTTGAGCTGAACCTCCGGACCTATGTGTTTGACGCGGAGGGAAGGCCGGGGGTTTGGTTTTTCTCGCTTGAGGCCAATCAGGCCCTGGCCGTGATCCTGGCCCGGCGCTTCTTTTCGCTGCCGTACCAGCATGCTCGCATGCAGGCGTCCTCAGCCGATGGCGAGGTCCGTTATCGCTCGCAGCGCTGCGGCGTGGCCTCCCATTCGGAATTCAGGTATCAAGGCGAGGGGGCCTCCCGCCTGGCTGAACCGGGGAGTTTTGAGTTTTTTCTTGTGGAACGCTACCTGCTTTTTTCCTGGCAGGAGAAGAGGCGGCAGTTGTTCAGTGGTCAGGTCGTTCATCCACCCTATGTCATCCGCGATGCGGGGGTGGCAAAGGGGGAGACCGATCTCTTTGGATTAAACGACCTGGATGCTCCCGCCGGGCCGCCCGACCATCAGCTCTATTCAGGCGGGGTCGACGTTGAGGTGTTTGGCTTGCGGCCCTGCCGTCCGGCTCCCTAAGGGCCATTTGGATGGTGATCCGCCTCTTGCTTCTGTGGGCAAACTGTGCCAACACCAGCCGCATGAGATGGATTCAGAAAGAGGTTACGCTGCGCCCCCGGGCCCGTGGGTTTCACGTCATTACCCGCGAGATCGTTGACGCCCTTCCGGAACTCGGCGACCTGCGGGTCGGCATGGCGAATATCCACATCCTGCACACGTCGGCTTCGTTAACGATTAATGAAAATGTCAGCCCGGATGTGCGCGTCGACTTCGAGTCTCACTTCAACCAGATGGTTCCTGAGAATATGCCGTATTACGAGCACACGCTGGAAGGCTCGGATGATATGCCGGCCCACATCAAGGGCTCGCTACTGGATTTCAGCCTGACGATTCCGGTGCGGGACGGGCAGTTTTACCTGGGCACCTGGCAGGGGATCTATCTCTGTGAGCACCGGAACCAAGGCGGGGGGCGCAAGGTTGCTCTCACCGTTTGGGGCGAGTAGCCCTCGGTGGTGGACCGCCGCCTTCGGATGAAAGGTCCTTCGAAATAAAAAGAGCCGACTTTTCAGCCGGCTCTTTTCAAGGAGCGCTGTCGTGTCCGACGAGCTCCGTATGCGTGGGGGATGACTACTCGTCTTCGCCCGCGAGTTTGCTGCGCCGTGCAGCCATTACGGATTCCTGAATGTTCCGCGGCGTCGGTGCATAGCGTTCGAATTCCATGGAGTAGGTTGCCTTGCCCGCGCTCATGGAGCGGAGGGCCGTCGAATAGCCGAACATTTCCGAGAGGGGAACCGAAGCGGTGACAACGTTGACGTCGGGCCGGGATTCCATGCCGCCGATAATGCCACGACGAGAACTCAGGTCGCCGACAACGCCGCCCTGGTATTCTTCAGGGGTCTCGACTTCTACGGCCATCATCGGCTCCATGATCTGGGGGTTCGCCTGGCGGATGGCTTTGCGCATCGCGTTACGAGCACAAATACGGAAGGCCATGTCGCTGGAGTCCACATCGTGATATTTGCCATCCCTCAGCGTCGCCTTCACACCAACGACCGGGAAGGCCGCGAGCGGACCTTTGTCCATGACGTCCTGGAAGCCTTTGTCGATGGCCGGAATGTATTCGGTCGGGATGTTGCCGCCTTTGACTTTGTTGTCGAATTCGTAGATGTCCGTGCTGTTG
>JBLIND010000496.1:0-3927 GCA_047639095.1 Candidatus Omnitrophota bacterium | reverse complement strand
AACGATCATGAACAGTTACACCGCGGATCTCAACAACGAGCTGAAGGTCGAATTGAAACGTGGAGTCGAAAACCTCCAGATTAAAAAAATCGACCAGGACGGCACCGTCTCCGCCATCCGGAAAATACGCAACGGCGACCTCGTGGTGGGTCATTCAGTGGTTGAATTTTCCTGTGAGGATCTAAGCACGCGTGAAATGATCAGCCGGCTCGATCAGGCGAACGCTCCAGATCGCGACATCCTGAAAGGGCTGATCTTTTACCAGGCGGGATCCATCTCGGCCGCACGCACGCTTTTCAACAGTACCCCAACCGCAGCCGGGAAACTGCTCAAACATCGACTCGATGTACGCCTCGGATTGGCCAAGGATCCTCCACGGCTCAAGAAGTTGGATGGCCCGAACCCTCCCGATGTCCTCCGCCGCTTGAAAGATCGTCTGGAAGACCACCCACGTGGACCCGGACCGCGACCGGTGCCCCCGGTCCACGCCAATCCGAGCAAGTAGTCAGCGAGTCAACGCAGCGGCAGATTAACCTACCGGCTTCGACTTACCCGCAACGAACAGTTTAAGCAGGCCCCCAAAGACCGTTCTCAAATAAGCCATGCTGCGATTCCCCATCATGTCGATAAAGACACCGAAGAAAATCACACTCCCGATAATCACGTAGTCCAGGGCACTGGGCAGGCCCAGCAGGTTCACCATGTTGGAGAGCACCGCCAGCACGGCAGTACCGATGAGTATCCCGAAAATGGTCCCTTCGCCTCCACGTAGACTGCAGCCGCCCAGCACCGCCGCGGCAATCCCCCAGAGCTCATAAAAATTACCGTGTACGGAAGGGCTCACGTTGCTGGTGTAAAAGAGAAACATGATGGCCGAAAGCGCGGTGAACAAACCGCAAATCACATAGACCGCACAGATGACGCGATCGGTATTCACACCGGAATATTTGGTGGCCAGCTCGTTGCGCCCGGCTGCGTAGATGTAGCGACCAAATACCGAACGATGCAGGACGATGTACATGATGATGGAAATAATCACCAGGTACCAGAACGGGGCCTTTAAGCCGAGGAAACGACCCTCGCAGATCGTCAACAAGGCACCGAAATCATGGATACCGCCACTCACGGAGGTGTCATCCGAAATCACCCGGGCCATCCCGCGATACACCAGCAAGCCACACAGGGTCACCACAAAGGGCTGCATCTTGACCTTGCTGACACAGATGCCATGAAACCAGCCGATAAACGCCCCCATCAGAATGATCGCGCCCGCGGCCACCCAGTGATTCAACTCAAACCCATTGTAGGTCGGGTTCACGAGCACGTAAAACAAGACGCCGAGCAAGGACATGAGCGACCCGACGGAAAGCTCAATGCCCGAGGTGATAATCACCAAGCCTACCCCGATGCTGAAAACGCCGTACATCCCGATGAGGTTCGTGAGGTTGGTCAAATTTCCCTGCAGGAGGAACTTGCTGTGAAACGGCGCATCCACGGCCGGATGGGTCGTGTTGAACGTGGTAATCAGGCAGAGTACAATGAGCAGCAGCAGCATCGCGGCTTCACGTCGAAAATTGTTAATCAGTTTTATCATGCGGATTGTCGTTCTTCGGTTTCTTCGACCGCCAGCTTCATGACGGCTTCTTCACTGAATTCACTTCGATCGAGGATTCCATTAATTTCGCCCTCTCGCATGACCGCGATGCGATCACTGACCAACAGCACCTCTTCCATATCGCTGCTGATCATGATGATGGCGACGCCCTTCTCGGCCAACTTGTACATGAGCGTATAAATTTCGCCTTTCGCACCCACATCGATTCCCCGCGTGGGCTCATCAAAAATCATCACCTTGGGATCCATCGAAAGCCATTTTCCCAGGACGACTTTCTGCTGATTTCCGCCGCTGAGATTGACCGCCCGGGTCTTGCCCGAAGGCGCTTTTACATTCAGGGCTTGCAACTGCTCCTTCGTGGCTTCCATTTCCGCCCGGGCATTGATAAACCCGGCTTTGCGGTAGTTCTGCATGGATGCGAGGGTGGTATTTTTCTCCAGGTCCATCTCGACGATCAAACCCGTGCGTTTGCGGTCTTCGGGCACGAGGTAAATCCCCCGCGCGATGGCCGCTTTGGTTTTGTTCAGCGCGACCGGCTGATCATCCAGCATCATCTCGCCACCCAGCGTTTTATCCACACCAAAGATCGCCTGCGCCATCTCCGAACGACCCGCACCGACGAGCCCGGCGAAGCCGAGGATCTCACCCGCGGCTACTTCGAAGGATAGCTTCTTGTTGGGATAACACGTGGTCACCAGGTCCTTCACCTTAAAATACCCAGGCACCTTGTTCGTGTTCGGATGCTGATGAGCCGCATCCAGCTCCCGACCAACCATGAGCGTCACCATCGCGTCATGTGTGATTTCTTCCCGACTCAAGCGCCCGGAATTCTTGCCGTCTTTAAGCGCAATCACGCGATCGGCACACTGTCGAACTTCGCCGAGGCGATGCGAAATATAAATGATGGCGATGCCCTGGGACTGCAACTCAGCCATCACCGCCAACAGGCGATCCGTCTCGGAAAGCGTTAAGCTGGACGTCGGTTCGTCCATGATAATGACCCGCGCATCCATGGACAAGGCCTTCGCGATTTCCACCAGCTGTTGTTGTCCGATGGACAACTCGTCGAGCCGGGTACCCGCCGAGACGTCCAACCCGAGGCGTTCAAGATAGGGCTGCGTATCCGCGAGGATTTTCCTGCGATCAATCATACCAAAGCGACGGGGCTCACGGCCGAGGTACACATTCCCCGCCACGTCGATGTTATCCAGGTTGTTCAACTCCTGGTGAACAAACCCAATCCCCAGGCGATTCGCATCGGAAACGGAATTCAGGGTGACGGGCTTTCCTTCGACGAGTATTTCACCTTCATCGGGCTGGTGGACCCCGCCGAGCACTTTCATGAGCGTCGATTTTCCGGCACCGTTTTCACCGATCAAGGCCACGATTTCGCCGGCGTTGATCTCAAACTCGACCTGATCCAACGCAAGGACTCCGGGGAATCGTTTAACGATCCCCCGGAGCCGCAGAAAAGGTTCCGGTGTGGAGCTTTCGCTCATCGGCAGGAATCCCTGACTACTTAACCGAGTCGAGCAGCGACTGGCAGTGGTTCAGGTAGGCAACGCCCTCGCCCTTGCGGATGACCTTCGTATCCACGAAGATCATCTTGGGATCGTCGGCCGGGCCGCCGTGCTTGGCTTTCATGCCAGCAACGACCTCTGCTTCATCTTTGCCTTCGACGATGATGTCGCGGAGGATGGTCATGGAGTCGTAGGCAAAGAGATAAGGATCCTGGCAAACCGTGCCCTGGCAATTACCCGCATCGATCGCACGCAAGGTGGCAAAGTTCTCATCGAAGCCAACCGTCTTGACCACGCCGAGCTTACCCGCGGATTCCAACGCGTTGAGAATCTGCGGCGGATTGTACTCCCAGAGGCCAACCATGGCTGCGACGTCCGGATGGGCGGTCAAGGTGTTCTCCGCATTCTTACGCGCTTTGGCAAAGTCCACATCGTCGGTGAGCAGGTCGATAATCTCGATGTTAGTGCCTTCGAGGGCTTCCTTCGTGCCCTGGAAACGCTGCTGGGCGTTGGCCACTTCCTTAATGCCGACGAAGACCATGATCTTCTGTGGACCTTCTGCACCGGCGAGGGCTTCCTTGATCAGGGTGCCAACGCGACGCCCGCCTTCGATATTGTCCGTGCCGAAGTAACACACACGATTGGCCTGCGGGGCGTCGGAGTCGCAGCAGATCACTTTGATCTTCTCGGCCCACTCGTTGATCATCTTGGTCTGGGCGACCGGATCGATCGGGCTGATCGCGATGCCTTTCACGCCTGAGCTGATCAAATCGTCGACAATCTGCTTCTGCT
>JBLIND010000495.1:0-3927 GCA_047639095.1 Candidatus Omnitrophota bacterium | reverse complement strand
AATCGCCATGGGTTCCCTCCCGTTGTTGTTACGTTTGGTTACTCGAAATAGTGCCTGTGGTTCAGACGCCGGCTTTAAAACCGGGCGCGGTATCCACGATTTTGCGCGCAAGAATAATCAGATCAACGTGTTCAGAATACGGAAGATATGAGCTCGTCCATCCTCCCGAACCGGTCTGCTGCAAGTCAATGGATTTACCCTTGATGCTCAGGTTATGCTGATCGTCGATGACGATTTCGCAATCCTGGTACGTCTCGGTGTGTGCCGCAATGACCACTCCCGTTTGACATTTTTTAACAGAGGAATTCGGCCCCTGCTACCATATGGATGATTATGCCACCTATCGCAAAAACGAATAAGGTGTTTCTAAAAATAAACGCGGCTACCAGCCAACTCGACGACTCCCAGGAGGAGCGTTATCGGGTCGTCTTCTTAAGCACACGCAGCCAGTTAATCGTTGTATTGGTCTTGGGCGTTTGAGGCCCCAGCTCAAGGCGTAGACGTCCATCCCGAAGATCGATCACCAGCGACTCCTCGTGGAATCGGCCAGCCTCTGTGTCGATATGTAAGCCAGGAGCCTGCCCCTCGACCCGAAGCGTTTGACCCGGCTGAGGATAACTGGCATCACCCAGGCAAATGGTGACCGTGTAGATGCCGTTGGAAAGGACACACTCCCATGTGGCCTTATCCCGCGTGAAAGCAAACGTATCCCGCAGCTCTTCAGGAAAATGGTTCCGGGTGCGATACTGGTTACGCATATCTTGATCCCAGCCATATCCGCGTTCCAGGTCAAAGCGCTCGCCAGCATCCAGCCGGCACCCATCTACGCGTTGAGTGCCGGTCCCGGCAAAATTGAACAGATGAACAAGCGTCTCACCGACTTCAAGTGCATTTGGAACGCCGTCCCGCATGGGATCGGGCGTCCAGCTACGGACGCCTGGCGTAAACGGCAGTGGATCTTCGACATCTTGGATATCATCACCATCTGCGTCGCCTTCGCTTTTACGTTCCATCCCGGGAGCGAGCTGGCTTTTCAGATGTCGCCACAGTTCCTGCGCTATGCTGCGTCGCGTTGCGAAAGGTTGACCGTATTGTTCAGGAGCATCGTGCCCGGCTTGGCGCACCCGCGATGCGAGTGAACGAAGCCAGGAGGAGGTGGCGAGATCATCCGGACGAAAGGCTGTATCGGATGCATCCAACGGCAACAGGCGACGCAAGGCGAGGTGTTGAATACCAGCAAAGCCCGGATCCAGTGGATCGATATCCGAGAAAGGCCAGATTACGAGTGGCACGCCCGACGAAGGTTCCAGCAAGCCACTCCAGATCTCAGCGAGGTACGATGCGTTGAGATATAAACCGGAGGCATCCACCCCATGCTGCAAACAAACGGCCGCAACCGCACCACTGGCCTGGCCCGCATGAATCGATTGGTCATGCAGGCGACAGGAAGAACTCACAATGCTGGAGTAGCCCAGGCTTTTCTGCGCGCCGAGCAGACCGTGCATGCCTTTCGGAACCAGTGCGCGCAGCGGAAAGACCGCACGACCGGTGCCGCCCCGCCCAAAGCGTCGCTTGCCGCGAAAGTCCGCCTCCCACGGTCCTTCCGAGCCGAGATCGCTTGTCCAGGAACGCATCGTGGGATGAAAATCCAACTCGAATTGCCAGGAGAAAACCGCATCGGGAAACATAGACGTAGCAAAATTCGATCGGCCTTCAAAACCGAGCACATCCTGCTCGCGCACCATGTATTCAGCGATGAGTCGCAGGCTTTCGCGAATGTAGGGCTTCGGGGGGAGCCGATCCGGCGTCCCGAACTCATCACTCAAGGCCATGCGTCGAAATTTCGGAAATTGTTTTTGCAGGTGATGGTAATATTTCAGGCTGTGATTTTTTGCATCTTGAAAAACGATCTCCCGCTGTGCAGCGGACAGTGCGACCATTGATTTCTTCGATGCACCCGTCTCCATTTGTTCCAGGGCAGCGGCAACGCTTGCCGGGTAGGTATCCAGCGGATAATCGATGGGCGGGGTGTTGATCAAGAGGATGTCGGGGTGCGTGATCTGGGGGAAACCGTACCGATCGACCAGACGCCTTGACGTGTACGCAAAGGTTTCGTCGATCCATCCCCAGAGCTTGTTGAAATAGCGCGGATCATAGCCGGGCGGCTCGGGAAACAGCACCTCCTGCTCCTGCTCTTCCAGCACCAGGCACCAGGTGATGGGATTCAAATCCGTCGCGGGCTCACCGGAAATCGGAGCGCTGGGCTCCTGATAAACGGAGCGTGCATCGAGACCGCAATCCCACTCCGCTCCAGCCCCCTGAATGACATCGCCCCAATCGCTGGCGTCGATGGTCATTCGCGCGCGTACAGAGAGCCGGGCGTCTGATTTCGTTGAAAGAAACTCCACCCCCTGAACGCGCGTGCCCTCCACGGCAACTGACTCGACACGAAAGTCAGAGAAGCGGACAAGTTGCCCGGAGGCCTCAAGCGGGGCCAGCAGTTCTCGAAAGACTTCTTCGGACACGATGGGCCGGCTGGTTGTGATGACACGGGTGTGCCCGGGTCGCCGCACCCCGTTGTAGAGCCCATCATTTTTCGATTCGATAGCATCGATGACTTCGCGAAAGAGGCCGGAACGCGGGATGGGGACCGTACCATCATAACCGTGTGCACGATTTTCATCGATCGCTCCCAGCGCCTCCGCACTGAACTGTCCACCCAACCACTCAATATCGTTGACCAACACAATACGCTTGACCCCCATGCGGGCGGCCTGAACTGCGGCGGCACAGCCTGATTCCGTCCCGCCGACAACGAGGAGATCGGCCTCGATGACTTGGGCATCAGCGTGGAACGGCATGCATAAGGCCAGGAGGGTGTACAGCCAGGCAAATGCAGGGGGCGGCGTATTTCGATGTTGATTCATACTCGGGCACACGAGAGGATAATGTCAGAACGCAACGCAGAGGTCCACCCAGATGAAACAACTCCTACTGACCACCTTTTTATTGACGGCCTGTGTGTCATCGACGCAAGCCGACCTTATGGCATTCCGCGACGGCGTGAATGGTTACGATCACCTAATGAGACAGGTCCGCAAGGCCAATCTCGGGAGCAGCGGGTCGACTTCGGCGGTCGGTTCTTTTGGTGGAGACGCCCACCTGCACAGTTTGAGCAGCTTCGACTTGTCCGCCATTCCCAACAACGCCATCATCCAACAGGTCAGCCTCCAGCTGGTTGTGCAAAACACCGACAGTACGGCAGGAACTTTCGAAGGCGTGGAACTCCATGCGGTGACGAATCCCAACACCCTTGAAATCACCAGTCCCGGCGGAACCGATGTCACGACCGGCACAACCTGGACGAATGTCCGCACCGGGATACCGTGGAATATTCCCGGCGGGGATTACGACCCGACGCCCCTCGCCTTCGTTTCAAACATTCTGCACGGCAACATGAATCAGGCGTTCGACGACAACGAGCTCTTCACCTTTCAATCAACGCCAGCTTTTGTATCTGCGGTGCAGGGCGCGTTGTCACAAAACCGTCCGTTCCAGTTTCTGCTCGCGTCGTTTGAACAGGAGCAGAATAACGATCGGCGATTCGTGCGCTGGAAGACCGACCTGGCCACGCTTGAGGCAGATCGTCCATTGCTGTCCATTACCTACACCCAGATCCCTGAGCCCAAGTCGGGCATCCTGTTCCTGATCGGCGTAATCGGGCTGAAAAAGCGAATGCGGTTAAAACGGCTCAGCCCATCTCCAGGCCGCCGTTAATATCGACGATCTCGCCGGTGATAAAACCCGCGAGCGGCGAGACGAGAAAGTTGACCACGTGGGCCACTTCTTCCGGCTCACAAAAACGACCGACCGGAATCTGCTGCAGCAAGGCGGTCCGTTGGGCTTCGGAAAGCTGGTTCATCACCA
>JBLIND010000494.1:0-3935 GCA_047639095.1 Candidatus Omnitrophota bacterium | reverse complement strand
CGGCCGGCTGGTCCAGGCTTCCACGGTAATAAAGCGTGCCTTCATTTTTATCGTCGCGCGCAAAGAACTGACCGTCCACGGGTTTCTCATCCATCTCGGGAATCCGTTCCACCCATGCATCGCGTTTGGGCTCGGTCACGGTGATGTGTACGGTTTGGCTCACCGGCTGGCCGCCGTTGCTGATGGTGGCGGTCACCGCCATCGTCCCGCTATTGCGCGCACGCAGGAGGATGAGTTTCTGGGCGTCAAACGCCTTGTGCTCAACCATCGGTGGGAGTGTCCAATCGATGTTTAGTTCATCTGCACCGTTTGCCTGCATCGCAGCAAGATTGGCGATACGGGGTAGCACTTCAAACTTCTCCCGTCCGTCCCACTGAGCGGGCGCGTCCAAGGTAAACACCGGATCGGGAATCGCCTCCTGGATGGTCACGGGAATATCGATTGTCTTTATGCTTTCGGCGAAGACCGCCTTGAGTTGCAGGGTGTACGACTGGTCCCCGGTCACCCGGCCGGCATCGAGGGTGAAGGTGAATCGATCGACCTCCGCAATCGTCTCGGATGCCGCGTCCTTAATTATCCAATACAGCTTTTGCGCACCGCCCGCCCGGGCGGTGATGGTCTGATGCTGGCCTTCCGATAAGGTGATGCGCTGCTGCGAGACGGAAAACGTTTGGTCGGGTTGCACCATGGGTCCGACCAGGGTCTGGTGCGTTTTCTGGTTTTCAAATTGGAGCTTCACCCAGTTGGCGGAGCGGGCAACGTTCGAGATCCGAACTTCATCCATGTCACCGATGAAGCCGTTACCGATTTGCAATTGCACCGGCGTCAGGATGCGCATGGTGGATGCTGCAGGCGCCCGGGTATCCGCAAGGCCGTTCACGTAAATCTGTTGGTACTGGCCGTCGTAGGTATGAACCACCTGTACCCACTCCGACTTGGGGATCAGGCGAGTGGCTTCCAGAGTTCCGCTGCGGCTTGCCACCGCCATGCGGCCCGGAGTACTGAGCAGTCTCAGCCGCACTCCGTCGGAATTACCCCAGTCGAGCAGGGTGGTATGCAGCTGCTCCGCCTTGAACCAGGCCTCGGAACTGTGCGGGCTGGAGGCAAAGGGATAGTTGCGAATCGTCTTCCCGCCGCTGATCCCTTTCCCGCCGCTGAACCGCCGACTCGAACCGATCATGCCGGACGTCGGTGTGGTGTCGTTGTCCCGAGATGCTGCCGTACCAACGTCCATTGCCGGGTCGTCCATATGCCAGACGCTGAGATAGCCATTGGATGCATTGAAAACCGCAGCGCCATTGGATGCACTGTCAGCATTGGCCCGGCCCCAATACACCTTGATTTCCTGCCGCGCGTTGCCGGTAATCTGTGGCACCCGGACCCAGATGTCTGCGGTTCCCGCGTGGGCGTCCCAATGATCGATCTGATAGGCCAGCGGAGTTCCGTCGCTGGAGGCAAAACGTATATCCTCGCCCTCCGCTTTTGCTTCGCTGAAGTTGAACCAATCTTTATTTAAGCGCACCAGCACGGGAACGTTTTCCTCCCGGGCCGTCGCCGGCAGATGAGCCCCATCCGGAGTGGTGAGCAGCCACATCGAACCGGCGTGTTGCCCGTCCGCATAGGGGGACGCTCCCTTGACCACGTCGACCGGCGGAGCCAAAGGGGGCGGGTAGGCAGTTTGGATGCCATACTTTGCGGCCAGGTAGCCACCGACCAACGCCTCCTCCGCGGGAGACAGGATGGATTCGTAGCCGATGATCTCCGCCACATCGAAATCGCAGGAGGACAGTCCGTCGTTGTTTCCGATGGCATAGCTCGCCTCGGTCGGGTTGGCATCGTTGGTTACGATTTTGAGAATCATGAACGAGGTCAAGGGTGAACAATCAAACCCCACTCCCGGCAAAACGATCCCATTTCGGGTCACCGCTGCGGGTGAGACGTCGGTCCAGAAACCGGTTTCTCCGCCCCAGGTGTTGTAACTGGAGCCGCGTCCTTTCAACCGGCCCAAGAGACCACTGGCGCCGCTCCATTGTGGCTCGGGGGACCGGATCACCAGGTAATGCTCTTTGGCGAAGAAGGTGCCGTCCAGGGCGAACCAGCTCTTCCGGATCTCGACTGCGGGTTTCCCATGAATGGCGTTCGTCGCAAGCAGGGGGCTTCCTCCACCGGGGATGGCATGATGCGCCTTGCCGGACTGATCATTCCAGGACTTGATCGTGCCATCGGGCTTGGTGGTCAGTCCAACCGCGGCGTCGTACCAACAGGCTAGCCCCTGTTTGACGGGCAACGTCAGAGGCTGGGTTTTCTCAGGAGGACTGGCCTGAAAACTCAGCGGCGAGGCCGCCCAAAAATGGTCCAGCGAATTGGTGGCCTGGAAGGTGAAGGCATAGGTCATCCCCGGAGTCAGACCCTCGACGGTTGCGCTCAGATGTTCCCCCATGACATTCGTATAGCTGCCTAGAGAAATCGAGTGGGCCCAGAGGTCCGCATCGGCCCCGCCGTTACGTGGTCCCCAAAACAGCTGGACATCGTACATCGATCCCGGACAATCTAAAGAGGCGGTAAAGGTTGCCGACGTTGGTCCGGCGGTCGCGGGAGCAGGGACGAGCGATGCAGCCGGTACCTGCCCTCGGCATTCGGCATAGCTCGTCGGGATGCCATATTTCGCCGCGAGATACCCACCGACCAGTTCTTCGTCAGCCGATGAAAGACGCGATTGATATCCCAGAATTTCCATCACATCAAAATCGCACGAGCCCATATCCCCCATGCCGATCTGATAGCTGTTGTCGCTCATGTCCCCGTGGTTCACGTCGATCTTCAGGATCATGAAATCGGTGATGGGCGCCAGATCGAAGGGGCGGTCCTTTATCCCGATGCCATTTTTGGATACCGCATTCGGATACTGATCCCCCCAGAACCTGGTGGAGTTTCCACTCAAGCGGTAGCTTGAGCTGCGCGCCCATCGCCTCCCCAGGATACAGCCGTCTTTGTTCCAGGTGGGGTGCGGTGAACGCACCACGACGAACTGCTGTTCGACAAAAAACGGTCCATCCAGATTGAATACGCACGCGCCGGTTTCCGTTCGGAACTGCATGAAAGGCTTCGCGTTTTGTTCGCCCGCCACCACCTTCGGGATACCCCTCATGAGTCGGGCATGATGTGCGTTGCCCGACAGGTCCTTCCAAACCTGGACCACGCCTTCTTCATCGACGGCAACGCCTTCCGTCGCATCAAACCGGCACACCAACCCGCTGGTTACGGGCAGCACCGGTCGGTCATTCGCGCCGGGTGCGGCGACCCTTGGTTTCAACGTGGTGAAACGGGAGGTAGCCGGTGCCCAGGCACCCTCGTTATCTAGGGATGCGTAACAGCGATAGAAATACGATTGCCCGTAGACCAGATTTTCCGCGTCGACGAAAAATGGTTCTTTCTCCTTCACCCCAGACAGGCGGACGCGATGCGCCCAGTTCGCCGGCGTGTTATCCCCATCGCTTGGCCCCCAGTAAACATCCACATCCGCGGGTCCACCAGATTCAACTACTCCCTGCAAGCGGGCCCGCCCCGCCTCGTCGATCAGGGCTTCGCTTTTCTGGTTCAGGTGCGGCGCGGCGTGTACAGCCGCCAGACTCCACAAGCCCGCGATCAAAAATAGGTTTCTCATGCTCAATTCTTTCTGGTCTTTTCGAGACTCGCTTGCGCCGTCCAATGCGTCAAAAACGATAATACAGCGGGTCGGCGGATCAAGAACATGTGCGGAATTCGTTAATGAATTCAGCTGTTTCCACGTTTACACTGTGTTTCCACTTTTACACTCGATTACATGGGGCGTCGCGTTCATAAACAGTCCATGGAGTACGAAATTATACTCTTTGGGGTCTATGCACCAACTGAGGAAGTGCGCTATATTTACGATGGCTGGAACGTCATCCAGG
>JBLIND010000493.1:0-3940 GCA_047639095.1 Candidatus Omnitrophota bacterium | reverse complement strand
AAGGAACTCGGGGATAAGAAGGTCAAAGGGGCGGGTAACCGGCAGCCTGGGCGTCTGTAGACGAGCTTACTTACACGGGGACGGGCTAAAGCCCATGCTACGGGAGGGTGGACGGGTTAAAGTGCTAGTCCATCGCAGGGTCGAAGGCGGTCACCACCCAATCGGGTTCGGGACCGGTGAGCTGGGCCTGCATCCAAGCCATCGCTTCTTCCAGCCGCTCGCGTTCGAGGATGCAAACCCGCTGGCGGCCCCGCTTTTCCTGCCGGACCAGACCGGCCTCGACCAGAATCCGCACATGCTTGGAACAGGCTTGCTGGCTTAGGTCAATCGGGCCCGAAAGGGCGGTTGCGGGCGCCGATTCCCGGGCCAGTTGCTCCACCATCGCCAGGCGAGTGGGATCGCCAAGGGCAGCAAAAACAAGGGGGAAAGGCTTATTCACAACTAAATGGTTGTATATTAAGCCTCCTGTTTAAGCAAGGACCCAATTACGGCTGTTTTTGCGGCTGGGACGGCCGGGATGGGTTCGTCATGTAGTACAGTCGACCATCCTCGGCGCCGAGCACGAGGTCGGGCAGGCCATCGCGGTTCCAATCCACGACCGTGGGGCTGGTGGTATGCCCAGCGAGCTTCCGCTCGTGCACCGCTCCCTCGAAGGCGAAGATCCAAGGCTTCGCCGGGGTGGACACATTGCGATATAGATCGGCATTCACGCTGTTAACCAGCAGGTCGAGATCGCCGTCGCCATCCCAGTCGGTCAGCGCCAGCTTCCGCCGACCGCTCTTTCCCGCCCGGCCTCCGTTCAGGCGCAGGGGCTGACCCTTGGTATCCTTGAACAGACGCTCGCCCGGATGCAGGATCAAACCGTCCCCACTTCGCTCGCGCCGGAACAAGGCGAGATAGCCCTCGTGATCGAGCATGATGAGATCGTTGAGTCCGTCGCGGTTGAGATCGTTCACCACCGGCGTCGTCCGCCATTGGGTCACCAGGGCCTGACCGTCCGGTTGCCACCAGTTCCAGGCGGGCTTGGACGGCTTGCCGTTCCACGCGACCGTGATCGGCTGCGCCGCGTCCAGACGGGGAGCCGTTCGGCTACCGACGTTCCGATACCAGACGACCTTACCCCAGATAGAATTCACGATCAGGTCGAGGCGTCCATCGTGATCCCAGTCGGCGGCTTCGAGCGTGGTGTAGCCCCACTTCGCTTCGCACGGGCCCTGGATCGATCCATTGGGTCCGGCTTGAATCCGCAGTACCTCGCCGCACGCTTCGAGACATCGCGGCTCGGCCAGCTCCGGCGGGTTTCCGCCATCCAAATTTTCGATGAAGGCGATATACCCGGCGGTGTTCCCGCAGAGCAGGTCCTCATCTCCATCGCCATCCCAATCGACTCCGAAGGGCGTTGAGAGCGCTCCGAATTTAATGCCCTCGGCCTCCTGGCGAAAATAGACCGGCGGAAGAAACTGAGGAACCCCGTTTTCGATTTGGCCGCTGTGTTCGACCAGGGCCACGCGTCCATCTTCGTCGCCTACGATCAGGTCGACATCCCCATCACCGTCCCAGTCGATCGCGGAAGGCACGATCATCTGCAAGTCCATGGTGAGCAGCTTGCCCTCATGCATCAACCGCCGGCCCGCGGCATAGACCGGCGCCTGGCGAGTCCCGGTATTCTGGAAATAGGTAAAGCCATCCAGGAACTCTCCGCAGAGCAGGTCGAGGTCGCCATCGCCATCGAAGTCCGCCAGGTTGGGGGAAGGCATGCCATAGACATCGATCGGTGCGCCACCGGCTTCAAGGCGCCGCGGCTTCGCGTAGACCGGCTTCTCTGGCGTACCGGTGTTCGTGATCACATACACGGGTCCATGCAGGGGTCCGTTCGTCCAAATGCCTTTCTCATTATACGCATCGTCCCAGCCGTAGTCGGACCAGCCACCCAGACCGGCCAGGATATCCAGATCGCCATCGCCATCGAAGTCCACCGGCGTCCACTGATTCGCCCGCAACTTACCGGGAAAGAGACTCGTCGATCCGGTGTAGATTTTTGTCTTCTCGGCGAAGGCCCGGTCGCGAAAATGCGTGAGCTCCACCCCGGGCAGAAACACATGCGCCTGACCGTCGCGATGCGAGACGGTAATGTTTTTAAACCCGGGGCCGACCTTCTTTCCGGCCTTGAACACCGGAAGCTTGCCTCCGCCCGGGTTCTCGAAAAAGTAGGTGCCGTTGTACGGCTTGTCCGGACAGGAAACCACGAGGTCGAGATCACCATCGCCATCCCAATCCATGGGCATCGGCCAGGCCCAGAGGCCCACGCCGAGATCGGCGGTCGGCGTATGCGGACCGTAACGCAAGGCCTCCAGATGATAGACCTTCGCGGGTTCAGGTTTTAGCGCGGTGACGGGCACGCGCGGGAACACCTGCTCCAGCGCAGCCTTCGCACGAGCGAGGACTTCGGGCGAGGTCTCTGCGATCACGTTGTGATTCTCGTCCGGATCCTTCACGTGATCATACAACTCCGAGGCGACAACCTCGCCAGTAGTAAAATCGCGCCACTCGGTATAACGATGGTCGGGCAGGCGCACGGAAACCCCCATGTGCTCCGGAAGCCCCTTGTAATACGCCGGCCGCGGGTGCTGGCTGCAGGCGCCATCCTTGACCCGGCTCGCCGGATCCTTAAGCACCGGGACGAGGCTCCGACCTTCAAGCCCACCCGGATCCGGGAGGCCACAGAGATCCACCAGCGTCGGATACAGGTCGAGCAATTCCACCAGGGCGTCCGTCTGCTGATCCGCCGTGGTCATGCCGGGCGTGGCGATGATCAGCGGCACGCGCGCATCGAGCTCGAAGTTCGAGGTCTTGCACCAGAGATTGTGTTCTCCGAGATGAAACCCGTGATCGGACCAGAAGACGATCACCGTGCGGTCCGTCAGCTTCAGGCGGTCGAGTGCGTCGAGCAACTTGCCGACCTGAGCATCGAGATAGGAAATGCCCGCGAGATACCCATGCCGCAGCTCGACGATTTCCTCACGGGTCAAATCCCGGCCTTTTTCGCTCAGCAGCTCGCGACCGTTGTGGAGGGCGAGCGCGGGAACGTTCTCAGGGGGATAGCTGTTTGGGGCCGGTGCGAAGTCCGCACGATCATACAAATCCCAGTAACGCTTCGGCGGGTTGAACGGCAGGTGCGGCTTCCAGAACCCGACCGCGAGAAAGAAGGGTTGCGCACGCTGTGCCACCTGCTCAAGCGCCGTAACGCCGGCCGCGGCGATCCGGCCATCGAAGTAGGCTTCGTCCGGAACATCCCGGCATTCCGCCCGAGAGAATTTGCTCAGGTCTTTCGGCAATGCTCCCTCGACGATGGCTTTGTCACTCCCGTGCGTCGCGTAATGCATGACCTGGGGCACGCTCCACGAAAGCGGATCGCCCTGAATATCCTGCCGCCAGTTGTGAAAAATCTTGCCGATGCCCTGACTGAAATAGCCCTGGTGTTTAAACCACTGCGGCAGGGTCACCACATCGGGTGAGGTCTGGCGAAAATGCGTCGGCAAGTCCCAGACCCGCAGGCGGTCCGGTCGGCGACCGCTCAACAACGAAGCCCGCGACGGATTACACACCGCCTGTTGACAATAGGCTCGATTGAAGACCATGCCCCGCTTCGCGAGACGATCGAGGTGAGGCGTTTTGACCTGAGTATGCCCGTAGCAGGCCAAGTCGTTTCGTAAATCGTCCGCTGCGATGAAGAGGACGTTCAGCGGAGGCTGGGCGAGCGTGAGTTGGAGGAGGAAGAAGGAGAGGAGGAGGAAGGAGAGGAGGTGAGAGGGGTGGAGGGGCGCGGTGGGAGGGGGAGTGGCTTTCATGGGGGAATTGAAAGCCAAAAGGGATGGGCTGGCAAGCTGCTTTGCGGCGCGGTGCAGGACCGCTGCGTCGATGACGGGGACGGAAGGGCGGG
>JBLIND010000492.1:0-3956 GCA_047639095.1 Candidatus Omnitrophota bacterium | reverse complement strand
CTTCTCCAGCAGCCCGCTGGCAGCATGGATAATATCCAGATCACTCTGGATGCGCGGGTGCAGACTGAGCTGACGGGTAATGGATTTAAAATCGGCATAGCGGACCTTGATCTGAACCGTACCGGCAAATTTATTTGCATGACGCAAGCGGCGGCCGACATCCTCCGCCTGTTGCACCAGCATGTGCTGGAGCGCCTCCCGGTCCTGAACATCCTGGGCAAACGTGTTTTCCGTGGAGATACTTTTCTCCTCGCGTGCCATTTCCAGTTTTCGCTGGTCGATCCCGTGCGCCAACTCCCAGAGACGCTCACCCATGGCGTTGCCCGGGATCTGTTCCACCGCGGATCGGGTCATGGCCTGAAGATCCCCGATGGTCCGAATCCCCCCGCGGGCGAGCCGCTCCTCCAGGACCTTGCCCACGCCCCAGATCCGATTCACGGGGAGGGGCGCGAGGAATTCCAGCAAAGGCGCCTCGGCTTCCGGGACTACCGTCAAACCGTCCGGCTTGTTCATGGCACTGGCCAGCTTGGCGAGAAACTTGTTACGCGCGAGACCGATCGACGCGCTAAGCGAAAGGCGATCACGAATCGTCTGTTTGATATGTCGGGCCAGTTCCAGGGTGTCGGGCCAGAGATAACGAGTACCTGTGAGGTCCATGAAGGCCTCGTCGATGGAGAGCGGTTCAATTTCCGGTGTGTACTCGCCGAGTATGGACATCAATTCCTGCGAGACGACCTGGTAATGCGCCATGCGGACCGGCATGAAAACCGCTTGCGGGCAAAGATGCTCCGCGCGGGCCGATGCCATGGCGGAGTGGATCCCAAACTTCCGCGCTTCGTACGAACAGGCGGCAACTACCCCGCGGCTTTCCTTGCGACCGCCAACAATAACCGGCCGGCCGCGCAATTCCGGATGATCCCGCTGTTCGACGGACGCATAAAACGCATCCATATCGAGGTGGATGATCGAATTCATACCGACACGGGCCACGCACTCACAGGCTTTCCCACCAGGCGGCAAAATCGGGGTGGGCTTTTATGGCGCGCAAGCCCGGGGAATCATGGCCCAGGAACCCGCGCACGGCCACGGGGTGACGAAACGCCGCGTGCTTTAAATGCGTGAACGCATAATCCACTTGCCCGGCTGAAGCCGCGGCTTCGATCATGTCCACGGTAATACGTGGGTCTTTATCCAGTTTGCTCGCCTGGGTAAACGAAATCGTTGCGGCTTCATACTCCTTCAATATCATAAACATCACCCCTTGAAAATGGAGTACGATGGCGCGATCCGGATAGGCGGTCACCAAGGCCGTCATCTCCGTCCGGGCCTCCTCCGCCTCACCCTTCACGGCACGACACATGACCTGATACAGGTCAAAACTCAAGCCGCGGACGCCGAGCTCGAAACATTTCTCGACCAGCTTTGGAACGTCCTGGTATTGCTTGAGTCCGAGCAGACGATCGAGTCGATTCAAGCGCCGCGAAACCTCATAGAGTTGCGCTCGCACCTCTTGAATGGGCTTTACCTCGAGGCTTCCGGACACACCGCCACCCAGGATATAGCTGGCCAACTGCAGGTACCCCGTTTCACCCAACAGACTTTGATAATGCTCAAAGTCGGCGGAGATCCAATAGCTCAGGATGCTCATGTCGAAAATGCTCAGCTGTTCGAGCGCAGCCGGAATCTTGACCGGTTGTTTTTGCATGATGATGCTGCACGTCAGCAGCAGACGCGCTTCGAGCGGTTGCGGACTGAACCTGCGCGCGACCATCAGCGCCTTATCGGCCGCTTCAAACTTACCCAGGCGCAGTTGACAGTGCCCAATCTTGGCGGGGATATCGTAGCGAGTGGGATTTTGCGCAAACAACTTCGCCCAGACCTCCAAGGCCAGTGCCCATTGACCATGCATCATGTACACCATGCCGGCCTTCTCCGCCATCAGCACATTGCCGGGGAGCATGCGCTGCATCTTGATCATCACCTGATCCGAGGCCCGCCAGTTGCCCATTGCCGCCGACTCCTCGGCGATGACAAAGGCCTTCCACATGTTGCTGTCGAAAACCGCTTTTCCACCCTCGCGAGGCGGATGCACATCCGGGATCTCATCCAGGCCCCTCGGTGCTGGAGCTATCGGAGGCGGATTGAACAAGGGGGAGCGATCCAGCCCCAATTCATCCTGCGCGTGTGCGCCCAGCGCCAGCAGGATCAACCACAAAAACATGGCGCGAGGATGTTTCACCTGCCGGCCGGGATCTCCAGTTTATACGCTTCAATCGCCGTGCCGGACCAGATACGGTCCTGCTCGTCCGCGGAAAGCGTTGCGATATAATCGTGAACGATTTTTACCCAACGACCATAGGCGACCGCGAGCACCGCCACCGGCCAATCCGATCCGAACATGAGGCGCTTTGGGCCAAAGCAGGACAAGGTGTGATCCAGATACGGAAGAAGCTGCTCCTCCGTCCAGCCATCCCAGACGGCCTCCGTCGCCATACCGGATAGTTTGCAATACACGTTCTCCCGTTCGGCGAGTTGGCTCATGTAGATTTTCCATGGCTCGAGCAGCTGGTCGCCAATCCGGGGCTTGGCAATATGATCGAGCACGAAGACTTGATTCGGATGCTGATCCACAAAGGCAATCGACTGCTTGAGCTGGCGCTCATAAATCAGGATGTCATAGACTAGGCCGCTCGGAGTGAGGGCGGTAATCCCTGCATTGAAATCCGGGCGAAGGATGAAATCATCATCCGGTTCGTCCTGAATAATGTGACGGCAACCCACAAACCCCTTTCGATCCTTGTAGTGATCGATCGCCCCCTGCACCGCGGGATCACACAGGGGCAGCCAGCCCACCACGCCAAGAATCCAGTCGTGCTCGTCGGCAAAATCGAGGAAGAACGCATTCTCCTTGAGCTCCTGTCGGACCTGTACACTCACCACCCCATCGATGCCTGCCGCATGGATCTCCCGATGCAGATCTTCGGGCAGGTAATCCTTCCGCAAGGGACCGAGCGGGTCCTTCATCCAGGGGTATTCGGTCGGGCTGTAAGCCCAGAAATGATGATGCGCGTCAATTTTCATGGTTAAGAACCTTTACACTTGGATCATATGTTCAAAATAGATTTTCCCTGTAATCGGAACGGCCGGTAGAAACCGTTCCGATCATCGGAAAAATCATTTCATATTTTCCGATCAACGGAAGCATTTTAAAAATCTTTTCGATTCGACGGCAACCCTGTATGTCTTCATAGTTTGTCCATGGAACACAAAACACGTTTATTGATGATTGATGATGAGGAGTCTTTCACACGGCTGTCCAAAATGTTGCTGGAAGATGAGGGGTATCGAGTTGAAACGTTGAACGATCCGACCAATGCCGTACAAGTTGCTGCCACGTTTAAGCCGGATATTATTATCCTGGACGTCATTATGCCCGAGAAGAGCGGTATTGAGGTGGGCCATGCGCTGCAAAAGAACATACAGACGCAGGACATTCCAATCCTGTTCCTGACCGCGGCGGTCTCGAAGGATAATCACGCGTCCTGGGAGAGTGGCGTCGAGGGGATCAGCTACAAAATCAAGGAGGACATCCTGTTGAACAGCCCAGTGTTGGTGAAGCCCGTCGATGCGGGTGAGATCATGGCCAAAGTACAAGAAATCCTCGCGAAGTGAGACGGACAACCTACCTGTTGATGAGCCTCTGGCTTCCCGTGCTGGCGCTCGCCCAGGAATCGAAGCCTGAAGACCAGATTCCCGATGCACGCCTGTACGCGCTCATGCAGGAATATGAAGGGGATCGCGCGTACGAGCAGGCGCTTGAGATCTGCAACGAGCTGGTTAAGCGATCCAAGGCCCCGGCGAAACTGATCGATCATCGCGGTGACCTTCATTTTTTCTTGAGTCGATTCAAAGAGTCGATTGCGGATTAACACACCATTCTGAAAGCCAATCCTGAG
>JBLIND010000491.1:0-3993 GCA_047639095.1 Candidatus Omnitrophota bacterium | reverse complement strand
CATGAGCTCCGATTTAATTTCACTCCGGTAAGTGGCCAGCCTGGCGTGGTCCGGTTGACGGTGAATACGGTCCAGAACCTCACGTTTCCCATGCTCGGCTTGAATTCAATCATCCGGAACAATGAAATTGTTTTTACGCATGTTGATGCGAATACCATTCTCTATGGTGGGCGCTACCTGAATACGTTTAACTTCGACCCGGGTGCAACCTATGAAGGGCACCTGATCGGGGGGGACGGCAAAAAGTGGGGCGGGAGCTTCACCTTCCCCGGCAGTAAGACCGAGAAGCTGAGGAACCTCCTTACGCTGGTCTACGAACACATCGGCATCGATTTTACCGAAGACGCATTGGATGATTTGAAGGCTATATTTGATTCCGGCGAGGGCGGCGGCGCAGATGCGGCCTTTGACTTTTTCCTGGAGAAAGGATTGGCGCTTCCAGACATCCTGTTCGAGGTAAACAATAATCTCAGCTACTCCAACATCGGCAGCGGCGTGCTTAGTGGCGGTGCGACCCTTTCCTCGTTGAATCCTTTTACGTACGTCAACATGCAGCAGATGGCCGGCGATGGGTTCTATCAAGGCGGTGAGAGCTCCACGTTGAAAAAAACCGGTGATGCCTTCCTCCAGTTGCTGAATGGTAACATTTTCGGTCCAGCGGTCGATGCGCTGCAGCTCATTCCGAAGGTCGGAAAGTACTTCAAAAACACCACCGGGTTATCTGGCCTTAAGGAGAATACTTCGCAGGCCAGCCTGGGTGACGTGGTGGTCCGCAGCGGAATCAACCTGGTTCGCGGCACGGATTTCAATCCCTTCAGTGGCACGGCAGACGATCCATTGGCGATCTTGGGAAGCGGTGGCGACAGCCTCAGTATCGGTGACAATCCCTTCTCCATCACCCCGGGATTTCATGTCATGGTCGGCGGTTCGGGCGGGGATGATTACACCGTGAACTCGCAGTCATTCGGCATTGGCCTGTTCCTGGATGATCTCTACACGGTCGGTGGGTCGACGGGCATTGATACCTTCGATAGCCTGTTAGGCCTCCTCACGCCCCAAGACACCCTCGATCTATCTGCCATGAACGAAGATCTGTATTTCTCCGTGTTCAAGCTGTCGACGAATGATCTGGAAACCGTAAAAAACAAAGTGAGCGATCAGGGCTTGCCTGAAAGCATCTTTGCAGATCTGGAAATCGGGATCAGTATCGTGTTAATCACCAGCTATGATCCCGTCCCGCCGGGCAAAGCTCCGGGCGTGCCCCCTACCTTCGCAGAAGCCTGGGAGGGCCTCGGTCGCATCTCCAATCCGTTCCAGGCCAATATCGGTCTCGCCATCGGCATCGAAAATTTTGCCGGGGGCAATGGCAATAACACCTTCCGCTTTTATGATGGGGCCGAGATTGGCGGGGGCATCTCTGCGGAAGGAGACATCGTTATCGATTACCGCGGATACGTGGTGGGCGATGACTTGAATGACAAAAACGCCGAAGTCAGCCAGCTCGATGCTGCTGTGACGGTGGGCCGTAAGACCATCACCGTCACGGGGAAATTCGAAATTGAGGAAGATAGCTTAATCGTCATTGGCGGCGAAAATGCGGAGGTTCGTGTTGCGGAGGAAGTCTCCTACAATGCCGGAACCAATGTGACGACGGTGAATATCGATACAGAGCTTGAAAATGACCATCCGGTAGACACTCAAGTATTTTCGGGAAAAGGCGTTCAGGTCGATCTCGGATACGATTCGGACCGGACCCTCTACGAAGATCAGGGGCCGGATCTCAGCCAGATACTGGTCTTCCTGCCTGACTTCCTGAAGGACACCTTTCAAGCCCTGATCCCTGGAGTCAAATTTCAGACGGGATCTGCGACCGGGGTCGACGGAACGGATGGGACTGACGGAGGAGATGATGTGATAGGAACACCTGTTGCAGATTTTATCGCCGGGAGTGATATCAAGAATAATATTATTGATGGAGCAGACGGTGATGACTTTCTGATGGGCAAGGACGGTGATGATGTACTCCTCGGGGGCGCAGGGAGTGATCAGCTCTTTGGGGGTGGAGGCTCCGACCTGCTGATTGATGCGGGTGGAAGATCCGTTGTTACAACAGCGACCGCGACCCTCGGACTTACTGCAGCTAGCTTCACTATCGATGGTGGGGATACGACCTATTCCGCTGCGCCGGTCGTAGATATCACTGGCGGAGGCGGCATGGGTTGGGAAGCCTCGGCCATCCTCACCGACAGCTTGGTCAGTGGCATCCTTATTACGAACCCAGGTACCGGGTACACGACCAGCCCGGTCATTACGTTCAACGGCGGAACCATTCTTGCAAATGGCACCACCCTGCCTTCCGGGTTGGGCAATGCGAGCCAATTCACGGTTTCCGGTATCACGCTGGGTACGGCCGGAAGCGAGTACGGTTCTGTGCCATTGGTCTTTATCAGTGGGGGTGGTGCAGGGGCTGCCGCAACCGCCGCCGTGTCTGGAAGCACGGTTGAAGCGATCACGCTCACGCATGGCGGCAGCGGCTACGCGTCGGTACCGACGGTGACGGTTGCCTCGACCGATCGCTTAAACGGAGGGGATGGAGATGACATCCTGATCGCGGGTGAAGGGTTCGACTACGTGCTGGGTGGGGATGGGAAGGATACCTATGTCCCGGGTGCCGCGGGCGAGCTCCTGGTAAAAACCACGGGTGATAAGACTCCGCTTCCTGCCCTGGGGCCTGCGGTTGATGTAGATCTTCTCGCTGGGATCGAAGAAATCGACCTCTACAGTGTTTCGGTTGATCGCGCACAATTCAAAGATGATGCCAGTCCTGATTTGTTCGCGTACGCCAAGCCAAAGACCGCGCGCTTTTTGCTGAATGACAATGTGAAGCAGACCATCGTGTTGAACCCTTCCGGGATGCAGGCCCTGAGCAGCTACACCCTCTACCTGGATGGCAATGACGTGATCGACTTTAAAGGTTACGGAGCCCGCAAGGTAGACTTCGTATCATACAATGCAGAAACCAAGGAGCAGGTGGTCCGGTTTTATGCTACGATCCAGGCTCGGGAGACGACACCTGCTCAATACCTGCTCGAACTGGTGGTCCATAATTATAAGTCCCAGTTGTCACCCATTGATGCCAACTTTGGCAAAGCTCGTCCCTTACTGGTTGATGGCGCCATCGGCACGGGTACCACCCCGTTGACCACGGGGCAGCTGGAACCGATTCGTGCCGAAGCCGAACGTCGATGGGAGGCCATTACCACCAACGCCCCGGCAGTGAGTGATCGCCTGGCTGAGTATACCTTCGAAATAATCGCCTTCGGAGGGAAAGAGCTCGCCCAGATTTCCGATAAGGTCATTTACATTGATGCGGATGCGGCGGGTCATGGGTGGTTTGTTGATCCTACGCCCATGGCGGACGGCGACACGGTCGTTGGCTTCGACTTGCTCACCGTGATCATGCATGAATACGGTCATGCGCTCGGCTTAGAGGATAGTGATGCCGGCGTTACTACAGAGCTGATGAAGTCCAGCCTTGCTCTTAATGCCCGCGTCCTCCTGGATTTAAGTTCAGAACTCAACGCGTCCCTGCCCAAAGATCCGCTTGCGGGTAATTTGACCGCAGGCCTCTCCGACCAGGAGAAATTCGTCGAAGGGCTCACGGGACTGTCGGAGTGGGCGGCCGGATTTGAGCTTGAGGTCCAGGATGTGCTGAACGAGTTGGACCTCCCGTTTGTCGGAGGGGCGGTTGATGCCTTGGTGAGCGATACGCTTTCCAGCCTGGCCCAAACGATCAACCTGAATTTCCAGAATCAGATTTCGGACATTGAAGATGTATTCAATGAGCATGATGAGGTCAGCGCACCCGAGCTTCTCGCCCTGGATGCGTTGAGTGAAGCGCCATCCAATCGACTGGGCGAATTCCAGGCTGACCTGGAGTTGTTGAGCAAAAGCTGGGATCTGCAGCTGAGCCTGGATACCCTCGCCGATCTT
>JBLIND010000490.1:0-4000 GCA_047639095.1 Candidatus Omnitrophota bacterium | reverse complement strand
TGCGCATCTCTCCCCGGCGGGTGCGGCAGCTGGTGAAAAACCTGCACGCGGTTATCGCCCTGCGGGGCGGCGCAATCGCGGACGCCGATTTTCTGCTCGCACTGAACTGGAGCATTCCCCACCGAGCCTGGGGCGTCCGCCCTTCGCCCGAAGTCGTGCGCGCCGCCCATCGGGTCGCCTGGGACAGCGCCTTCCTCTCCGGCCATGAAGCCTGGTTGAACAGCCTGCTCATCGAAAGCAAGCCTTACCGGATCGTACGCAAAATCCTGCGCGAATGCCCGGATCCGGACATCGGGAGCGTCGCCGTCAATCAATGCCTCAAGCAGGCCGATCCTGCGCGCCGGGCGGCCTTTGCCTTCGCGCTCTATCCCGCCGCCCTCGAGGGCCATCTGCCCATCGGCCGGGAAGGCGTCAACGACCTCGCCCGGGCCGCGGCGGAAATCATGGAGGTCGACGGCGATACGTCCTGGCACCCGAGCCGCGGCGTACCGGATACCACAAATCCGGAGCGCGAACGGCTTTCGGCCGTGCTGGCAAAGCGCCGGGGGCAGCGCCGCGAGCGGGCGACCCAGCTGTTCAACCACCTGCTGGTGGAAAATCTCCGGGTCGAAGATCCGGCCACGTACGAAGAGGAGTTCAATCGATGCATTGCGGAAGTGCGATCATATATCCGTCAGGCGTAATCCGGCCCGCCGACGCTCCCGGCCCCTTGCCGGTCCGCTGGCGACGGTGGTTGAAATCGCTGCGCGAGACCGCGGACGAGCTCGTCTGCCACAATTCGGGCGCGCCCATGATGCGCAAGCTCTCGGAACACATCATGTCCAGCCTGCTCGGCAACGGCAGGGCAACCATTCGCCTGCCCGAACGGGGAAGATACGGCATCGCGGAAGACCCTGCCAGCCCCGCCCTCGAACGCGCGTGGCAGATCCTCGCGCAGGCCGGTTTCGCCAGCCCCGAGGAAGCGGCCGACAGCTTCACCGATCTGCCCGAGGGGCGCCTGCACGTAAAAATTGTGCCGGTGCCCAAGCCAGGTTCCGGCCGGGGTCGGGGTCAGAGTGATCGGAACCTGCTTCGTAACGCGGTCATCCTCGGGCGTTGCACCAGCACCCTGTATGACTCCTCGCGTCCGGTGATCTGGACCAGCAACCGGCTCGACCGCTGGGTGCACCTTTACCAGCCGGGAGGATTTTACGATGAAGATTGATGAAGCGATCTTCCGCCGGGTCGTCGAGGACCTGATCGACGAAAACGAAATTGCCTGCAGCGCCGTGTTGTCGATTACGCGAATCGAGTTCTCAAAGAGCGTCCTCACCCTGGCGGTGACCCTGGGTGAACGACCTGTGCTCAAGGTCAACCCCGACTTTATCACCGAGCACCTGCACCGCGAAACCGATGTAAAGGCGGTGGTGCTCCACGAATTCCTCCATGTCGTGCTCAACCACACCGAGCGCTACACTCGCGTGGACGAGGGCCTGAACATCGCCCTGGACGCGGTGATCAACCACATCATCCAGCGGTCCTGCGGCGAGGCCTACGGTGATTTTTTCCGAAGGTATTATCGTGGAGCACGGGGCGTGGTTCAACTCCTGGTTCCCTTCCCCGAGGAACGCAAGGCAACCCGGGAAAACGCAAAGGTAGAAGCCAACCGTGCTTACAACGATTTGAAACGGGGACTGATGTATGGTCGGGTGGTCGCAGACGACGTGCTGGATGTCGTCCGGGAAATTCAGCAACAGCAAGCCTGGTCCTTGCCAAAGGGTCGCGTATTCATAGGTGGTCACGAACCGGATCTGGGCCAACTCTCGCCAACCGTCCAGGCCGCCTTGGACCGCACCTTGCGCGAAATGAACGGTGGCGGAATTTTTCGTTCGCCCCGCGGGGCGATGGCGGGCATCGAAGCGCTGGCCAAAACGGCGCAATACCGCGCCGATTCGAAACGCCGGCAGGACTGGGAACGCAACACCTTGAAAATTCTCAAGGAATTCATCACCCCCGATCGCAAGTCCCGGCTCACCGAATCCGAACCGCAATCCCTGATGCTACCGGTCCTGAACGCCTCCGACCGCCGGGGCTTCGTTCGCGCGCTCTGGAGTCCGCTCATCCCGGATATCCAGTGGAGCACCGAACGCAAAAAGCCCATCGGCTCCTGCCAGGTCTACCTCGACGTGAGCGGGTCGATGAACAACGAGATGGATGCGCTGGTCGGCCTGCTCCAACGGCTGCGGCGCTACCTGCGTATGCCCTTCTGGGCCTTCAGCAACCTGGTCGCGCCGGCCGTGATCATCAACGGCGAGCTCGAAACTGACACCACCGGTGGAACCGCGATGAACTGCGTGCTCGAACACGTGGTCCGCACCCGGCCGGGAAAAGCCGTGGTCATCACCGACGGCTACATCGAAAACTGCGATCCGGATTTACTGAAGCAGGTGAAAAACGCCGGACAATCCATTTTCGCCATAGTCTCCCGCAATGGCAGCACCCAAATGCTCGACAACGCAGGAATCCCCTGCCGCCAACTCGCCACGTACCCGGAGGAAAACCAATGATCCGTCATGCCGAAGCCGTTTTAAACGGCCACCCCGACAAGTTCTGCGACCTGATCGCGGATCGCATTATCCAGGAGGCCTATGCCTTCGATCCCCAGGCCTACGCCCAGGTGGAGGTCGCCGTCTGGTCCGACCGCATCTGGATCAGCGGTGCGATCGCGAGTAGCCAGCGCTTCGACCGAGATGTCAACGCGCTCATCCACGAGGTGGGCCGGGATATCGGGTATGTGCCCGGCAACCATATCGACGTAACCCGCTATCAGCTAGACGATCACCTGTGCCGGCTGGCATGTGATCCGAGCGATTGGACCGAACATGTGAACGACCAGTGCATTGTCATCGGCTGGGCCGGGTACGATGCAAAGACGCGCTACCTCCCGCCGGAACACTTCCTGGCGCACACCTTCCGCGAGGCGATCACCCGCTCCCTGCATTCGGGTGCCCTCGCCGGAGAGGGCCCGGACGGAAAACTCATCGTCCAGCTCCGCGAAGACGATTCGACCTGGATCCTCGAACGCGTGCTGCTCAGCCTCCAGCATCGGGAATCGACCCCACTGCTCGACTTGACCACCGCGGTGTACACCGAGCTGGAGACCGCCTATCATTCGTTGCAAGCGCAGGATCGCCGATGGGCTGCAGACTGGGACGAGGTCACCCTGCTCGTGAATCCCAACGGCCTGTTCATCCGCGCCGGCAGCGATGGCGACAACGGCCAGACCGGCCGCAAGCTCGTCATGGACTACTACGGCCCCCGCGTGCCCCTCGGCGGCGGTGCTCTCAGCGGGAAAGACCTCAGTCACATCGACCGCGCCGGCGCCTACGCGGCCCGCCAGGCCGCAGTGGAAACCGTGTCCCGCGGTGCGAAGACCTGCAAGGTCACCCTCGCCTATGCGCCCAACTGCGATGAGCCAATGGATGTAGCCTTCGAGATCGAAGGCAGCGTGCGGCCCCCGGCAAAGGAACAGTTTTGTCACTCGGCCATTCGCCAACGCTTCCAGGACATCCCCTTCGATTTCCACTGGGGACAGGGAAGTCATTTTTTCGATGAAGGCGCACAGTGGAACCAACCCGGGAAAACACCCGTGGAGGAGCCCCAATGACCCATTTGCTACCATACGACGATGATCACGAAGACGAAGAAATCGATAATTGGGATGCCGGGCTCGATCCCATTCAGCAGGAGATGGCAGACAAAATGCGCCAGGCCATGCGGTGGAAAGCTTTCACCGCACAAGGGCGTGGACGAAAAGGCATCTGGTGGAGCTGGTCGTAAAGACCGAGGAGGTTTTCCTGTCCCAGGGAACCATAATGTTTCGTCATGCCCCCTGACGGAAACTGACGGAAATCCACATGCACCGGGGGACAGACACTCTTGTCTGTCATGACCGTCGTAAGACGGACAGGAGGCCCCGTCCAACCGGCAATGATTTTCGCCATGCCCCCTGGCGGAAATC
>JBLIND010000489.1:0-4010 GCA_047639095.1 Candidatus Omnitrophota bacterium | reverse complement strand
GAAGACGCGGGCGGCTTTCTTTAAATCGCCCTTCTCGAGCGCTTGGTAAGCATACTCCAGCTCGCACACCTCAATCTGAACTTTCGAGCCGAGCATGCTTGCAAATTCCCCGGCGTCGACATGCGGAACCCCCGTTGCCTGCCACGCAATGCTGCCGTCGCGGCGGATCAGGAAGAGATTCGGGGTACGATCCGCCGAAAGAATACCCAGACGGCGAACCATCGGATTCGCGAGGCCGCCCGGCACTATCGTTGCCTGACAAGTATACTCCCGTGCTTTCATCAGGGCCGCAATGCGGTCCGCATCGTCGGACAAGACGGCCACGATGGTGTTCAGGTCCTTGTTGATATGCCTGTCGGCCAGGGTGCACGCGTGACCGAGAAGCCCAACCCTCATCCAGGCTGTCGCCGCCGTGCCACCCTTCTTGACTTTACCTTCCTCGTCGTCGTTCAGGGGAAACTCCGCATTGGGATCAGCAGACGGCTCGACAAAGACCAGCAGCGTCAGTTTCCCGGTTGATTCCTGCGGCAGACTCAGTGTGCCGCCATCGAGGGTCTTGAGTTCTATCTCCGGCAGGCGGTCTCTTCTTGGCTCCCCACCGAGATTGGCGATCTGCCCGCGCATCCGCAGCGGGCGTTCGCGTTTACTATGTCGGTAAATAAAGTTGGCTCTCAACACGTCGTATGTATGAACCAGATCGCGCAGATAGGCGGCAACCGGCCACAGCATCGGATTCTCGCCCTCCGCAGCGGCCAGCAATGTGGCGCGGGTGCGTTCGTGAAGACCGCGCGCGTTGGCGTCCAGCGCCAGAATGGATGCCGCTGCAACGGCCGACGCAGGTGCTTCGGCTCCGCCGCAGTGCGCGAGGAAAGCGGACACAACAGCCTCCATTTTCATCGCCTCACTCGTGCGAAGCGTGTCCTTCGCCAGACAAAACCGCGCAACAACGTCCACTCCGGGCGGCAAGGTCGTAGCAAGCGCGGCCTTCGCCTCTTTCACCGCAGCGACCAGATGCGCAGGCTCGCCGGCCAGGTTCCACATGCCTATCAAGGCAACGATCCTTCTGTTACGAAGCGCTGGGATGTCTGCCTTTGGCTCTGTCTTGATCGCGTCAGTGCACAATTTCGCGGCCTTCGTGTAGTTGGCGAGGGCCTGCTCAGGCTTCAGCCGATAGCGAAAGGGCGCGGCAATGAAACACTCCTGGATGGCTGCCAACTTCGGTGTTTGAAGTTCATCCGGCTCCGCCGTCACCAAGAAATCCCCAATGAACAGTGACTGCAGCTGAGCCTCGTAACGCTCATCGTTGATCCGCTCGGCACTGAGCTCGAACTTTTCTCCCTGCGCCCCCTTCGGTGCCAGCAAGGCGCGTCCGTATGCATTGACAAAAATGCCATCCGGATCCTTCGTTGCATAGATGCGGAATGCCGGATGACTTCTTCCGCCCGGCAGACTCATCACCGTCCAGTCCAGCCCCAGCTTGCGTAGCGTAGCCACTCCGCCGTCCGGCAATTCGTCCAGATTGAAGCTGACAACATTGAATCGGCCCGGATACTGGACCTCTAGCTCCTTGATCTGCTTGAGGTAGAGTTCGAAGCCCGGCGTGTCCTGCGACCAGAACACCATGATGCTGAGGTGCCCCATCAGATCGAGCGGAAAACTCATTGGCACGCCGTCCCCTTGGGTAAAAGCCCCCGCGAACAGGACCTCCAACATGGACGACCCCGCATGTTTTCGACGCCACTGAATGACATCGTGATCTCCGGGAAAACGTTCCCTCATGGTCTCGAAGAGAGCCTTCTCCAGGTCGAGGGCGTCCAGTTTGGGCGCAATCTGCGAGGCGAGGATGAGGCTTTTGGCTTCAGCCGGAGTGCGCCGGTAACGCTTGATCAACTCCTCCAGTACACGCGTTCGCTCTTGCACATCCGCACCTTTGGCCGAGAGGGATTTTTCTGAAAGGAGCAGGTCAGCCTCAAGGCGAAGCTCTGCTTGTTCGTCAGGCGCTTGGGACAGTTGGGCACAGGTCGCGAAGAGGGCCTCACGGTTGCGGTCGGAGTTATCGAGACCGATCAGGCACTTCCGGGCCTGGAACACAATCTCCAGGACGCGAAAACGATTGGGTGCCGCCGGGGAGTCCTCGAGAAGACCCTTCCCGTCGCGGGCGACCTTCTTGTATGCCCGAATCTGCCTGTGCGATGAGGTGGCCTCGCCCGCCTCGGTCAATCCCTTCTGGAGCGTATCGATCCTGGCGGCCGGGACGCCAACCGGCGGCGCGGCAGGTTCCTGGGCATGGCAAAGGTGAGGCAATACAAGAAACAGAATCACCCACACGCAACAGAGGATGCTGAAAGCATCACAGTTAATAGCCCAGGATTTCAATCCTGGGTATTCGTTGTTTCGCAGATTGCGTCCTGAAAGGCCGCCGGAAGGCTGCCATTTATTCCAAACATATCGTTCGTCAAATTCGATGTTGAATGATTCCAGGAACTTCCGGTATTCCTCCTGGAAGGTGACCTTCTTGTGGTGCTCTGCTTGGTTCTGAATGTAGGACACCACCTGGTCGGTGTCTTTCGGGCTCACGCTGAACCAACCGTATCCGGCCTGCCATTTGAAATGCTCCGGGATGATGCTGTTGCTATTGATCCAGCTTGAGGAGCCTCCCTTCAGTTCCTTCATGAAGTTCGCGTCAGTGACCGTCTTGGATGATTTGATCAACAATTGAACGTGGTCCGGCATCCCGTTGATGGAGATCGACACGGCGCCCTGGTCCTGGACGACCCCAGCAAGATACGAGTGGATCCGCCCGGCAACATCACCCGCGATCATTGGTTCGCGGTTTTTGGTCGAGAACACGATGTGGGCGAAGTTGGAATGGAGGGATTGCGGCATATTGTCGCGGTGTTTCCTGCGTCCGTTCAGGACGCCGTTTTGGATGGCGACCTGGAACCCGGATTGAAATCCGGGGCTGTTGACCATGATGCTTTCCGCATCGGGTGGGATTGGGGCGTTTGCGATGGTGACAGGGACCCAGGATTGCATTCCGACCTCGGGTTAAAATCCAGAGCTGTTGACCTTGATGCCTTCTGCATCGGGTGCGGTTGGGACTGATTCATCACCTTTGATAGATTGGGATATAACGGTGCGGGGTAGCAAGGATGATGATCGCCATGGGGGTCGAATAGCCTCCCCCTCCGTGACCGCTCCCTTTGTCCCAGGCGCCCTTTTCGTTTTGTCTGGTGATGAGCGCGTCGCGAATGAGCGGGTACCACTTCGCGTATTCATCGTCGCCCGCCTGCACCATCGCCTGGATCGCGTAGTAGTGGGTGTAGTAGTAATAGCTGCCGCCACCGGTGATGATACCGGGGGCCAGGCTCTTGAGATGACGCAAGGCGGAGTTCGTCATTTCGGTGTCCCGCAGTCCCACGAGCTGGGCGATGTAAGCACCGCCCGCGGTGCAGGCCGAGGTTACTTTTCCGCCTCGGGGAGTGTAGCCAAATCCGCCGGTTTGCGGGTCATGCGCACTTTCCAAATACTTGGCCACCTTGGCGATCGTCTCGTTCGGAACATAGATCCCCGCCTGACGGGCTGAAGCCAAGGCGTGGAACACGGTCTGGGTACATGAGGTGTCTTCTCCGCCGTCCGCCTGCGGCTGGTAGCGCCATCCTCCTCCGGGGTTCTGTGAACGCAGAATCACATCGACGGCCTTTTCAAGAGCCTTCTGGATCGCGTCATCATCTTCGGGGTCGCGCGCCATCCCCCACATTTCGGAAAGGGCCAGAGTGGCGAGCCCGTGCTCATACATCACCGTGCCAAGGTAGCCATCGGGCCGTCCCTTCGCCTCCTTCAGGAGCCATTTCATCCCGCGGTCCAACTGATCCCCGTATTGGCCGAACCCGGGGAAGTGAGCTTTCGACATAAATGCCATCAGAGAAAGCGAGGTCATTGCCACGGCATGCCCGCCTTCTCCGTTGCTGTCCCAGGAACCGTCCTCTTTCTGAATCGACAGGAGATAA
>JBLIND010000488.1:0-4035 GCA_047639095.1 Candidatus Omnitrophota bacterium | reverse complement strand
AGCCTTCGCTCTCCAGGGTATCGATGAGTCCCTGGCGAATATGCTCGTCGTCTTCGGCGAGTAGAATGTGCATTTTCCTCATACGGATGGCTCCTTGTCGATCGGGAGGTGGAGGGTGAAAATGGCGCCGCCTCCGTCCCGGTCTTTGTATTCCAGTCGACCACCCAGGCCACGAATCAATCGGTCTGCGATGCTCAGTCCGAGCCCGCTTCCCCCTTGTTCGGCGGTGAGCGAGTCGTCTACGCGATGAAATTTATCGAAAATACGTTTCTGGTGCATCGTGGGGACGCCGTTCCCCCGGTCCTTGATGTGAATTACGACTTCATCCGGGCCCCGCTCCACATCGATGGACATTTCGCCGCCGGCGCGGGCATATTTAAGCGCGTTATCGGTGATGTTGATGAGGATCTGCTCCAAGGCGTCGCGATCGGAGTGGATCGGGATGGGCTCCGGGGCCGCGTTGAAGTGTATAGCGAAATCCTCTTTGATGCGGAGGTGTTGCCCTTGAAGGATGTCCTGGATAATTTCACGGAGATCCAGGCGCTCATTCTGGTAGATGCGGCGACCCTGCTCGAGACGCCCAAAATCCAGCACGTTGTTCACCAGGCGGCTGAGCCGTTCGCTTTCGTTCAAGATCGTCTGCAGGTAGTGCCGGCGTTTTCCGTCTTCCGTAACCCGGCCATCCCGCAGGAGCTCGCTGTACATCCGAATCGTGGTCAGCGGGGTCTTGAGCTCGTGAGAGACATTCGAGACGAACGAGGTTTTCTGCATGGACTCCTGGTGGCTTCGGCGCGCCTGATTAATGAGGAGCGATGCCCCGCTGATGATGCTGATCATAAAGATCCCCACGAGCAGGCTTGAGATGAGGGTGAAGCTTTTACCAAAGCTGGTTCCGTATCCGAAGCCGGCCGCATAGATGGCAATGTCGTAAAAGGCGAGGGAAGGGCCGAGGGGAATGATCTGGTCGGGTTGGAGGTCTTCGGTGATTTCGCCCTCGCCCGCATAATGCAGGACCTTTCCGTTTTTGTCCTGGAGCGCAATAATGGCTCCGGGCGTTTCCGCGGCGTGGAGCGAGCCGCCCAGGCGACTGAGTAAGGCGATGAGTTCGAGTTCTACTCCGTAGCAAAGGGCCTCATCCTTCGCGTGAATGTAGCCCAGCAGGTGCTGGTCGTTTTCGCTGAACCAGGGACGCCAGCCTTCTTCGATCCGGGTGGGATACCGGTCCTCGGGCGGGGTGTTCATGACCTTGCTCCCCTTCATTTTGGACAGCTTGTTGAACTCCGTGTAGGTCTCGACGCGTAGATTTTCAAAGCCAGTATTCGCGAGTCGCTGTTGGTCGTAGCTGTTGATCTGCTGGGGTGACCAGCTGCGGGAGGTTTGTTGTGGTATCGGTTCGGCTTGTTGTGCCGGGGCATTCGCCTGCTGCGACACCTGCGGGTATCGATCGTTCTGTTCGGATGGCAGGGTAATCCGTTGCGTCCGGTTTTCCTCCGAGCGTTCGATCCAGGCGACCCGGCCCTGGAACAGCGAGTCGTAGCGTTTGATAAACGACTCCTTTTCCTCGCCATAGATTTCCGTGGGTGCAGGCAGCAGGATCTCGCCATTTTCTCGACAGATGAAGGTGTTTCGGATGAGGGGGTTTTCCGCCTCCATCGCAACCAGCGTTTCCTTGAGTTTGTTGAGCGGCGTTTCGCGAAGGGTTTCCATCAGCCCTTCCTGCAGGGAGGCGAGGACAAAGGCGATGTCGTCCGCCACGAGTTGCCCATTGTCACGAAGCGCCTTGGCGGAGGCTTCCGCGAGCCGATCTTTTTCGTGCCGCAACAACACGACCGACAGCGTGCCGATGATCAGGGTAGGCACGAGAATCAGGATCCAGAAAAAGGTGATGCGGGAGCGATTCATCGAATATATCTTACACGCTTCTCAACGGATTGGCAGGGAAACCTTCGGCACGATTTGCGCAATCCGGGCATGTCCACCCGGATTGCGCACTGGCACAGACGGCTACTTCCGCAAGACGCGGCTCTGGAAGCTCTGCTGGTTACGGTCGTCGTAGCTGTCGTTGCGCAGCCGCTTCCGGTTCTGGCTGGTCAGGCCCTTTTCTTCCAGCTCTTTCCACTGGTTCTGTTGCTCCTCCGCATCCTGCTTGAATTTCTCCACGCCATACTTCAAGGCGCCGTCATTGAGCAATACGACATTATCCTGCAAGAGATCGACCGCTTCGTCCTTCTTGCCCTCCGCACACAGGAGGATGGCGATATCCCGATTTTCGGCTACGATGTTCCGGGTATATTCAATTTTTACCGCCGGATTTACGGATTGATCAATCATGCGCTGGTTGTCGCTGAAGGACACCTTGCACGACTCTCTCCCCTCGCCACCCTCGTTACTGAACGCATCCTGGTAGCTGCACGATGCATCGGCGATCTTCATGGTGGATTGGGTGTCACTCGCGGCAACTTCCACCTCGACGAGAATGTATTTCTCCTGGCCACCGTAGATCTGGTTGAGACTTACTTCGACCCGATCCTGAAAGATGCGGCCTTCCCGGCCAATGATGCGCTTCGGTTTTACGCCCGGAGGGCACTGGAGGCGGACGGTCACCTTTTTCGCCACCACGCTTAAAACGTCACCCAGTTCGGCACTCAAAATGCGCGGCAGGTCAGCGTATGTTTCCACAAAGTAGGTGTTGCCGTCGCTCTTGCCCGCAAGGCCGGTCATCAAATCCTCGTTAAAGTCGTTTCCCATGCCAATCGTGGTCACGGAGATCCCTTCCTTTACCAGCGATACCCCGAGGCGGCTCAATTCGGCTGGCGACTGGGGTCCGACGTTCGCCAGGCCATCCGAGAGCAGAATCATCCGGTTGACGTGATTTTTATCGAGGAACTTTCGGAGCTCATTGGCCCCCTGGCTGACCCCGCCGAAGAGCGCGGTGTTGCCGCCGGAGTTGATCCCGCGGATCTTGTCTTCGATCCATTGGGTGTTCGTGACCGGCTGGGCGGGGATGACGGTATGGACCTGGCTGTCGTAGGTGATCAGCGAGAAGATGTCGTCCTTGTCCAGGCGGCGGACCGCTTCCAGCGCCGCTTCCCGGGCCTGTTGGATTTTCTCGCCCTGCATCGAGCCGGATTTATCGATCACAATACTCAGGTTGACCGCCGGACGCTTGGCCTGCTTGGGTGGCATCGGGGCCTCGAGGGTCAATTTGATGATCGCCTTGTTAGGTTGATTGGCAGGCAGGACCTCGCGGTCCAGCTCGATGCGCAGGTTAACCGGTGCGGCCTGCAGGTGCAGGCCGCTCATCAGGGCGAGGGTGCTTAAGGTCGTAATCCATGTTTTCATCAGGGGCTCCAGTGGGTGTTGTTATGTTTGCTTTCTTCGGGGCGGGAATCCGTTCCTGCCGCTGCCCATATAGAACCGCATATTGACCTGAATGTGGTCACAGGTCTGTAATAGTTGTGTAAAAGAGTTGTAAAATCGGCGCTTTTTCTGCTGGGTTGACCGTGCTTTCCCGGGCGTGATATGCTCCGCCCGGTTTAACCAAAAGGAATGCGCATGAAACGGTTCGCGAGTCTGATTTTTGTATTTTTGATGTTCGGCCTTCCCTTCGCCCTGGCTCAGGACGCGGGTTTTGAAGGTTTTGAAGACATGGCCATGCCGGAAATCGGCGCCGGCGAAGCGGCTGGGATCATCGGCTTGATGCTTGGCATGGGCGTGGTTATGCTGCTCCCTTTGATTATCATAATAGCCTTGATGATCTTTTTTGAGTGGAAGGTCCTGCAGAAATGCGGACGCTCGGGAGCCCTCTCTCTGTTGCTTTTGGTTCCATTCGGTGGCCTCGTCGTCCTGATCATGAACATCATCGATATGAAGAAGATCGGCCGCGGCGCGGGTTCGATTGTCGGGATCCTGTTTATCCCCATCATCATGTTGCCGATCATCGCTTTCAGCAAAGGAGGCGCAGCTGCGGCTCCCTTGTTAGACGACGGTCTCGAGCTGGATGAAGCCCCGACCTCGGAAGCCATGAATGTGGCC
>JBLIND010000487.1:0-4045 GCA_047639095.1 Candidatus Omnitrophota bacterium | reverse complement strand
CCATGGCACTTGACGCAATGGTCGTTGAATGCCGGTTGCAGCAGCGAATCAAAGGACGATTCCGCCCACCCGATGAGAGGTGTTATCAGAATGAGGGCTAACAAGCGTGGCAGGTTTTTCATCGGCGCCATTGTAGCATGGATGGGTCGCCCCCGCGACCATCCGTGTGGAAGGGTCACTGGACAGTCGTTTAGACGGCGGGTCGATCTTGCAACGAGTCGATGTGTCATAAAGCGTTGGCCGCATTTCAACAGCCTGCTGGCGCATCAACCGGGTAAAGACGAATGGAGTCGTGGACGTGTGGATCCTGTTGTAGCCTTGAACAAACAGAAACTCCCGGAATGAAGGTCGCGGTTCGACCATGTGAAAGAACACGGAGGAACGTTATGTGTAATCAGATATCTTGGCATTTTGTATTGGCCCTTGGTCTGTTGGCCAGTGCCCAGGCCCAAACCGGTTGGCGCGGTGATGGGACGGGTCAATATTCCGATGCACATCCACCCCTGACCTGGAGCCGAACGATTCAAACGGGGCATCGCGCGTTTCTCGCCCGTACTTCCGCTCCGGGCGAGCGCGCTGAAGGCGATCCGCTGGCCCAGGTCTACGCCGGACGCGGTGCGGGGCATTTCAGTCCGGTGCGCTGGTTGATGCACGGCTCTTTCAATATCCCGAAAGAGGTTGGCGGTCACGGACTGGAGTACAAAGCCGTGGAAGACGAAGGCACGCTCGGACCGGAACGGGGCGCGTGGCGCGAGATTGCGGGAGGGGATATGAATCTTTCGGAGGAGCTGGGATCCTATTCCACGCGTCAAATGGTCTACCTGTTTGCCTGGCTGTATTTGCCTGAGGACAGCACCACCGGATTTCGCGGGGACGGACCGGAATGGCAGCATTATTTCCACCTCTGGATCGATGGAAAATCTGTTTCGGGATGGGAAGGCCATCGGCATGAACTGTCTGCCGGCTGGCATCGCATCCTGGTAAAAATCACTTCTCCCGCGCCGCCGGCAAAGTGGAACTGCCGGCTGAGCTTTTTTCCGTTCGGGGAAGACATTCGCTACGCGGAAAAGAACATGGCCTGGACGACCCGCATGCCCGATGAAGGCTACGGCATGCCGATTCTTGCAGGCGATGCGCTCTTCTGCCTGTCCGAACCCGACGACCTGGTATGCCTCGACAAACAGAGCGGTGCGATTCGCTGGAAGCACAGCAACTCCATTTGGGAAACCCTGAGCGCGGAAGAGCAGAAGCAGATTTCCGATGCACAGCCGCTCGCCGAGCAGATGGAAATGATGAACGATCAGGCCATGACTCCTGAGGGGCAGGCCAAACGTCGGGAGCGAAAGAAACGCGCGGAGGATTTGCGCAAAGCGATTCGTAAAGCGCGCCCGGAATACAAAGTGCACGTTGGTTGGGGCGGCGGAAACTGTGGCACCACCCCGGTCTGTGATGGGGAGAGCATCTATGCCTGGTTTGGCGAAACCGGGGTGCTGGCCAAATACGATCTGGTCGGCCAGCGACAGTGGGTGCGCTTTCATCCGCCGGGAAATGGCGGCGAGCATGGGATCAACTCCTCGCCGGTGCTGGTGGGTGATCGCCTGTTGGTGATCGGGGGGAAATGTTTGATCGCGTTTAATGCCGGGGATGGAAGTGAAGCCTGGCGAACACCGTACCGGCCTCCGAGTTATTGCACCCTGATCGCTGGACGGGCAGGGGATGTTGACGTGGTGATCGCGGGCAACGGACAGGTGTTCCGCGTGGACAATGGCAAAGCGATTTCGGAAGCGATCGGCCGGCACGACGGCGAATGCGCGTCACCGGTCCTGGAGGGCGATCGTTTTTACCTGGTGTCGCGGGGCGGTTTTGCCGCCGCGCAACTCATCCCGGGTCCGGCGGTGACGCTGTTGTACAACATCGAACCCAAGCTGATCGATTCCGTGTGTGAAGTGTATCCGGTGGGATCACCGGTTATTGACCGGGGCATCTTCTACTTCGTGCGCAGTGGCTGGGGATTTGGTCCGCACGTGGCCAAGTTGTACGCCTTGGATGCAGCGAGTGGTAACCTGATTTATCGGCAGGAACTCGATTTCGATTCCGGTATCTTTTACAACCCGAAAGGCGCTGGCGTCGCGGCGAGCCTCTGCCTGGCCGGGGAGCGGTTATACATAACGGACAACCGGGGCACCACGATCGTGTGCGCACCCGGAAATATATTTCGGCAACTTGCCCACAACCAGGTGGAGCATTTGTATACCGCGGAGAACGTGCAGGAGGTCACGAATAGCACCGCGATTTATGAGGGAACCCGGCGGTACATTCGGGGGCAGGAAAACTTTTATTGTATGGAGGCGGTGGGAGAGTGACTTTATTGGAGAACGACTCCAAGTGGATCGGCTTCAGCGTGTAATACCCGGGCATGCTGGCCTCGAGCAATGGAGTATCTTTCTCGATGGCTTCTCTCACCGCCTTGGTGAGGGTGGAAAACAAGGGGCAGGTTGCCGGCACGCAACCGTTTACCTTGGGGCAACGCCCCAGGTGATATTTCCCGAAATCTGCAGTCTGAAGGACCGCCTCATTTGCACGTGAACTTTCCTGTGATCGGAAGCTAAGCAAAAAGTCGTTCCTATGGTCGGAACGTTCACATGGAATTATACGGCTGATTTGAGGGCCATAACCCGTTTTCGAGTTGCGAAAAATGCATAACCAAGTCGGTCGTAAAAGCTCCCCGTGGTCCGACCCTCTATGCAGACGGCAAGAGCGGGAATGAATTCCGCCACTCCAGAGGCTCTATCGGCGGCGGACCCAGCCTAGGAAGGCCAGGCCGAGGAGGCAGAGGGAGAATGAACCCGGTTCAGGAATCGTTGCCAGCGGTACGAGCTGCGCACGGATCTCAGCGCTACCGGAAAAAGCCGAGTGCACCGTCACATAGAGTAAGCTACTCATCAGGTCGGCTTCCTGCCCGGCGGTCAGGGTCTGTGAGCCTACAAAAGAACCGGTACGAGCCGAGGATCCCGGCGTGTGGGGCAACGGAAATTGAAGGAAGGCTCCCGTATTGGGTGAGGGAAACTGAACGGCAACCGGTCCATGCACGTGGGTATTCGACCAGTTCCCCGCAAGATCGGTGAATCCAAAATCGGAGCCATAGGCGATGTTGTAGGTCAGCAACTTGGAAACATCGTCGAATAAGACCCCGGCATTGATGCTGCCCCCGGTGGCCGAGCTGGCCGGCTGGCCCACTGTATTCAAGGCCGAAAGCCCAACCGCGTGGTCAGTACCCAGTGGGGACAAACCAATCGTAATGAGCGAGGCCATGCTGGTCGAGGCCAGGGAGATGGCGAGGATAAAACCGGAGAGGATGCTTTTTTTCATGAGAATCTTGATCGTAAAATTGAACACGTCAAAACTGGCCAATCCAGCCAGCTTTCAATGGTTAAAAATATGGGTGCACGACCAGGGTGAGTCAAGTGTTACCCCTGTTTAAAGGATCTCGTCGGCCCATGCCGAAGTCTGCATGTAGACTTCCAATACATATAGTCTCATAGACTTTTTTTTACATCGGTTTTTTCCGGTCGCGAATGGTGGATCCGCTGCTGGTGGCGGGTGAATATCACCCTTACCGCACCACGGGGCGTGGTCCATAGTGCGGTGCCGGGAGGCCGTGCTCGAACGCGCCGAGGTCGGGTCGATGGTCGGGTCGATGGTCGGTTCCGGCATAAAATCCGGGCAACGGTGCACCCGCATGGCGGGCCGGACTGTTAACGTGAAGCATCGCCGCGTCCAAGGGGGCGACGCGAAGGGACGAATGGTCCGGTGGGACCAGGTGGTCGATAAACAGTCTGTCCGTTGCCAGCCTTTTTCCATGAGGATAGATTCCGCCTTTTTCCGCGGCTGCTTCGCGCGTGGCGTAGCGCGTGCCGTTCCACTTGATGAATTGGGAATAGGGTCCTCCCGCGAATCCGTCGTAGTCAAAATCACAGCCGATCATGGGGGACATCGATTCGAACGCGTAGTTGCTGGTGGTGCCGACAAAGAGGTTGTTTCGGAA
>JBLIND010000486.1:0-4062 GCA_047639095.1 Candidatus Omnitrophota bacterium | reverse complement strand
CTGACGGAAACTGACGGAAATCCACATGCACCGGGGGACAGACACTCTTGTCTGTCATGACCGTCGTAAGACGGACAGGAGGCCCCGTCCAACCGGCAATGATTTTCGCCATGCCCCCTGGCGGAAGTCCACTAACCCCTTCACGATTCCCAGGCGGTGATCCCCATGGGCAAGGCCGACCCTTTCACCAGCGCTTGTTTGAGCTTGAGGGAATGACTGCACGTCCCCCGGTACTCGAACCCGGGGCAGCTGCAGCTGAGGTCGCCGCCATCTGCATCGATGATGTAAGACTTCCCCGGCGATGAATTGCTGCTCACCCGATACCGGGTGCTTTCCCTGTCGTCAAAATGCTGTATTGATCAATTTACGACTGAGTGTTGTACGGTGGTATAGGCCCTGTTCGCACCAGATTAATTTGCGCCCCAAACAAAGCGTCCTCCAGGGAAAACACGATCTTTCGATACGATCAGCAAAATATTGTTATGCGTTTGGCCAGTAACTCAGCTAATCTCCACGGAGGAAATCTGATCATGACACGACTAACCAAATCATTATTCAAGCGGGCCTGCGACTGCCCGACCCAGGTGTATTATGCTACCCATCCGGAGTACCTGGATGCTTCGGGCGATGATGCGTTCGTCGAATCCCTGGCTGGGGGCGGCTTTCAGGTGGGTGCTCTGGCCCAGTGTTATTATCCGGGCGGCATTCTGGTTGAAGCAGATGGCCTGAGTGACGCAACGACTCGTACTACCGAGCTGCTGGCGCAGGATTCGGCGATCATCTACGAGGGTGCTTTCCAGCACGGAAATCTATACGTGAAGGCGGACATCGTCGTGAAGACTGGCGATCGGCTCGACCTCATCGAGGTGAAGGCGAAGTCCTATGATGCCGACGATGACGGTCCGATGTTTAAGAAGCGGGGTGCGGGACTGGATGCCAAGTGGGAGCCGTACGTCATGGATGTCGCCTTCCAGAAGCATGTGATCCAGCAGTGCCTTCCGGGCTTGGATGTCCGGGCGCACCTGATGCTGACCGACAAGCGCACGCAAACCTCGATCGATGGGCTGCACCAGAAGTTTCGCATTCATCGCGAGAACGGGCGGCAGTGGGTCACCACCTCTGGCGATGTAAGCCCGGCGGCGTTGGGAGATCAAATTCTGGTCTGCGTGAATGTCGACCGGGCGGTGGATGCAATTTTTGAAGCCCCGGCCACGGAGGATTGGCTCGCCCTGACTTTCGCGGAGTACGTCGAGCTCCTGGCTGAAGCCTGCTCGGAGAATCGCAAGATCGACATGTCGGTCGGCACCCAATGCAAAGGCTGCCCGTTCCATGCGAATGCGGGAGAAGAGGCCGAAGGATACCTCGACGGATTCAAACAGTGCTGGAAGGCTCAATGGAAACTGACGGATGAAGACTTCGCTCAGCCGAATATCTTCAGCCTGTGGAATTTTAGAAAGACCCAGGATCTGCTCGACGCCCGGATTTATCGGCTGGCCGATGTGGATCCCACAAGCATTCAGGCCAAGGCACGCAACGCCGGCCCCGGCTTAAATACAACCGAACGCCAGCGGTTGCAGGTCGAGAAGGTCAAAGCCGATGACCCTTCTGAAACCATCGACCGGCATGGACTGTCGGAGGTCTTCGCGTCTTTCACCTACCCCCTGCATTTCATCGACTTCGAGACGAACACCGCCGCGATTCCGTTCACAAAAGGACGCCGGCCTTACGAGACCCTGGCCTTTCAATATTCGCATCACATCGTCTACGAAGATGGCCGGATCGAACACCAAGGCCAGTACTTGAACAGCGAGCCCGGCACCTTTCCAAATTTCGACTTCCTGCGCGCGCTGAAAACCGAACTGGAGACCGACGGCGGCACCATCTTCCGCTATTCGAATCACGAGAACACCGTGCTGAACCAGATCTTCACCCAGCTGCAGGAAGATCCGAGCGAACTTCCCGATCGCGAAGAGCTCTACGCGTTCATTCGCAGCATCACCAAGTCATCAAGCAAGCAGGCGGAGAAATGGGCAGGCGAAAGGAACATGGTCGATCTCTGCGAGCTGGTGATCAAATACTACTACAACCCGCACACCCAGGGATCGAACTCGATCAAGAAAGTCCTGCCGGCGGTACTGAACAGCAGTCCGATGCTGCAAGCAAAGTATGCCCAAGCGATCTACGGAAGCCCCACCGGCATCCCCAGCCTCAACTTCACAGACAAGACCTGGATCGCCTTTGAAGGTTCCGAGGTCCTGGATCCCTATGCCCTGCTCGAGCCCCTGGCCATCGGCCTGAATGCCGACGAGCTCCGCTACCTCGATGCGGACGAAAAACTGGCCGACGGCGGCGCCGCCATGATCGCCTACAACCGACTGCAATTCGAGGATCTGCCACCCGAGGAACGCCGAGCTTTAGAACAATCGCTGCTCCGCTATTGCGAGTTGGATACCTTTGCCATGGTACTCATCTGGGAGCATTGGACTCAACTGCTGGGGGACGTGGTGTAATTGGCGGAGAGGGTAGGAATCGAAGGGAGATTGGTAAAACGTAAGTTGTTTATTATAAACACTTTATGAATGTTTAAATTTTCAAGATACGCACAAAAACCCCTCAAATAGCGAGGGTCTACTTACCACAAACTTACCACAATGATCCGGCTCGTGAGGAACGAGGGGCAGCATCACTCATCCGTATCCGCGGCCTGTTCGCCAGAGCCCACCTACAATCCAAAGCTCATTAGGGCATCCGCGAATCGATCCAGGTCAGCGCGGTCCTCGAGTTGATCCACGCCAAGGCTCATGAGCATTACCGGAAGGCCCGGACCGAAAACTTTGCGCAGGCCGGCCAACTCCAATTCCACGGTATCGCTCTCCGATTCGGTACAGGGTGCGAGCACACAGGTACCGAGCCCCCGCATCAACTGCTCAGTGTAAGTAGCGATCAGCGCCATCTTGTCGTAATTGAGCCGGTCCGGGGTATCGCTCGGCTCGTGGTAGTGCTGCCAGCGACCGCAGCTCAGAAAGAGATACGGGTTCCCGTTCCTGCGGAAGATCCCGTGGTCGCTCATATCTCCCACCGTCCGATTGGGTGCAAAGATCGTGGGCAGCTCCGACGGGCGTCCGGTCGCTTGAAGCATCGCCGGCAGCTCGGGATGAGACTCCGCCCCAGTGATGAACAGGAGATTGTGCAGGTGGGAAATCTGGCCATTTTTCACATTGAAACGTGGCAACATACAACAGTCAACATCACCAGGTTTCGGGTGCTTACTTTGGAAATTCATCGAATCCATGAACCAAATACCCAACGGCGAAGAGCAGACCTTCCTAAAAACATACCGATCATGAATGGAGCCCCGCATTGAGATCGACTGCCGCTCAGTACATATACATGTAGCCCAAACTGATCAGTATATTCTCCGACTCAGTGCCGTAAGCACCAGAAAACCGCACAGCCGAGGGCATAGCATACCAATACGTTAACAGCGCATTTATGGATGTTTCTTCGGCATCCCCCGCTTTTGAATGCACAACGCTGGGTATGAATGAGACTTGGTCTCCCATTATAAATTCAACCCCACCACCAACACTGAAACCCGTATCACTTTCAGATGCAGAAATGTAGCCAACCTCAACCTCTTGATTGACATAATATACCCCCCCGACAAGGAACGGATTAACGGGTTGTCCTGGAGCGGCATGGAGCGCAAGCGCCCCTAGGCCAGCGAACGTGCTGACATCAAACTCTTCTTCAACAAGCACCGAACGATATGCGGTCCGGGGAACAAGATACGTGTAGCGGTAGAAATAGGTATAATAATAACGCCGATCGTATACGGTGTAAGGCACTTCTTCGATAAATTCCACCGTTCCCGACTGCTGGCTATATCCAAAACCCACGTTGAAATCCACATGCTGACTCACCGGTATGTTCCATCCCGTAGACAACGTGAAACCCGTATCGGTCTCCAGACCTTCAACATCTGCCTGGCTCACAAGGGCACCCGCATTAATATACCAGGACCGATTGCCCAATACAGCAGCATTCCCCTTCCCGAAAACT
>JBLIND010000485.1:0-4068 GCA_047639095.1 Candidatus Omnitrophota bacterium | reverse complement strand
ATTCGATGGACTTCCCGAAGGGGCCACGGTCACCGCTGGTGCCAGCGCCTACACCATCAGCTACGCCGGTGGAACCGGAAATGATGTGGTGTTGTCCTCCATCGAGCTCCCGCCGGAAATTACCGCCCAGCAGCCCATTCGTGAACCGGGTGGTGTGCGCCTTTCCTTTGTCGGTTTGCCCAACACGACCTACACGATCCAATATACCTCGAAAGACCTGCCTCTGAACTGGCAGGACATCAGCACTCAGGTCTCCGGACCCGATGGATCGTTCGAGTTCTCCCGCGTGCCACTGACCGACACCGAATTCTACCGCGCCATCCGGTAAGGGCGAACTTTGGAGTGCGGGAACTCGTTCCAGCTTTCTCTAGCGGCCACACTCCCGAAACCATCAATGGTCTTGGAGTGCGGCCGCTTGCTGTCGCCTTCCTCTTAAGCAGCTTGCTGCGCTCTACCCCGTCACCTCCTCGTACATCCCGATTCTATCGGGACAATGCTCCTCCCCAACTCGCGTTTGATTGGACGTGTGAACTCCTGGGAAAAGCGGTATCCTCCATTCAACCTTGGATCTCCCATGAACACATTACGCCGCCTGTTGCTGACGATCCTTCTAATCCCCCTGACGCATATTCGTGCGGCCGATCCGAACGACGCCCTCGCATTCAAACGCGGGATCGTGGTCCTCGTAGGCGCCCCCGCGGGTGGTACATCCGCCATCCTCCAGATGACGGAGGGGAACGAACGCACCTACTTCTGCCTCGTCCCGGGATTTGAACGATCCCTCGCGGAAGCCGCCGAAGCCCGTGGGTTACTGGGCAACCGCATCGTGGTGGAGCCCTTTCCGGGCGAGGCCATTCCGCTCGCGGACAACCTGGTAGATGCGGTGATCGTTTACGGCGAGCCGCCCGCGCGAAAGGAGCTGCTCCGCGCCTTACGTCCGCTGGGAACCGCTTACGTCGGCGATGAGGCGTGGATCAAGCCGGTGCCGGAAGGTATCGACGAGTGGAGTCACCCCTTCCACGGACCGGATAACAATCCGCAATCGCGGGATCAATTCGCGCGCGGAAAATTTCGCACGCAGTTCATCGCGACTCCGAAGTTCAGCCCCATGCCCGAACAGACGGTTATCGCGGGTGGTCGGATGTACAAGGCCATGGGTCACATCGCGCACAAGGCGAATCAGAATCCGATGTTGAACACGCTCATCTGTGTGAACGCGTACAACGGCACCCGACTCTGGGAGCGCCCCTTGTCTGAGGGGTTCATGATTCATCGGAATACCATGGTGGCGACCGCTGACGCGCTGTTCATGGGGGATCATGCATCCTGCAAGGTGATCGACGGTGCAACGGGCGAGGTGAGACATGAGATTACCCTCGCGAAGGATCTGACTGACGGGCCGGTGTGGAAGTGGATGGCGCAAGACAAGGGCATGCTTTACGCGCTGGTCGGCAATCCGGAGGTACAAGTGGAGACCGAGAAGTCCGTGCGCCGCGGTCTTGGTCACTGGCCCTGGGATATGTGGAAGGGCCATGAATACAGCGATCCGAAGACGTCGTTCGGTTTCGGACGGACCTTGGTCGCCATCGATCTCGAGACCAACGAACCGGTATGGCATTACCGAGATCAGGATTTCCTCGACGCCCGGGGCATGTGCATGAACGAGTCCTACATCTTCTGTTACGCCCCGGAAAAATTTGTGGCTGCAATCGACCGGAAAACCGGCGCACTCGCCTGGCGGAACGAGGATGTTGCGCTGCTGAATGCGCTTGGTGCCAACGAACGGGCCCAGCACTGGGTGACCGGCTATTCGACAACGGCTTACGTGAAGAGCAATGCCGATTCACTCTTCTTTTCCGGGCCGCAACGCAAGCATCTGGTCGTGGCTTCCGCGATAGATGGAAGTTTGAGCTGGACCAACAAGGTGGGTAACCTCCAGTTGATCCTGCGTGATGACGCCATCTACGCCGCGGGTGCTTCTGGTCACGATGGGAGCATGACGCTGGACTACCGTTCAGGAGAGGTCCTCACTAAAATGCCTGGTCGACGCGCCTGCACCCGCGCGACCGGATCAGTGGACAGCATCTTTTATCGCGCCAAGGGTGGGACGGTTCGGGTACTCACGGAAAGCAACACAGCCCAGCATATCGCACCGATGCGGCCGCCCTGCCAGGACGGTGTGCTCATTTCGAATGGTCATCTCTACTGGGGGCCCTGGATGTGCGGATGCCAATTGTCCCTTTACGGAAACATTGCGCTGGCGCCACAGCAAGTCCCGGGTGATCCGGGCATCCCCAGTGATCCGAAGGTCTTTTATGCCGCTGCGCACCGGGCGCTTTCGGACAGGGGATCGACGGACTTCAAGACCGATGAAGCTGATTGGCATCACTATCGCGGCGACCCGGGCCGATCGGATCAGAGTCCCGTCAGCTTGCCCGGTTCAGTCGAACTGGCTTGGACGAGCAAGGTGTCCCCTGAGGACCTGCTCACCGGACCCATCGCAGCTGGCGGCCGGGTGTTTGTCGCCGACCGCGCCGGCGTCGTGGAAGCACTGGATGTGGGAACCGGGGCCTCGGTGTGGAAAGCTTACACCGGTGGACCGGTGTATTATCCGCCGGCCCTCGCAGACGGGCGTCTGTATGTCGGATCCGCCGACGGTCGGGTCTATTGCTACGATGCCCGGGATGGTCGGGCGTTGTGGGTCTTCCGGGTGGGGCCGAAAGATCAGATGATCCCCGTTTTCGGGAAGATGATTTCCTCCTGGCCCCTGTCTGGGGGGCTGGTGGTGGCCGACGATACCGTCTACACCGCCGGAGGCATCACGCATTATGATGGCACCTACGTCGTGGCGCTCGACGCGGTGACCGGAATGCTCAAGGCGCATAATACGGTTTCCGGAACCCTGTCCAGCGAAGTGGAGAGCGGCATCTCCCTGCAGGGTGAATTGCAGATCAAGGGCGACGAGCTGCAGTTTCTCGGCGGCGGCGTCTACGAGATCGCCCGTTACGCCCGCGATACCCTTGCCAATCTGAACCCGCCCAAGGTCCAGGTCTCGAGCCAGTTCCGCACCGCCTTTTATCCGTACTATCCCGAGTTCAATAAGTATGTCAGCCTCGAACATACCTGCGCGGACGGACGCATCCTGAATCACGATGCAAATTACGAAGGCCTCTATTTTAATGACCTGGCACTTTACGCTGCACCCACCAATAACCTTCCTCTATTTCGAAAGGACGCCGCCGGCGAGTTCATCCGAACTGCTGCGAATCGGCGAAAGAAAAACGAGAAACCCGTTGAGCCTGTCTGGCAGGATAAAGGCCATCGCCGCTTCAACGGATTCATCGTCTCGCCCAACGGATTGCTCGCCGCCGGTCATCCAGATGACCAGCCGGATCAGGCCTTTCTCGCCATGATCGATCTCGCCTCCGGTCAGGACCTTTGGAAGGAAGCCCTCCCTTCCCCCGCCGTGAAAGGCGGACTCGCCATCGATGCTGCAGGTCGTATCCTGGTCAGCCTGGAGAACGGGAACGTGCGTTGTTATCAACCCTCCAGGTAGGTGCATTACGTGGGGTGCGGCCGCTTGCTGCCGCCTTCCTCTTAAGCAGCTTGCTGCGACTGAACGCCATTTTCCGCTTCGCACCCAACCCCTCGTTTGTTTCATCAAGCAAATGATAGCGGATCAAGCCCGCTCTGATTGCTCCGAAAGTATTCGATGGTGGATTGGAGGCCTTTCCCCGGCGTTCCTGTCATAGGAAGGAATTCAAAAGATCGTTCCGGTCATAGGAAAACCTCTCTGCCGAGCCACTACATGCTCACGTTTAAATTTCGCAACTCAACGACATCGATCTTACTCGTAAACGCGATGCCGAAGTAGTGATCACGGCTGCTGCTATAGGTGTACTTGGAGCCTTCAACCGGTTCGCCATCGATAAGGAATTCGAGCCCCTGGGCACGACTGTTGCGAATGCGGAAGCTGTGCCACTCATCATGACCGCCCGGCGGGGATTTCAAAAACACGCCCCCGTCTTCCCCATCTGCATGGACAATGCCGATGTTACGGAACGTCCG
>JBLIND010000484.1:0-4157 GCA_047639095.1 Candidatus Omnitrophota bacterium | reverse complement strand
GTAACCAAGGCATCGGACAGCGCTCGGGAAACGTCGGTTCGCGCCTGGGCTTCTGGTTGCTTCTTCTTCGGCGGCGGCATTTCGCCCGCGGAGACGCGATCATGCACCTTTACCCAGACCGAAAACGGAGCGGGGTCCGCGGGATCGAAGGAAAAACCCGTGAGGTCCAGGTCGCCTTTCTTCGTTTCCTCGTCATGGCATTCAATGCAATGTAGGTTCACAAACTGAACGACCGGTGTCTCGGCACGAGCGGAGGAAATCAATATGGGGATCAGGTATAGGCGTATGCGCAAGGGGGTTCTCAAGGTTTGTATCAACTTAAGCCCACGCCGCACAAGGTCCACGGACAAATGTCACTTTTACCTTTCGATATGCCCCCGGTGCGATAAAAGGTCTTTATGAAATTCCATACCCTCCTCCTGCTGACGCTACTCGGCGGATCCCCCCTCCTCGCGGCACCTGATTGGTCCGCGCTTATCGCCGCACAGGATCCCGGCTCCCGCGACCTCGCCTGGGCCAAATCGGATCACGACCAGGAGGCCTGGGCCAAAATGGAACTCCCCATTCATTTTGAAAAAGCCGGCCTGCCGGAATACGACGGCGTGGTCTGGTTTCGAAAACGCTTTAACCTGCCCGAGGCCTGGGACGGCGTGCTTGCCACGCTGAGTCTCGGCCCGATCGACGATATGGATGTGACCTGGGTAAACGGCACCCGGGTCGGCGGCATGGAACACCCCGGCGCGCACTTCACCCCCCGGGTGTACCGCGTGCCGGCGGGGATCCTGAAAGCGGGCGGCAATGTGATTGCCATCCGGGTCATGGATCATGGCTGGGGCGGCGGCATCGCCGGCATGGCATCCGACCTGTATCTGCAGAGCGACCGGCTCAAGCTTCCACTCGCAGGAACCTGGCGATACAAGGCCGGTGCCAACCTGGAAACCCTGATCCAGGGACCCACCCCAAACCGTACATCCATCGAAGGCTTTACGGATGGATTCACGCTGGAGGACGGTGACGTGATCGCCTTTGCCGGCGGCACGGAAACCGTCAAACAGATCGAGGCGGGATACCTGGAGACGGTGTGGACCCAAACTGGACAGAAGCTCCACTTCCGCGACATTGCCTGGCAGGCCGATACGGTTTACCAGCAACAGCGCCCGCGCAACTTCGGCACACAACTGGAACAACTGCATCGCATAGAGGCCACGGTAATCGTGTGTGCTTTCGGCCAGATCGAAGCCCTCGACGGCATGGAGGAACTGCCAGATTTCATCGCCGCTTACGAAGCCCTTCTGGACACCTACGCCCAGCGCACGGGCAAAATCGTCCTCTTAACCCCGAAGCCGTTCGAGCGACGGAAGGATCGCCCCGCCCTGCCCGATTTAACCACGCACAACAAATCCGTCACCGCCTACGCCCAGGCGATTGCCAGCCTCGCCGCCCGTCTCGGATATCCCTGCGTGGATCTCAGCAACTTCTCCACCGGCGGCCAAACCACGGATGGGATACACCTCTCCCTGTCCGGACACTGGCAACTCGCCCGGGAACTCAGTGTACAGCTGCTCAAGATCAATCCCCCCAGCGGTACGGCCGTGAATCCGACCGGCAGCTTCGACGACCCAACCCGTGAGGAGCTAAGACAACAGATCCTCCGGAAGAACCAACTCTGGCGACAACATTGGCGCCCGACCAATTGGGCCTTCGTCTATGGCAATCGTTCGCATGTCCCCAGCAGCCACGATCACCGTCCGGGACAGCCGCGCTGGTTTCCGCTGGAGCTGCAACGCATCCTTCCGATGATCGATGACGCCGAGCAGGAAATTTTCACCACCGTGGAGAAACGCTAATGCGCCATATGCTAATCCTGACACTGCTGACGGGCATGGTCTCCGCGGACTCCGTAGCTCCTCCCGCCACGGACAACTCGATTGCCGCAGAACTCGCTTCCTTCCAGGTAGCGGAGGGCTATGAAGTTTCGCTCTACGCAGATGAGACCAACCAGATTGCCAACCCGGTCGCGATGCGCTGGGGGCCGAAGGGCCGACTCTGGGTGTTATGCACCCTCGTCTATCCGCAAATCATTCCGCTCACGCCGGCCAATGACAAACTGTTCCTGCTGGAAGATACCGACCAGGATGGTCGAGTCGACCAGACGACGATCTGGCTGGACGGCCTCGACATGCCCACCGGCTTCGCGCTGGGAAATGGCGGGGTGTACATTGGTGAAGGGTCGAACCTCGTGTTCTGGAAGGATACGAATGGCGATGATCGCGCCGATACGCGCGAAGAAATCTTCTCCGGCTTCGGAACGGGTGACACCCACCAGAATATCAACTCGTTCACCTGGAGTCCCGACGGCCAGCTGTACTTTTGCCAGGGCTTGCATTGCTTTTCGCGGGTCGAAACCCCGTGGGGGATTGTCCGCCTCAACGAACACGGGGTCTGGCAATGCCGGCCGCACGAACGTCGACTGCATGCGTTTCGAGGCGGGAGCGGACAGAACCCCTGGGGGATCGCCTTCGGCCCATGGGGTGAACCCTTCATCAAAGGCAACAACAACGAGCTGAGCGAACTCCTGCCGGTGATGGTGCCTACGGAGCATTTCCAGGCGCCGCTGGATATCGGGCGCACAAAAATCAAGAGCATGATCTGCGAGATCGTGGATGCTCCGGGCCTGCCCGCGGATCTGCAGGGCGATGTGCTCATCGCCGGGTACTTCGCGCATGTGATCGATCGCCTGGACATGGAGCCCGATGGATCCGGCCACAAAGGAACGCTTCAGCCGCCCCTGCTGACCTCAAGCCATCGCAGTTTCCGACCGGTTGACATTCAAACCGGGCCCGACGGCGCGCTCTACATCGCGGACTGGTTTAACCCGATCATCGGACACTACCAGGCGTCTTTACGCCACCCGGATCGGGACCAGGTTCACGGACGAATCTGGCGGATCACCTCGAAGGGTCAGAAGCTGAACCCCATCAAGGACCTCACCCGGATGCCCCTCCCGCAATTGCTGGACGCCCTGCCCCACGCGCCCTTGAAGGAGCGGGAGCGCATCCGCATCGCCCTCTCCTCCCTCGCGCATACCGATGTCATCGCCGCCGCCAAGGAGCGGTTGGCAGGAGGCGCGCCGGATGCGCGGTCCGCATTCGAATGGGCCAATGTGCTGGCCTGGCATGGCTCCAGCGCCGCGCCTCACCTCGCGGTATCTGATCAGCCCCTGGCCCGGGCGTTCAGCGCCCGACTGGGTGCCCGCGATCCCGAAGGCGGGTTGGCGGAGCTGGAATCGCTGGTACGCGATGCGCATCCGCGCGTGCGGCTCGAAGCGGTCGTGGCCTTGAGTTATGCGGCCGAGCCCGAAGCCATCACAGCGGCCTTGCAGGCGCTCGACCATCCAATGGATCGGTTTATCACCGCGGCCCTGACCCAGACAACCCACGCTTTGAAAGCGGTGTGGTGGCCCGCCTTTATGGAGGGCCGCATAATGTTCAAACGTCCGGAGCACCTCGCCTTTGCCTTGCAACAGGCATCGGGCAAACAAGCCTTGCAAACCGTGCGGGCGATGGTCGCCGATCCCAAGCTGGATGCGGCGCTGGGCGACACGTTGATGATCCTTCTGACGCAGATCGGTGATCAATCCGATGTCCTCACTTTACTCGCCCGTGGATCGGATCGTCCGAAGGTGCTCGCCTCGCTGGCAGAACAAGCGGAACTGCGGAATCTTAAACTCGGTGACGCACATGAGATGAAACTGCGCGCCCGGATACATGCTCAACCCGATATCGCGATTCCCCTGATTCAACTCGCGGGGACCTGGGACATGCAGGGCCTGAAGCGCTTGCTGAAAGAGAAAGCGCTCGATCCGACGGTGACCAATACGGTTCGTGTTGCCGCTGTGGGTTCCTGGGCGAGGCTCGAAGGCGCGGGTGCGCTGAAGCCTTTGCGAGCACTCGCTCTGCAGGACAAGAATAAGGATGTTCGCCTGGCGGCCTTGACCGCGACACATCAACTCGATCGAACCGAAGCGACCACGATTGCCGCAGAGGCTTTGCGCAAAACAGAGGATGCGGAAGAAACCAAGGTGATGGTCTCGATCATCCTCGGCAGCCAGGGCGGTGGCAAAGCCCTGGCCGCGGCATTGGGCACCGTTCCGATCC
>JBLIND010000483.1:0-4186 GCA_047639095.1 Candidatus Omnitrophota bacterium | reverse complement strand
AAGGCGCGACCCTGTGGACGGCGCGGGTGGCGAATGAGTATGTAAAGCCGATCCAGCCGGATGCCAAAGACCTGCGGTCGGTGCGGATTCCCCTGGTGAAAACCGCGGAGGGCGATATCGACTACGAGGTCGTGCTCAAGTACGGCGGCCAGGTCAGAAAGGTTCGTACGCTTTCACAGATCGACTTCCCGCTCATCAAGACCTCGAAGATTCATGTCGAGCTGAGCCAGGTGGAGCTACGCCTCCCGAATACCCACAGCTGGCATAATTTTGACGGCACGATGAGTCGGCAACTGGAGGCCGGTCAGTTCGAAGCCGGGCAGTTGGGCTACCTGAACAAACAGGCAAAGAAGCTGGTCCAGGTGTTGCAATATGGCGATGATTTTTCCAAGGCGCGCGCGTATGCAAACCTCAAGGTGGTGAAAGACCAGGTGCGGGATAACCGGGAGGCCAACGTGCAGCGGTATCGGGGCAATTCGGCCTGGGGTGAAGCGGCGCAGGCGGCAGATGGGATCCTGAAGCAGGCCGAAGAGGAGTTGCAGAAAGTGGATGATCAGGCACCCACGGTTGAGGTGAGCGGTAATCGCGTCGACTTCAACGGGCAATTCGATGTCCAGAAACTCCTGTGTCCCGCCAACATGGTAAACAACAACGGGTTGAACTTTCCGATATCAGAAATTGTGGCCGCGCTGCCCACCACCAACCTGGTCAACTTCAACAATGGCTGGTTGCTTCAAAACGATCTGGGCAACAGCAATGTGGATAACAATGCCACGGTGGTCGGTGGACGATTGATCAATCCGAATGTGCAGATGCAGTTGGACAACCAGGTGCTCGAGCTGGAGAAGGGGGCGAATTATTTCAATAACCTCTCCCAGAAGATCAACAGCGCGAAGCAGCAGGAAGGTCAGGAGGGCCAGGTGACGGTGGGGCAGAAGGGGAAGAAAATTGTTTCCCGTCGGGGGCAGCAGCAGGCGGCAAACGTGTATCAATTGAAGCTGGAGACCATCAATGCACCGTCTCAACAGAGGGTACAAATCACGGACTCGACTGTTTTTGTTGATGTCGATGCTGATGTCCAGCAATCGTATGTTGGTCTGGATGGCGTGTTTAACGGAGGTGGTCAAGGTGGCGGCGGTGGCGGATTTGCGGGAGGTGCGGTGACGTACACCCTTCCGGCGAGTCAGAACAACGGGCGGGCCGTGGGCACAGGCCTGGCCAGTCTTGATGTGCAGCTGCCCGGTGCGGATACGACCCGGTGGACCAGCTATCGCTTCACGACGCCACGGGGGGATATTCAGATCAGTGCGCGTCCAGCATCTGAACATGCCATTGGCGGCCTGAAGCGTCTGGGGATCGTACTGGTCATTCTGCTGATGTTGTTTCTTTTGCAGATTATGATCCAGGACCGCGGGCTGGACCACAAGGGACGCAAAATTTTGAGTACGGCCCTTATTCTGCTCGGGGTCGCGGGCTTGCTCATCGGCATCCTTCCCGTGTTTGGCCTGGCCGCGATCGTTGCGGGCATCGTGATGAAGGCGAGCCAGCGTCGAGGAGCCACGCGACGCGCGCTGCAAGGTGCTTAGGCGCCGCTTTTTCCTCTGACATCGACGCGTATTTTGGTAGGCATTCCTTATGGATCCCACACCACCCTCTCACGAACCTCCGGTCCCGCCGCCGATCGCGGGCTATGCGCCACAGGCGTCAAGTCCTCAGCCACCGCCCGCCCCACCGGTCCCCAGTAATGGTCTGGCGATCGCCAGTCTGGTGTGTGGCATTCTGGGCTTCATGATGTGTTTCCCTGCCATCGGAGCGATTGTCTGCGGGCATCTTGCCCGCTCGCAGATCAAGGCGAACCCCACGCAAAGTGGCGATGGTCTGGCCCTCGCGGGCCTCATCACCGGCTATGTCGTGCTGGGTATGGGGGTCCTCGGCATAATCGCCTATTTCGTTATGATCATTGTCTTCGTTGGGGCCGCGGGTAGCGCGACCATGATGAACGTAGGGCCCTGATCCTGTCGTGTATAACCTGCGCACGGCTTTGCTGAGGGTCTTCACCCTTTTCCTGATGCTGGGTGTCCTGGCGGCGGTTTACATCATGCGCAGTCGGATGCCCATGGATGCCGGGCTTTCCATCCCGGCGGAATCCGAGCGCGTCCGCACGGCGGGTAGCTGGCTGGATCGCCGGGTGCAGGAAGGCCTGCTTGCCCTCTACACCTTTGAAGAGCATCGGGGGCAGATCCTTAAAGATCAGACGGATACCCCACTGGATCTCGTTGCCACATCGAACGAACCTCTGGTCTGGCGGGAAGGTGGGCTTCAGCTGGATGGACACACGATTCTTACCAGCCTGAGTCCCGCCGCGAAAATCAGCAGCATCTGTCGGGAACGCCATACGTTTACCATCGAAGCCTGGTTCACGCCGGCATCGAGCGAGTCTCCGGAGGAAGCCTATATCATCACGCTTTCAACCCCCGAAGCGCGTGACCTTGCCCTGGGCCAGGGGGGCATTCGTGGCGATGCGGCCGGTCGCTTGATCGGGCGCAGCAGCACCGCCAGTCCGACCGGGAAAATGTGTCCCGTGCTCGCCTGTCCGGACGTATTGCGGCCCGAGTTGACCCACCTGGTCCTGACCGGGGCGATTACCGGGCGTCGGGTGCTCTATCTCAATGGCCAGGTCGTGGCCAGCGATGATGTGCTGGGTGATCTCAGCAACTGGGATCCGGAAGGCCAGCTCAGCATCGGAGGCGATCCGAATGCTCCGTTCGGATGGCAGGGCCGGGTTCACCTCGCGGCGATCTATGATCACGCCTTGAGTGCCTCCGAGGTGCGTCAGAATTTTGCCCAGGGCATGGGCAGCTTGGGACTCCGTCCAGAGGATTGAGGCTCAGCATCGGGACAGCGTCCCAATCTACTTTTTGCTCAGTCGCTGCAGGGCGGCCAGATGCTTGGCTTGCAGGGTCAGTGCACCGGGGGTGGCTTCCCACTTGGACACCGTGCTCACGGATGCCCCGGCCGCTTCGGCAAAGGCGCGTTTGGTCAAGCCCAGGCGATTTCGCAGGGATACGATCGACGGGCCACTGGGCGTAAATCCTTCCACCGCCGGGGCCTCGAGCTCGACCCCGAACAGGGCCTCCAGATCGCCGCCCTTCAGCGTACGCCGCCGCGAGCGGCGTGAGCCTTCCAGCAGGGCGTCCGCGGCCGGTTTTATGGCCAGGAGGTCTTCGTGATTGACCCCCCGCAAGTGGAACAGGAGCTCCGGCTGCTCATCCAGGCGTGCTCCGATGCCGTACATCACGGCCGAGACATGTTTACACATGTCGGCATAGTCGGGGCAGTCACAGCTGTACGTAAATTCGCCCGCGAGGGGAAACAAGCCCTCGTCCGGATCCACCACCGCTCGCATGACCTCATCTGAAAACGTTCCTTGCAACAAATCGATCAGGCTACGGACATTGCCTTGGCACGTGCTTTTCAGGCGGGTCCATTTTTCGTCCTCCAGGGCGTCGATGCGCACCCAGATGTTGTAGAGATGGCTACCCAGGACCTTCGCTTCGACCTTGCCGGCCTTGATTCGCAAGTCGCACACGGAGCCGCTGCGGACGTAGGTGCGTCCGCGCGGGAGGCGATTGTCGTAATCACTGAAGCTCTCGAGATGTCGGCACCAGGCCTTGCCCCAGAAATTTCGGGCGATGAGTCGGCCCTTGATCTCCACCGGCTCAATGTTTTTGTCGGCCTTGCGCAATTTGGCGATCTTGGCCTGCGCGCGCCGGTGCAGTTCGGCCACCGAGACGTACTTGGGCCAGCTTTCGCTCTCTTCGTAATCGTAAAAGCGCCCGCCCATCAGAGGATCCTCGTGGCCCGTTCCAGATCCAGCGCGACCAGATCGAGGATTTCCGCGTCACTCATCTCGGTGAGCGCTTTTTCCGCGCTGCCTTCAAGCAGGGCATTCGCCATGTGTTGTTTGTCTCGGATCATCGCATCAATCTTCTCTTCAATGGTTCCACGCGTCACGAACTTGTGTACCAGCACATTGCGTTTCTGGCCGATTCGAAACGCGCGGTCGGTCGCCTGATTTTCCACCGCCGGATTCCACCAGCGATCAAAATGAATTACATGGGAGGCAGCGGTTAAGTTCAAGCCTGTACCGCCTGCCTTGATCGATAAGACGAAGAATGGCGGGCCC
>JBLIND010000482.1:0-4187 GCA_047639095.1 Candidatus Omnitrophota bacterium | reverse complement strand
GGCGATCCAGCCCGCCGCGTTGGCCGCGGCCGAAACGGTTACAGAATTTTGCGGCCGCGGCAGATGCGCGCGTGCGACCGGTGCCGGATTCGCACCTTCGATCCAGAGCACCTGGTCCGCGATGACCAGCGCCGCCCCTTTGCGCGTGCCGCACAGCTGTACGCCTCCGATATGATTGGATGCATCGCCCCAGTGGAAAACACTGCGCGGGTACTCGCCCTGTCCAGACGATACCGGCACCTCCTTCGGCGGCTCCCCCTTCTTACATACATAGATTTTCGGGAAATCCTCGGCGGTGCCATTGCTCATGGTGACCAGCGCATAAACGACGCCTTCCGGCCCGGCGATCACCTTTTCCACCCAGCGTACCCCGGCTTCCCATTCGCCCAGCAGCTGTCCGTTCCGGGCATCGAGGAGGAAAACATTCGGATCCCCTGGTGCGGATATCGTACCCACCGCGACATGGGAGCCATCGTCGCTCAAATCAAAGGTCGAAATTCCCTGTCGGGGCAGCGGGCCGAGCCCACGCGCGTTCCAGGCTTCGAGCGCAGGTGATTGCTGCGCGGCAAAAAGAAATGCCAGGTTGCACACAAGTCGTCGGAGCAAGGTGCAAAGCGATGTAGAAAGAAGGCGGCAGGCCATGCCGCAAAGGGTGTGTGCAAACGGCCTTTATAGCAAGGCCAGCTCGCGGTAACCCTGGGCGTGCCGCAGGTCGAAACGATGATGCGCCTTCGTAGAAATGTTCAGATAGTGCCCATCCTGCTAGCCGTAAGCCCGAATGGTTTCCGTGTGAACCCCCTTGCGGGTATACGGTTCCGGGAGCAAATTCGAGAAATCGGTGAAGCGGGATGTCTTCCGTTGACGAGCGACCATCTGGCCGGGTTTCGGTCTTTCGTTTTTCGATGATTCGGCCTTAACTACCTGTTCAACCTTGACGACGATGGAGCCCTCATGAAAACGCGCAGAACCTTTATTAAACACGCCGCACTCGCCGCCCCGGCATTGGCCTTACCTGCTTTCGCGAAAGCGAAAGCGAAAGACGACGCGGCCTGGATCGATCTTTTCGACGGCAAGTCATTGAACGGCTGGCACAAGAATCCCGAACGTATCGGACATGGAACGGGTGGCATCTGGACCGTCGAAGACGGGGTGATTTCCGGTGAGCAGGATCCGCCGGGATCCGGTAATGGCGGCATCCTGCTGAGCGACCGACAGTTTGGTGACTTCGAGGTGATGATCGACATGAAACCCGATTGGGGTGTGTGCTCCGGCTTTTTCCTGCGCGGAAACGATAAGGGTCAGTGCATTCAGATGATGGTGGACTACCACGATCGCGGCAACGTCGGTCACTTGTACGGCGAAGGTACCAGCGGCTGGAACACGCGCGCGTTTGACATCGATGGGGTCTACGATGCCGATAAGAAGCTGACCGGAATCAAAACCGGTTCGCATCGCACGCCCGAACAACATGGCCTGGTCTACTCGATAAGCCCTGAGGATTTCGTGAAGACCTGGAAGGTGAATGACTGGAATACGGCCAAAGTGCGTGTGCAGGGGAAGCACCCGTATATCACCACTTGGATCAATGGCGTGAAGGTCTGTGAGTTCGATGGTGAACACGCGAAGGTCGAGCGATACGATAAGGCTCAGGTCGCGAAGACGCTCGGTGAAAAGGGTTCCATCGCGGTCCAGGTCCACGGTGGGGGCGGTTGGCCCAAGGGTGCCAAGTGCCGGTGGAAGAACATCAAGATTCGAGAGCTCTCCGCATGAAAATTTTCGTTTCAGCGCTATCAATTATTTTTTTCGGGCTTTTCAGTCTGGCCGCCGACCCGGTGTCGCCGGAAAAAATCGAGGCAATCCTCGCCGCGGCAATCCTCGCCGCGGCACCGCACCAGGACGCGGTCCTTTCCGCACCCCGTTCGGTACGGGTCTGCTGGTCGAAGGCGGATCATGGAAAAGGCGTGCATGCCTATAAGGAATTCGCAGAGATGATGAGTGGGTTGCTCAACAAGGTCGAGCACATCGAGGCGAAGGCGATTGAAGGCTTTCCTTCCGACGATCAGTGGGCGGCCACCGACCTGGTCGTGTTCTATCTCACCCAGCATACCTTGTCCGATGCGAAGGTGGTGCAGCTCGATCAACATCTAAAAGCGGGTAAATCGATTTTGGTTCTGCATCAGGCCCTGGTGCAGCGGAAGAACATCGAGCGATGGGCCGATCGCATTGGCTATGCCTATTCATTTGATGCGCCCACCCAATCCAAATGGGGACCTATGGATGGCGCGATCATCCTCGATCCGAAGCACGAAATCTTTACCGGCTTTCCGGACCGCATCCACCTGAAGGATGAGCTGTACTGGAACCTGCAAAAAGGCGATGTGGGAAACATCACCGTGTTGGGCCGAACCGCGACTCCCGGCGCGGGTGCCGACGCGGCCCCGGAGTGGCCGGTGTTCTGGACGGTGGAACACCCGTCGCACGGCAGCGCCAAAGGCGGACGGGTGTTCTGCTCGGTCGTCGGTCATATTGATGACCTCCACAACACGCCCTTCTTCCGGACGATTCTTTTCAGAGGCGCGGCCTGGTGCCTGCGCGAACCCTTTGCTCCGTTTCGCCCGCTGGTGAGCGACGGGCTTCTGATTCATCCCTGAACATGCGGTATGCGGCTTTCCGATGATCGGAAGGCTTTTCCATTAGGGTTCCTATGATCGGAAAACGTAAACGTCACCGCTCTGACGCGCTCAAGATTGCCTGGCTGTTGCTAGGGGTTTGCTGCGCGTCTTCGCTCGCCTCCGCCGCGGAATGGTCGGCCGCCAGCACCTTGATTCAATCTCATGGGCGACTGGCGATCGGTCGACAGGTGCACGTCGTCGGGCACAACGGAGGGGATCTGGTTCACCGGACATCCACCGATGGGGGTGCGAGCTGGAGCGCCGCATCCACGATCGCATCCGCATCCGATAACTATCCCATGATGTACGGAGGCTTCGTCGGCGTGGGCGACACGCTCTACCTGTTGACCGCCGCCGGTGACATGGGCGGCGGCCCGAAGCATCTCGATTTTCGGAAGTCGGAAGACAACGGCGCATCGTGGACCAGTCGCGTCAGGATCACGGGTGCCGGAGAAGAAATTTTTCGGGCCCGCATCGTGGTTTCCGGTTCTTACGTGCATGTCGGGGGGCAGGGCGCTCCGACACCGCAAGGCAGTATGTGGTATTTCAGGTCGGTTGACGGCGGCGCGAGCTGGGAGAATGGTCGGAAGCTGGCGGAGAACCTGGGCGGCTATGGGGGCGGACAAACCATCGCGGTCGATCAGAAGGTGGTTCATCTGGCCTACACTTCGGCTACGAACGGGGTGGGTGGGGGTCCAACGTATTACCTGCGCTCAGGCGATCATGGAAGCACGTGGAGTCCGCCGGTTGCCATCGGGGAGGAGTCCGCAGAAAGTCCTCGCCAGGCGCGGGTTCAACTGGTTGCCGCAGACGGCCATGTCTTCGCCGCCTGGCAACGCGAAGGCCTCTTTACCGGGGCGGAGTTACCACCGGATCGCCTGGGCTATAATCGTTCCGAGGATGGCGGGTTGACCTGGGGCGTAGCCCAGATTCTGCCCGGCGACGCGGGCATTAACCGGAACCATCAAGCCATCTGGATGACGTCCGGGGGGGGCGTGCATATCTGTTGGCGCCACGGGAACACCACGTCTGATCCAACCGGCTATATGTTCTCGCCGGACTACGGACAAACCTGGAGCAAGCGTCAACTGGCGCTTGATACCAACGAAGTGAACCATCCCTACACCGTGGTCGCTGATGAAAAGACCGTGCACGTATTGGCGGGTCCCCAGGGTGCTATGAAGTATGCCTACGGGCGCCTGCCGAACGTCATCATCACTCATGCGGTTATGGTGGGTGATCAAGTCGACCTGCGATGGCAATCCAACCAGACCGGCGGGGTCTATACGGTACAGGCACGTGCGGATTTATCCGCTGAATGGTCAGCAGTGGCACCGACGAATCAATGGCCGAAGGCGGATACTGTGTGGACGAATTCAGTACCTTTCGGGAAGCGTGAGTACTTCAGGATCCGTGCGGAAGAAAAATAGCTGTGACCATCAAGCCCGGTGATGGGGGATTGTGCGTGTTTTCCTGCCGGGGTGTGTCAGTCTATGCGCACGTAGCCTTTCCCAT
>JBLIND010000481.1:0-4195 GCA_047639095.1 Candidatus Omnitrophota bacterium | reverse complement strand
TGGCCATGTTTAAAGCGGAACAACCCGACCTGGTTCTCCTCGACATCGAGCTGCCGGGACTTTCCGGCTACGAGCTGCTCCAGGCTATGCGCAAGGAACACGCACACATCCCGGTGATCATGGTCTCGGGCAAGAGCGAAGAGATCCATCGCATCTACGGCCTCGAGCTCGGTGCAGATGACTACGTGACGAAACCCTTTTCGGTGCTTGAGCTCATTGCCCGCATCGGCTCTGTCCTTCGCCGCAGCCAGAGCCCTGCAGCCAAGGACACCCGGCAACTCCTGCACGGCCCCTTGTTGATTGATGAGGACGCCATGCAGGTGACCTACTTCGACCAGTCGGTCAAATTAACCCGCGCCGAATTTAAACTGCTCACCCTCCTCGTCCGCCACCCGGCGCGCGTGTTCGAACGCGACAGCCTGATCGATGCGATTTATTCGAGTCAGCATGTCGTCGAACCCCGCAGCGTCGATGCCACGGTGAAACGCCTGCGCAAAAAGCTCAACGAGGTTCGGGACGATCTCGACCCGATCGAATCCGTCTACGGGGAAGGGTACAAACTTCGCCATGGCCTCGCCGAATTAAATCCAACCGAGAACTGAAGCGTACGACCATGCACAGCATTCGTTGGAAAATGATATTGAGTACGATCATCGTCGTCCTCATTCCTGTCATGCTTTTGAACCGTTTCGCGATCAAGTCGTTCGACCGGTTTACCAGCGCCCGCTGGGAAGCCCAGATGGTTGACCACGCGATCATGACCGGACAGGTGTGGATCTCATCGATGAATGAATCCGAAAAGACGGCTTATGTGCATCGCGCGGCGAAAGAGGCAGAGATGCGCTTTCGAATCCTCGACGCAAGCGGACACCTGCTGCTCGACTCCACCCCGGGCGAGGCGGACGGCCCTCCGCTACAGGAACGAGTTGAAATCGAAGGTGCGCTCAAAGGTGGGTATGCCGCGCGCAACCGCCTGACACCGGATCGTAAGTACATGTATTACTTCTGCGCGCAACCGGTAAAGCAGGAGGGCGAGGTGCTGGCGATCGTTTACGTCTCGCGCCATACCAGCCCCATCATCCTCGCGATCAAGGCGATGTTTCTCCGCCAACGCACGGCCACGATCAGCGCGCTTCTGCTGGCGGCTTGCGTTTCGGCCTTGCTGGCGATGACGCTCACCTATCGCCTGCGCCGGCTGAGGCGGGCGGCCAGTGCGTTTAGCGAAGGCCGCAAGCCCGACTTCCGCGGAACCGGCGGCAAGGATGAGATCGGCGAACTGTCCGAGGCGTTTCAGGGAATGGCGCAGGAAATCGAACAGCGGAACGCGTACAACCAGGAATTCTTCAAGAACGTGGTGCATGAATTGAAAACGCCGATCACGGCGATTCGCGGGGCGGTGGAGGTACTTGAATCGGGGGCGGCGGAGGAGCCGGAGAACCGGGATCACTTCATCGGTAACATCAAGCACCAGAATCATCGGCTGTCACGCCTGCTGGGGGAAATGAAGACCCTGACCCAGATCGAAGCCGAATCACCCCGCACGCCACGGGACGTCGTGGACTACGGCGAGCTGATGCAGGAGATCATGGGTTTCCTGGAACCCGCCTTCGACCATCCGCATGCAACCCTTGCCCTGGAGTTGCCCAACCAAGCGGTACGGGCCCGGGTTTCGCCGGAACGGATCGAACAGGTCATGGCCAATCTCCTGGAAAACGCCCTGCGCTACACACCCGTGGACGGAAAAATCCAAGTGCGCATTCAACGCGCAAACGGTGAAATCCTCACCACGGTCGCCGATGACGGGTGCGGCATCAGCCCGAGCAATGTGGAAAAGGTCTTCCAGCGATTCTTCACCACGGAACCGCGCGGCGAACAGAAGGCGTATGGCAGCGGGCTCGGGCTCGCGATCTCCAAAAGCATCATTGAGGCCCACAACGGGCGTATAAGTGTAGCATCAATGCCCGGCGAAGGCACCACCTTCACTTTTGCGCTACCGGAAATCCGGACAGACAGGGATTGAAACCCTGTAAGCACGGCGTACCTTACTCCGACTCTAAAACGAAACGAACCTGGAGACTGAATGAAAAAACTAATGATTGCATGCCTGTTGATTGGTGGAGCGTTTTCCGCCCAGGCCGAAGACATGAAGACGACCCTCACGGGTCACCTTTCATCCCTGAAGGATGGCAAGGTTGCGCCGCACACCCTGCAGGGCGACCCGGAATACTTTATCCTCTATTCATCCGCATCCTGGTGAGGGGGCTGTAAATCGGTAACTGCGCAGTTGGCGCAGATCTATGATAAGGCCTTGGCTCTGGATACCCGCAACTTTGAGATCATCCTGATCGGCTATGACGAAAGTGCGGCAAAGCACGAGAAGTACATGGCGAAGTCGAAGATAAAATGGCCCGCCATGACTTTCGACGACAAGGAGAAGCTCGAAAAGGTTGTCACGCTGGGCGAAACCGGATTCCTCCCCAACCTGGTGTTGGTGTCCAAGGATGGCAAGGTGCTCACCAACGATCGCAAGGAAGTGCTGGCCAAGCTGAACGGCTTTGTAGCAAGCGCAAAACCTTCCGGCGCGGAATAACCTGACACCTTGGATCTCCGACCCGTCGGGTCGGAGCCGAAAACAAAAAAGGACAGCCCCGAAAGGCTGTCCTTTTTCATTTAAAGACCGGTTGACCCCGTGATGCTGGACGTAACCGAGTCAGGTCGACCGCGTATCGATCGTTAAATCCAGCGGGCTCTTCTGTTCCTTCAGCGTACGGGATGGAACGGTCTGGGTGTAAATCATGGTGGTTTTGACATCGCTGTGCCCCAGCATCACCTGCACCGTGCGAATGTCGTAGTTGGCGAGGAGTAAATGACTGGCGAACGAATGCCGAAAGGTGTGCGCCGTCACCCGCTTGGTGAGCTTCAGTTTCCGAACGGTGCTCCGTAACCGTTTGCCATAATGGGTGTCGTGCAGGTGGTAGCGCCGATAGCCGTTCTCTTCCGGAACGAGCGTGAGGGTCTTGGCCGGGAAGAAGAACTGCCACGGCCAATCCTTACTGCGCGGCAACCACTTTTTCGGCGAACCTTCAGGCATAAACGCCCCGAGAAAATCCCTATGGACATCATCCTGTTCGTAAAGCGTTTTAACGCGATCCAGGTGTGCCAATAAAGGCTCACGTAAGGATTCCGGTATCGGCACCGTGCGGTCTTTGCCGCCTTTTCCTCTACGTACGGTTAAGACCATCTGGTCGAAATCAAAATTCTGCACCCGAAGGCTCATGGCTTCAGCCAGACGCAATCCGCAGCCGTACAAGATTTGCGTAACCAACGAATAGGGATAGCCGATCTCGAGGACGATCCTCGCAATTTCCTTCTGGGAGAGGATCTGGGGAATGTATTTTCGCCGCTTGGCGCGCGTGACCGTGTCTCCAAGGTCAAAATCCTTTTGCAGCACGTGGCGAAAGAAGAACAGTATGGCGTTGAAGGCCTGATTCTGTGCAGAGGCACTCACTTTGCGATCGACCGCGAGGTGGGTCAGGAAGGCGGCCGCATCCGCAGCGACCACGCTCTCCGGGGTGCGATCCTGCGCAAAACGTTGAAACCGACCGATCCAGCCTCGGTACGTTTTTCGAGTTGCGCGGGCCAGTTGGCGCACCGCGAATACCCCTTCCAATTGCTCGTTGGCCGCGTCCCATGGCGTGTCGGGTGCAGGCTCCACCGCAACCGCAGCTGCAACGGATAAAGGTGTGCTCACGTTTTCCGCGGCGACCGAACGCCCGGGAGGTGGAAACTGCGATACCGTCTGGTAAAAGATTCCGATGCACGCCCGGGCATCCTGCTGGCGGCTCGCTGACTGGCGTTTGGAGGCCAGCTTGGCGATGAACGGTTCCAGGCTTTTCGTGTCCCGGGGCGGATGATCGTACTTTATGCAGAAATCCAGGTAGAAGCGCAGCCACTTTAACCCGTCCCGCTGACCCGCCGCATCCCGGCCACTCTCCTGCAGATCCTGCTCAAATGCCCGCTGGAGCTTTTTCGGAATCGGATCCATTAGAAGGTATTGATTCCTGACATACGGAATGATATACGGTTAGAAAAATGGGGGAAACAAGAAAATAACCATGAATGAACTTCAAACATCGTCGGACTTCCTGCCAAATCACAGGATATCCGGATCCGCTGACTAACTTGTTATATTTCT
>JBLIND010000480.1:0-4198 GCA_047639095.1 Candidatus Omnitrophota bacterium | reverse complement strand
CGGCCCGAGCCTTGATGCGGATGGTGAAGGAACCGCTGCGGGGTAAATCTGAGAACGTACCGTGCCAGAAATTTGCCCGGCCCAGGCGGTCGGATGCCTTGCCGATGAACTGTTTGCCCTTGGGTTTGCCGGATGCCAACTTGAGTTCCGTTTCACTGCGCTCGGGTTGCTCTCCATCAAGCAGGATGTATTGCATGGCGCTTCGCGCGGACTTTAAATAGTTCTCCACTTGCAAGGCCGAAATGGCGAGCGCGGATCCGTTGTTCATGAAACCGTCGGTGGAGCGGGCATCGGATGGAAGTTCGCTGGCATAATCCATCTCGAAGCCGAGCAGGTCAGTCATGGTATGCTGATATTCGATGCGGTTGAGCTGCCGCATGACGACGCCTCTCGATGATGTTTCTCCGCTCTCGAAGGCGGCCTGTAGATTTTGCTCGATCCAGGTCGTCATGAGCTTGCGTTGCTCGGCATTCAGGGGCTCCTCATCTTCCGGGGGCATTTCGCCTTTCTGGATGACATTGGAGGCCTCGTGCCAGGTCTCCGCGGCCGCGCGGTCGTGAATGAAGTCCGTCGACAGGGTGTCGAGGCGGATCTTGCTCTTCTGTTTCTCCGGGCCATGACACTTGGCGCAATGGGCCTGGATGATAGGGAGAATATCTTTCTCGTAATCAGGACTCTCCGAGTTCGCCGCATGTGCGGTGTGGATCAAGGTGGATGCCAGGATGAGATGGGTGATGAAGTAGCGTGTCATGGAAGGAATGATTACGCGTCCCGGGCGCGATATATGACTCGAGACGAAGGGCTTGCTAATCCTTGCTTATTCGAGCTTGAATGATCTGCGCAGCTGATTTTCAAGTTGGGTAACGTGAGCCTCATATGTGGCGTCCTTCGCCAGATTACGCTTCTCCTGTGGATCCTGGGCATGATCGTACAGTTCTCGCTCAATCACGTCCCCGCTTGCCTGTTCGGTCCCGGTCACGAAGCGGTATCGATCCGTTCGGATCGCGCGACCCATGTAGCGCGTGCCATAGCGGGCGTACTGGCTGAGCGCGATGCCCGGCTCGCTTTGCTCGGGCTTATGCAGGATGGGAACCAGGCTTTCGCCCTGGAGATGGTCGGGAGCGGGGATGTTCGCCAGCTCGCAGAGCGTGGGGTTAAGGTCGACCAGCTCGGCCAGACTGCGAGTGCGCCCGGATGCGAGTTCGGGTGCGGCGATCATGAAAGGCACGCGGGTGGCAATTTAGTAGTTGGTCATCTTGCCCCAGGTGCTGTGCTCGCCGAGATAGATGCCAGCCGTGGTCGGACCACAGGACAACGATCGTTCGCTTGGATCGTCCGGAAGCCTCAAGCCCCTCAAATAGCCGACCAATTTGTGCATCCACATAACTCACACAGGCCGCGTAGGCCTGGAGCAGGTCCAGTTGGAGCGACTGCTCAAGGTGCCCGTGGGTCGGGACGCCCAGGTAGCTCCGCATTTCAGAGCCATTCCAGGCGATGGCTTCTTCGTGGGTGGGCGTTTGAGGCATGGGTATGGGGGCAAGCGGGGTCATCGGGAAATGTACCTCCGTTGTTCCCCACACGGCCCCGGCGGCCTGGCAATCCATCGTCACCGGTAAACGGCCCCACCGCCACGGTATCCTCGGAAAGCTGGAACCCCTGCCGAACGGGCGCGGCGTCCGAGGCGTGCAATCGACCCGCCGGAAAACGAAGGCGCTCTGGAACATCCTGAATCAAGAGGGCCTGGCAACGCAGCTGGTCGGGGGGGATGCAAGCCCCCCGGCGGAAGCGCTAAAGGGCGCCGTGGTAAGCGACCACTTTCCGCTCGCGCTTGAAGGTCTGGAAGGCTCCTGGCCTGTGCAGGCAGGAAGCATCCACCCGAAAAATCTGGTCAAATCTCTGGCCGAGCTACGCATGCATCCGGCCGAGGTCACCGGTTTCGACCTTGCGCATTTCGCGCCCCGGCTCGCAGAGATGGAACGCGCCGAGGACCCAAGGCTGATGGAGCTGGGCACCATGCTCGCGGAAACCGTGAGCCTGCACGCAGCAGCCACGGAACTCAGGCAAAACCAGCCCTGGGACCTTCATGCCGTCTTTTACCCGGGTCTCCTGCGCAGTTGTCAGGGCTTCATGAAGTATCATCCTCCCCGGCCCGATTTTGTCTCGGAGGAGGACTTTGAAATGTTCCGACACGTGGTCGAGGCAAGCTATGTCTTTCATGACCAAATGTTGGGAGCCCTGTTGGAGGTCGCCGGTGAAGAAGCGACGGTGCTCGTCGTATCCGACCATGTCTACCACGCCGAGGAGCACCTGCACAACGCCCCCTGGATGAGCCCGGCGCTCCCCCAGAGTTGCGCGAAGTCGGCATGTTCGTCCTGAAAGGACCGGGGATTCGGCAGGACCAACTCCTCTATGGCTCATCGGTACTCGATATCACCCCGACCCTTTTGCATCTTGGTGGACGGCCCTTCGGTCGTGACATGGACGGCAAGGTTCTGCAGGCGGCCTTCGTCGATCCCCGGGAGCCGGAATGGATCGATTCCTGGGACGATGTTCCCGGGCCGGATGGCACACATCCTCTGGATCGTCGTTTTGACCCGCTGTCGGTACCCATCACCAGCGATGACACCGGGTCCACCGCGGCACAGCAAGGCATCCTGAGTGCCCGGCGTGCCCGGAATGAATGGCTGTACAACCAGGCGCTGTCACTGATCGCCGACCGGCGGGAAGTCCGGGCGATCCGCGTCCTCGAAACGGCCTGGGCCGAGGACCCCGAGGAAAGCCGTTATGCCTATCACCTGATGATGGCCTACATGGCGGTTCAACGGCCGGCCGATGCGCGGAAGAGCCTTGAGCGCTTGCTGCAGAACAAGAAACGCGCGGCTCCGGCTGCACTCGCCGAATGGACGGCCCTGGAGGCTCCGAATCCGGAAAGCCTGGGCCCGCTTGAACGCGTAGAAAAACTTCGGCTGTGGAAACTGTCCCGAAGCAACCTGACTGGCATGGGCTACTTGCAGGTCTGTGAAGTCATCGATGAACAGAAGGTCTACAATAAAGCGGGCTTACGCAAGCTGAAGGCGGACGGCCTCTATCAGCTTAAGCGCATGGACGAAGCCAAGGCGGTCTACCGGGAACAGCTGGAACAGGCCGAGGGTCGCAAGGAAGGATTGGATGACTAATGCCGAAACGGAGATGAAACGATGGATATAACGACAGTAGTAGATGACGTGATACAGTGGATGCGTAAGCAACGCGAACTGGATCAGCTTCCGGCGGCATTGATCGATGCGCAAACCGATGTGATCACCGAGGGCATTTTCGATTCCATGAAGTTGTTGCAGCTGATCAACTACCTGGAGGAGACCTATGGGATCACGATCAGCGTCGAGTTCATGCTGCCGGCGAATTTATCTACTCCCCAGGGAATTGCCGAGATGGTGGTGAAACTATCCACATCGTGCTGACTGCCCAGCTTTTTGTCCGACATCATGCTGCGATCCTCGTGGTGGACAGCCCGGCTTTTTTCTTTTCTATCCCTGGAAGGTGATCCACGATGCCCGCATGTGGTTGAAACGAATTCTCCCCGGCTTGTTCCTGGCCACCAGCGCCTTTGCTTTCGAGTTGGACCTGGTGGTCGAAGGGCCGATCCTTCACCTGAGCTGGCCCGGGCAGAGTCCAAATGCCGTTTATAATGTCCTTCGGGGCAGCGAGCTGAACAGCTTGAACACCTGGCCGCCCGCTGTGGTCGGCTTAAGCTCCAATAGCTGGAGCACGACAGACGACTCCGCCACGCAGTTCTTTCGCGTCGAGTCGATTGATCGGGGCCTGCTGCTCGAGACCAACCTGCTGGGCGTGGTCACGGCGGCTGAAATCACGGCCAGCTCCCTGGGTTTCGGTTTCACCACGCCAGCATCCTTTGATGTCGCCTATTATCAAATCGCTTACCAGTCGGTTGACGTTCATGGCAGGGCCCTGGCCTGTTCCGGAGCTTTTGCCTTGCCCCTGAGCACGTCCACGCATCCCCTGGTCAGCTTTCAACACGGTACCCTCGTGCGTGCCGATGAAGCACCTTCTGACGTGAACAGCTTTTACACCATTCCGGGCTTCATTCTCGCCGGGCACGGTTATCACTGTGTGCTTCCGGATTTTCCCGGTCTAGGCACCGCTGCCGACGGCTCCCTGCATCCCTTCATGATTTCAG
>JBLIND010000479.1:0-4235 GCA_047639095.1 Candidatus Omnitrophota bacterium | reverse complement strand
CAACGCCTACTTTCTGAGTCACAACCTGCTCCCACTGTGGAATCCACTCGAGCGTTTCGGGGTCATGCAGCTCGGCTATCGCGGGGCGAACCTGGTGTATCCTCCGGGCTGGTGGGTGAATGCGGCTTTCCTGAAAGGCGGAGCCTGGAATTACTACGCGGAGTATTTCCAGATTGCCTTGCACATGTCCTGGGGGCTGAGCGGGGTTTACCTGCTGCTGCGAAAATTTGCCCGCGTGCATCCTTCGGCGGCGGTGCTGGGGGCTTCGCTGGTCCTGCTCAATCAGCGCTTTAACGAATTCATCCAATATGCGAACACGATCGAAACCTATGCCTGGATGCCCTGGGTGCTCCTGTGCACGCTCGCGTTGACCACGCGAGCGAAGGCCGACCTTGCGGACGCGCCCCGACAGGCTCTGGCCTGGGCGCTTGGGCTGGGTTTATGCGTGGGCTTGTCTATTCTCGCTGGCTATCCTCATCTGGCGTATTCGGGGATCCTGTTCACCGCGGTGGTCGGCTTGCTCACCTTGCGCAGTGCCCGCGGGCTGATCTACCTCGGCGTCGGTGGCCTCGTCGCCGCGTTGATCGCGCTGCCGACGATGATCGGGCTGGTAGCGGATCTGCTCGGAGCACCGGAGCGCACGGGGGGCAACATCGCCTGGGCGGATGCCTATCCGATTGGCTATTCCTATTTCACCATGTTCGCCAAGCCGTACCTCATCGATGTTCAGGCGAGTTGTTATTTCATGCCGGTGTTCCTGTTGCTCGCCGGGGTAGGGGGCGTGGTTTCGATGATCCCCGCAGGTCAGCGACGTCTCGCCATCGCCTTGGTCGTCGGCATCGTGCTCATGGCCGATATCTCGCAAGGCTCCCGCGGCTTCACCTTTACGTTTCTCTATCACTATCTGCCGGGATTTTCCGGCTTTCGCATCCAGGGCCGACACAACTGGATCACCCTGGTCGGCCTGGCGTATTTCGTTGCACGCGGGGCGGATTGGTTGCAACAGCGGCCGAAGTGGGCGGAGCTCATGTGGATTCCTTTGCTGCTGATGAGCCTGCGTTTGATCTACGGCTTTCAACAGATCGGGGCCGATGGATCTTCGTTTGCGCCGTATGTCATGGGGACCATCGCCCCGGAGGCCTCGCTTGCCCCCTTCATCTGGTTGACCCTGGGTGGCGGGGTCGTGGTGCTGACCTTTCTCCGTTTTCAGCTCATGCCCATGCGCATGGTTTCCCTCGTCGTCCTGGTGGGGATCTTCGTCGCGGCCCACGCGCAGTACACGACCTGGCTGAAGCCGGACATGTCGGTGAACGGTCAGCGCGGCCCGGCGGAATCATTTCCCGATGGCCTGCTCGAACGCATGACCCCGTTCCAGGGGGATCCCTCGCGGATGCTGCACCCCAAAGGGGAGCGGGACAGCGACGATCCAATGAACATCGCCTATGCGGCTGCGGTGCCCGAAGGAACCCGGTTCCCGGCGAATCGTTTTGCGGTCAACACCCCGGCGACGGTCACGCTGGATCGCTTTGGTCCGAACGAGCTGCAGGTCACCGTCAAGCAGGACGTCGCCCAACCCGTGATGTACTTCGGGACGTATTTTCCATTCTGGAAATCCAATGTGCCGATGCGTCGGGGCGAAGGGGCCTTCGAGCGTTTCATGGTGTTTGATGTCGGTGCGGGCGAGACGCGGATTGAACTCGTTTTCCGACACGGGCTCATCGTCTGCAGTATGGTGCTGAGTCTCGTCATGGTCCCTTTAGCGGTTGCCGGGATGCTGGCCTTGAACCGGCGTCGGGTGCTGGCGGTGCTGGTGGTCCTCTGGATGTTTGTGCCTGTCAGCCTTTTCCTTTACGGGGTGAACAAGGAGGGAGCCCTTCCCGAGTCGGTGCTTTACGGGCCGGAAAACCAGGCGCTGGATCCCGAAGGATCGGCGTTAATCCTGCAGGACACTTTCTGATATGCGCATACTCGTCATCAACAATGAGTTCCCGCCGCTGGGTGGGGGAACCGCGATTAAGAACTACAACATCTTCAAGGTCTGGGAGCACGAACCCGATCTGACCGTGGACCTGGTTACCTCCTCGCGGACCAAAAGCACCTACGAGAAGGAAGCCTTTTCCGCGAACATCACGTTGCACAAGGTGCCGGTGGATAATCAGAATATCCACCATGCTGCGAACGGGGAATTGCTGCGCTACGTGCGCCGCTCCTACGCCTATGCAAAACGGGAACTGGACTTAAAGAGTTACGACATCGCTATTGCGTTTCACGGCGTGCCTGCGGGTGCGATCGCCTGGCGGCTGAGCAAGATCGGGGGCTTTCCCTTCATCGTGATCCTCGAAGGCGCGGACATTCCCGGCTTTGAAACCCGGTATAAAAACATCTACCCCTTTTTGAAGCCGCTCTTGCGTCGCATCTGGAACGCCGCCGCACGCGTGACCGCGATCAGTGAAGAGCATCTCGCTCTCGCGCATGCCTTTATGCCCGAGATGGACATTCCCATGATCAACAATGGCGTGGATGCGAAGGCCTTTCATCCACCGGCGCAAGCGCGGGACGATGACACGATTCATTTCACCTGCGTGGGTCGGTTGATCGAACGCAAAGGGCAACATTTTCTCATCGAGGCCTTTTCACGGCTGGTGGCCCCGGCTGGTAAGGCGCTCAAGCTCAGCCTGGTCGGGACAGGTGATGCAGAGCCGCTCCTGCGTGAGCTCGCGGTGAAATATGGGGTGGTCGACCGCGTCGATTTTCGGGGAACGGTCGCACTGGAGGACATGCCGGCGGCCTATCGCGAGGCCGATATCTTTGTCCTGCCTTCCATGAGCGAAGGGATGTCTCTCGGCTTGCTCGAGGCCATGGCTTCCGGCCTTCCGGTCATCGTAACGGATGCGGGAGGAACAGCCGAGCTGGTAAAAGGCAACGGAACCATCATTCGCTGGGCCGATGTCGGTGGACTTCAAGCCGCGATGCAGGGTATGCTGGAAGATGAAGCTGGTCGGATCGAAATGGCGCGGATCAGTCGCACCATCGCCGAGCAATTCAGCTGGGATGCGGTCTCAAAAACCTACCTGGACCTTTGTCGCGGCATTATCGCCGACTGAGCAATTAGACGGCGTGCCTTTTTGCACCCGATACGATAGAATGGAACCGTGAGCACGAAGAGTCTGCACATCGCCATCGCCGGACGCGCACTGAGCCACAAGGTCGGAGGTGTGCGCGAATTCAGCCGTGCCTTGACCCGCAGTTTGCTGGCGCTCGAGTCCTCGCATCGATTCACCATCTATTATGCCGATAAATCCCTGCTCGGCAAACACCCGACAGCGGAGGAGAAATACCTGCCCGCGGCGCACAAGTTTCTGTTTGATCATCATGCGGTGCCCCGGGCCATCAAGCGCGATCAGCCCGATGTGGTCTGGTTTCCTCACAACGTGATCGGTCTGGGGGTAAAGCATCCCGCCGTGTTGACCGTGCTCGATCTGCTCTACTTTGCGGATCCGGTGTTTCCGGTTGTCGAATACGCGGGACTCGACACCTTCTACATGCGGCGTTTCATTCCGCGTTCGATTCAGCAGGCTAAAAAGGTGATGATGATTTCCGATTGGACCGCCCGCGATGCCACCCGGATTCTGGGGACGTCGCCGAACCATATGACTACGGTGCATCTCGCCCAGGGGAAAGAGTTTTGCGTACTGCCCCCGGAGGAGGTGCAGGCGATGCGCACGAAGTACGGGCTCGATAAACCTTTCTTCTTTTATGCCGGTACCCTGTCCCCACGAAAAAACAGCCGTCGCATGATCGAAGCCTTTGGCCGGATCAAGGATCAGGTGCCGCATGACTTTGTGGTGACGGGTGGGGGTGACATGCTTATGGTGGATCATGCCGACCTCATCGAGCAGTACGGCCTGCAGGAGCGCTTCCGCATGCTCGGGTTGGTGCCGGAGCAGGATATCGTGGCCCTGTACAACGCCGCGGAGTGTTTTGTGTTTCCGTCGCTCTACGAAGGCTTCGGCATTCCACCCCTGGAAGCGTTTGCCTGTGATTGTCCGGTCATTAGCTCCACGGCGTCTTCGTTGATGGAAGTGGTGGGCGATGCCGCCCGGGTCGTAGACCCGATGGACACGGATGCCTTGGCCGCCGCCATGGTCGAGATGGCGGGGGATGCGGCCTTAAGACAATCGTACATCGAAAAAGGCCGGGAGCGATTGACCCGGTTCAGCTGGGAGAAGAGCGCG
>JBLIND010000478.1:0-4249 GCA_047639095.1 Candidatus Omnitrophota bacterium | reverse complement strand
CATGCTTGATGGGCAATGTTAAGTTTGGTCAGATTGTTGTTATTCGAATCCGGGAGCGAGGACCCGCATGAACTTTTCGGGTACGGCAATGCCCTGTTCCTTGATCCAGGCATCGACCGAAGCATCCTGCGGGGTGCCGGAGAGTCGAGCGCTGTAGTATCCACAGGCTGCGGCGTAATGGCTCATTTCCAGGGCGGACAAGTGGATGGCGGCCTGGGCTAAGAGGGCAGCTGATTTCTCACGCTGTCCACTAAGGTTGAACAAGGCGGCTTCGACCATGCACGCCTTGCCTTTCGCCGTTGCGATGGGTGCTTTGCGTAAATTGGTGAGGTCTCGTTTGGCGGATTTTACGAGGGCAGAGGGGTCCTGCATGCCGCGGGCTCGCTGAATCTTTACGGATGCGTACAGGTGGAGGTTGCTGGTCTTTACGATCGGCACGCGGAGTAATTGTGATTTCTCCAGCTGGCCCCATTGGGCATCCAACCGGTCGCATGCATCGTCAACCTTCCCCTGGTAGAGGTCGATATAGGTTTCCCCCAGGAGGGCGGTGCTGTTCTGGAGCGTGAAGGCCGGCGTCTTCCATCCTGCCATGCAGTCCTGCAAATCGGCGCGGGCTTCCTCGGGTTCATTGTCTGCCAGGCGGGCGAGCACGCTCAGTCCGGTGGTCCAGTTCAGGCAGGCGTATTGATCGCCGCGTGCACGCGCGTCTCGAATCAGATCGGGGAGTGATTCACGCGCCTGGTTGAACTCACCCATATAGATCAGGGACCAGAGATTGAAGCGTTGACTGGTATCGAGCTCAAAGGTCACCCCCTGACACGCAGAGCGAAACAGGGCTTCGGCTCCTTTCGTTTCGACCTGGGCCTCGGCGAATAGCGCCTGGAGATAAAAATGCATACCGCGCTGCAGTTTGACCAAGGCTTTCGCGTAGGGGTCATCCAATTCATCGGCCAGGCGCTGCGCCTGCTCCAAGAGCCTCATCCCTTTTGCCGTCGACAAGGCATTGGCTTGCCAGCAGAGGCTGCGCACGAGGAGAAATGGATCGTTGGCCCGGGCGGTGAGGCGGGCGTGTTTTTCCGCGAGTGCCGAGGAACGAACCGGGTCGAACATGGCCATGCCGACGGTTGCGGTCCACATCATTTCAATGCGGGCGCGATCCTCTTCCGTCAGCTGGCCCTTGCGTGGTCGCACGCGATGACCGGTCAGGGCGGAGCGCAGGCGCGCGCGGACGATGATCCGAATGGCTTCCCTCTGGGTCTCGGGCAGGCGCAATCCACAGGCGCGCAACGGCTCGCGTAAACTGGCCTCGCCTTCCTTCAGGTGTCCGCTGATCATGAACTGGAGGGCGGCCTTCCGCTTGAGCTCGAGCACCCGACTCCGGTCCTGCTGGTCTGCGGCTTCAAGGTACGCCTGGGCAGCCTCGGCGCCGCGCCCCGCATGGACCAGCGCCTGGGCCTGCGATTCTTTCAGGGGGCTGAAGGTGTCGAGTGAGCCTTCCTGGTATTCGATGGCCTGCTCATAAAAACGCGCAGCCCGATCGAAGGCCAATTGCGAAGCGGCTTTGCCGGCTGCGCGTTCGAAGAAGGTGCCGGCCCGATGGGTCTGGCCGGACTCCAGCAGGTGGCGGGCAAGGACGTCCGGCTCGGTCTCGGGCAGGGGCTCGAGTACCTGGGCGAGCTGTTGGTGGATCGCCTGCTTTTGAGGCGCTTCAATGGTGTACTCCAGGTATTCGCGAATCCGGTCGTGATAGGGCTCGATTTCTTCCATCGTGTCGAAGCCGGTGGTCTTGATCAGGTGTCGGCTGGTCAATTCGTGCAGGGCGGACAAGCGGTTGGCCTCCGCATCCAGGGTTTCGAATACGGCTTCGGTCGGAACGGGATGACCGGCGATGGCGATCGTTTCCAGCATGCTCCGTGCATCCGGATTCAATCGGTCGAGGTTGTTGGCAAGTGCATCGGCGAGGCTGACGTGCTCGGAAGCCTGCGCATCCGCATTCCGGTAATAGGTGCTGAGCACCTGGAGGAAGAAGGGGTTTCCTCCCGCTTCGCGTGCAATACTTTTGGTGAGGAGATCGACGGTTTCGGGCACCACCCCATGCAGCATACGTCCCGCAATTTTTCGGGCTTCTACTTCGCGTAAGGGTTTGATTTCCAATAGTTGCTGTTGCAGGCCGGGCAGCTTGCTGGTCTGCAGGATCTTCTGCAGGCTGACACTTCGCTCTACATCTTCGCTACGGTAAGAAAGGATGAGCAGCATCAAGGGTGGATGGGCCGCCTGGAGCAACTCCAACAACAACTGGGCGCTGTCGAGATCACCCCATTGAAGGTCATCTATAAAAAGGATCAAGCGGTAGCGTGCGCCGATGCGGCTCAGGATATGTTTTAAGGCGGCGAAGGCCCGACGGCGGAGGCTGAGGTCATCCTGGTCGCCGTCCTTGATCGATGTGCGTTCCCGTACCGTAGCGATTCGATCGAGCACGGGAAACACCTGCACCAGGGGATCCAGATCGGAGGGCAGGAGGGCGATCCGTTGCGGCGCATCCAGGCTGTTGAGAAAGCGGGTGAGGTTATCGATCAGGTTATCAAATGCTTTGAAGGGCAGGGTCTCGTATTCATAGCACTTGCCTGAGAGGATGACCGTGTCCTTTCGTTTGCCCACGTTTGAGATGAAGTGTTCCATCAACGCGGATTTCCCCATGCCGGATCGGCCGTGACAGCATACCAGGTGGGTCTTTTTTTCTCGGACCGTGGCTTCAAAGCAATGGTTCAAAACCGCAAGATCTTCTTCGCGACCGATAAAGTCGGAAGGGTCGACGGCGGGCGGGTGCGCGGGGTGGGGGGGGCGCGGATGATCGCCTTCTGGGGCGAGGCATTTAAGGACTTCGTCCCCCGTGGGTCGCAGGGCGGGGTCTCTCTGCAGGAGAGCGACGCACAGGTTGTTCAGGTCCTCCGGGATGTCGGGAGCGATGCTGCGGGGTTCGGCTGGAGCGCGGGTGGTCTTTGCCGCCATCACCGAGATGAGTTTGCCGGTGAAAGGTAATTCGCAGGTGAGAATATAGTAGAGAATGACGCCGAAGCTGTACCAGTCGCACGCCGGACATAAGTCGACCTCTTCCATCTGTTCCGGGGCACTGTATTCGATGGTTCCGCTGAAGGTTTCATTGGTCGATGCATACCATCCGTATTCAGAGATGGGTTTGATCAGGCCGAAATCGAGGATGACCACGCGCCCTTCCTCGTTCACCAGCACATTGTTTGGCTTGATATCACAGTGGAGTTTCCCGTTCTGATGCAGGGCGATCAGACCGAGCGCCAATTGGTGAAGCAGGCCGCGGACATGCGGAGGGTCCAGGGGCATACGGGGGCAACTGGCCGGGGTTTCCTGCTCTGCCAGAAAGGTGTCCAGGTTCCGCCCCTCCCGCAGGGTCTTTGTGCTTTCCTGTTCGTTGGGTATGAGCGGTGCAGGTGTCGCCATTGATGCCGCCGGTGCCGGGTCGGGCTCCAGGGCCGGGCGGGCGGCGGAAAGGAAGTTTCGACCATTGACCAGCTCCATGGTCAGGAACCATTGCTCGTCGAGGAGCAGGAAGTCGTATAACTGGGCGAGGTTGGGATGATTCAGGCCGCTCAGTTGGCGGAATTCCTGTTTCAAGTTATAGAGCAGATGGGGGTCGAGTTTGTGCAGGGTTTTCAAGGCAACGGAGGCGTTGCGCTCCTGGTCTAGCGCTTCGTACACGACGCCCATCCCGCCACTCCCCAGGCGGCGGATGATTTGAAACCGGTCGTTTGAGGGGAGTTCCGGGGGTTCCTTCAATCAACGGCCCCGCATGCGTTCCAAATTTTCCAGGATGATTGGATACACATCGCGCGCGCTATCTCGACCAAAGAAATTGTCCGCGTGTGCGTACGTGGGCATTTCGATGCGTTTATAGCGTTCTGAACCAAAGGTATCACACAGTAAGGTGTATGTATTTTCCGTGCTGGAGGGAAGCCAAAGCTGATTCTTTGCACCATGGATAAACGTGATCGGGATCTGAAGGCCGTCGAGATGCTCCAGGTAATAGTTGCCCCCGTCCGCGTCGACGACATAGTTCTTGCGCACGCATTTTGCAATTTGCCGGTACACCGTCATGTTGGTGCTGCCGAACATTTCCGCCATCATGTCGTGTGTGGGCTGATTCAAGTTATCGTGTTCAAAGTTGGAGCCGTACATGAAGGTGGCGCGGTGGCAGACGACATTGTCGCATTGGCCC
>JBLIND010000477.1:0-4290 GCA_047639095.1 Candidatus Omnitrophota bacterium | reverse complement strand
AATTTACCGTCAATGGATGAAAGACGTACCGCTTTATCAAGCGTTGTTGGGGGTTGAATCTCCCTGGAAAGTCGCGGATGTGCAAATGGACATGACCGCCAAGGAAATCGAAATTGAAGTCATCTGCACGCAGAAGGTGTGGGCCTGTCCGAAGTGCCGCACACGTATGCATGTGCACAGTTGGAACGAGCGCCGGTGGCGTCACCTGGACACGTGTCAGTTCAAGACCTTTGTCCGAGCCAATGTTCCGCGGGTTGAATGCCCGGAGCACGGCACCCAGACCGTGCAGGTTCCATGGGCTGAAGTGCGCAGTCGCTTTACTGAGATGTTCGAGCGCCTGGCGATTGACGTCATGCTGGAGTGCAGCATCAATGCCGCGGGAAAGATCCTCCGGATCAGCTGGGAAGAAGCCGATGGGATTAAACAACGAGCGGTTAAAAGAGGTCTCGGACGCAAACCTCCATCCTCGCCGAAGAAGATCTGCATTGATGAAAAAAGTGTCGGTCGCGGTCATGATTATGTGAGCCTGGTGATTCAGGTGGACGAGAAAGGCCCGTCCATTGACTACATCGCTTCCGGTCGCACGGAAGAGGCCTTGAAACCCTATTGGGAAGGGCTGAGTGACGAGGCGCTCCAGGGGATCGAGTGCGTGGCAATGGATATGTGGGACCCCTTCGTTAAATCGGTACGCGCCCATGTCCCGGATGCCGATTCAAAGATCGTGCACGATCCTTTTCACTTGGTGCAACACATGAACAAGGCGGTCGACGCCGTGCGCCGACACGAGGTTAATTTACTCCCGAGCAAGGACTCGAAACCTTTGAAGGGCACGCGGCAGATGTGGTTGTACGGGATAGAGAATCTCCCGAAAAAGTGGGCTTCGAACTTAAAGGCCTTCAAAGACAGTAAATTCAAAACGGCCCGTGCCTGGCACCTGAAAGAGATGTTTCGCGGCTTGTATCGATGCGAAAACCTGACTCAGGCGCACGCGTATTGGAAGGAGTGGAACCTAAGCGCCATGAAGAGCAAACTGGAACCGGTGAAGAAGGTCGCCCGCATGATCAAGGAACGCATAGATCAGGTGCTCACCTTCTTTGTTCATCGCCATACCAACGCTCATGCCGAAAGCATGAACAGCCGCATTCAGGCGATGATCAAGAAGGCGAACGGCTACCGAAACAGAGAGCGCTTATGCACCGATATGTTCTTCCATTTTGGTGGCTTGAATCTCCACCCCTGATGACCAATGAGTTTTCCCACCCTTTTCCCGGAAGCGCCTAGTTGTTAACCCCCGCCCTCCCATCGTAAGATTCTGGCATTTCTCGCCGTAATCCCATCGTAATGATGCTGGAGGAGACGGTCGGAGTGCGGCAAAGGTCGGCTGGGTGACCAGGTCGGGATAACCAAACGCTCGACACCAAATCGGCTGAGGATGAGCTGGAAATCCTCGCCACGTTCACGGGAAATATCGAGGAGTCGTTGACGGATCGATGTCGCCAGTCTGGCAGGCTCTTCCGCGCCCATGTGAGAGCTTCCATGTATGGACGCATTACGTTCGAAACCCGGCACACCTTTGCAGAAGCATGAAGTTCTTCACGTGTACACCGCCGATTCTCCAGGCAATCCCGCAGGGCCTCGAGGGCAACATCCAGACCGATCTTGCTTCGATATTTAAAGCAGTCGGCCACGGTTTTGGGCATGGAGGTGATGGGTACGCTTACTCCGTTGAGCAGATGGTGCTCCACGCCCTCGTGCATGGCAGGACCCGAGAAACGAACGACGCGAAGGCGCGGAGTTGTTATCGTCGGCCGATGGGATTTTTCGCCAATGGCAACCCAGACTTCGGCTGGCGACTGCGTTCCTATTTCGTGATAACGCAGAGCCGAGAGCAGACAGATCACGCCGGAGGGAATGCGCGTTGCGACTTCCGCCAGAGTGTAATGCTCATCCACCTCCGCATCGCGCAGACGGTACACCCCACGCGCCACACGCTCCAGACGACCGCTTCTCGAAAGCCGGGTCAAATACCGGGTAGAAATACCGGGTAGAAATACCGGCTTGGGTCAGGTCACGGGCTCGGATAAATCCTTTTTCGCCAGCAAACTGGAGGACTTTGTCGGAAATGGTCATAGACTACTGTGACCATTATATAGGGACATGTAAATATCTACCGCGTATTTGGCACAACCCTCAGTCCATATCAATCGGCGGAGGCCGTCGGGTCAGCGCGGCATAGAACTGGCAGGTTGTGCTGATGTCCTTGTGGCCCAGCCAGGATTGGGCGACTTCGGCGCCGAGGTTGGAGTACCATTCACTGCCCATGAGCTTGCGCAGCTCGTGGGCGGCCTTGGGGTATTCGTCGCCGCACCAGCCGATGCTGCGCATCCACTTTGAGAAGCGGCGCTTGACGAGGTTCTCGCGGGAGCCAGCAGCTTTGCCGTCGAGGATGTATTCGCTGCCGTTGCGGAGGGCATCCAGCTCGGCCATGACCTTCTGGCCAACGGGGATGGAGCGTTCGCGTCCCTTGGGAACGAAATCGGCGCGGCGGATCACGTCCATGACCTGGTAGACTTGGCCTTCGATCATTTCTCCGCGGAGCCAGGACCACTTGGCGGCAGCCGCCTCCCCTGCCCGGAGACCGAGGTAATAGGCAAGCAAATAGACGGCGTACAGCTCGGGACGGTCCTCCTTGAGCTTCAGACCCTCTTTCTTGGTCTTGTCGATCAATTCCCGGGGCGGCAGGCGGTAGGTCTTAACCCGGGACTGTAGACCTTCGCTTTTCATGAACTCGGCGAGGGTCTCCGGCAGCTTGAGCTTATTGCGGTCGTAGGCTTCCATGGCCCAGCCGCTGAACAAGGCGCGCGCCTGGCGGAGGGTGGATAAAGCCGATCGCCGAGCCCGATCCCTTTTATCCCCGGCTTTTCCTACGGCTTCGAGGGTTTTAAGGCAATATTTCTCAACCAGATCCCGGTTCAGGATGTCTGTCGAAAGATTCTCGGGATTGGCGGCGGGATAAACCGACCGCAAAATGATCTTGAGACTGCGAATGTAGTCATCCGCAGTTCGCTCCTTCATATCTCGGAGCTGAGCCGTTTTGCGGTATATTTCGAGCACTGCGCCTAAACGGGCATGGCCCTTAATCGTCTTCACATCGTCCAATACCTCGTAATTTTCGGCCAATGCTGCCTTGTGTAGCTCCCGTGCTCTGGCGGAGGCGAGGATCTTATCCCCCGTCCGCAAAGACTGGAAATAACGCTTGCCATGTACCATGGCCCTGAAGTAGTAAACCGGACCTCGCTTTTCGATGTGCTTTGAAATACTCACGGACATGGGTAAGATAGCACCCGGACAATGAGATTAGCAAATTAAGCTGATGCAAAAGTGATGCAAATTAATCTGGTTTCTATAAGGAATCACGTCAATTCATGGATAACCATGTGCATCACCCAAACTCGGTAAATTAGCGTAAAACCTAATAAAAACTGCTAAAATAGACGAATTTATACACGGTGCACCCGTAGCTCAACTGGATAGAGCACCTGACTACGAATCAGGAGGTTAGGGGTTCGACTCCCTTCGGGTGTACCATTTTTTTGCCCTCTCATATCGAAAATGCTATGCGCGTAAAAATGCTCCGGGCCAAGATTCACATGGCCACCGTTACCGAAGCCAATGTGAATTACGTCGGCTCCATCACCATCGATGCGGACCTGTTGAAAGCCACCGGAATCCGCCCCAACGAGGTCGTTCTGGTTGCAGACATTCGCAATGGAAAGCGCTTTGAGACCTACGTGATCGCGGGTGAGGCGGGTTCAGGCATTATCTGCGTCAACGGCGCCGCGGCCCACTTGGTCGAAGTCAGTGACCAGGTCATCATCTTCGCGCACGCGCTGCTCAAGCCGAAGCACCTGGATGATCACATCGCAACCGTGGTCCTCTGCGACGAAGCGAACCGGATTACCCAGACGCTCGAATACCCCTCGAAGGTGTAAGCTTAGAGCGGCGTATACGTCAGCTCGTGCGCGTTCGCCACGGCCTCACAGGTCAGGCGTCCCTCATGCGTACTCACGCCCGGCACCAGCTCGGGATGCTTTTTCAAGGCCCCGGCAAAGCCGCGATTGGCCAGCTCAACTGCAAAGGGTAAAGTCGCATTGGTCAGCGCCTGTGTCGCGGTCCGCGCATAGGCACCGGGCATGTTCGCCACGCAATAATGAATGATCCCTTCTTCCGTGTACACCGGGTCATCATGCGTGGTCGCGCGCGAGGTTTCACAGCACCCGCCCTGGTCGA
>JBLIND010000476.1:0-4296 GCA_047639095.1 Candidatus Omnitrophota bacterium | reverse complement strand
ATGCGATCCGCCAGGCCGAGCGTGGGTGGTGCCACCTGCTGCGCGAGCCCGGCGATGCGGGCCATGACCGGCAGATTCGGGATTTCGTAATACTCCTGGGACACGGTGGAGACCCGCACATCGCCGTCCGGAACCTGGTCAAAAAACCAGGGCGTCGAGCGCACGGTATACGAGACCTTGAGGGTTTCAGAATCCGGAAACATGTAACAGCGATCGGCCGCCTCATACAGGCGCGGCAGATGGACGGCCTCCAGGCCGGGCATGGCAAACAAGACCCGACTTCCGGCCTGATTGAGAAAGACGGTTTGCACCACCGGATTCGCGCGCGAGGGGGAAATGCGGATCAGCCCATCGGGTTCGCCATCATCGATATCGTTATGCCAGGTGCCGACGATGCGTCGAGGAAACCAGCGATCGTCCTGGTAGTGGGCGAAGCTCAAACCGCGCAGGTAAAGCCGCCCGGGTCCGATGCGGCGCAGGGCATCGCGGTTGTGCACGTGCAAAAAGACGTCCTCCCGATGCACATCCCCGAGCGAGGAACGCTCGGGCAGCTCGGGGAACATAGTGAACCCGGATTCCTGCTCCGGTGAGGCGCCTTGGCCGCTGGGCTTCGATGGTGTTTTCGCTTGCGACGGGGCCTGCGGCTGATTCCCCAGCTGACTCAGTCGCCGCTGCTCGATCCAGTCTTCCACCTTGATTCGGCCGTAATCAACGGCTTCGGGAATCGCACGCGACACGGGCGTTGCGATCAGCAGGGCGAGCCCGAGCAGGCTCAACAGCAACACGTAAACCGAAAGCGCCCGGGCGGGAAATTCACCGGCAGCGCCGCGAATGGGCAGGCTGATGACCTTGCGGGTGGCTTCCCAGAGGAAGAAGCCGAGCACGAGGATGAGCATGCCCGTGACGAGACCCGGCAGGTAGGGAACCGTACTCAAATTGCGATCGATCGCATAATACGCGGGGAGCACCACCAGCCAGTAGGCCTCGGTATACAACCAGGAGGTCCGGGCATCCAGGATGAGAGGGGTCACCGCCGTTTCGGGTTTCGGACAACAGGACGCCACACCCAACATCCAGGCGACGCCATGCATGAAGAGTACATACAACATGACGGAACCGGCCTGCCCATCCTGGAGGGCGAGCATCGTACACAGCAGCAGTACCGCGATCGCGGGTTGAAAAGCCTGGGTCCGGGCGGGCCATCGCACCTGACACACCGCGAAGAGGATCAAGGTGGAAACCAGGACAATCAGGACCGTGGCATCGCCACTCATCCCGAAGAATACGAGGGCTTCGAGGAGCATCACCAGGCTGAGCAGGCAGAGCGAAACCGTCACACCAGCTCCAGGTTGCGCGCGATACGTTTCACGGAACTGTTATCGATGCAGACGACATCGATGGGCAGGCCTTCGAGCGATCCCGACCAATAGCGCACCGGCGTATTGCTCACCACAAACACCCGAACAGACGGATGCAGCGTGAGCAGAAACTCGATCAGCGCATCGGACTCAGTTTCGATCTGCTGGCGGGCGCCCGCGAGGGAGATCATGGGTTCGGTCAGATCCTGGGGATCCGGCACCCGGATGGTTTCCCAATAATTAAACGATGCCGTGAAATCGAAGGGGATGTTTTCTTCTTCGCAATAGTCGAACAGACCCGCGAGGATGCGCAGCGATTTCTCAAAGGAGAAGATGCGGAGGATCCGCTTTTCCGGGCGCATGGAATGAAAGACAATGGCGAAATGCTCGGGGGCGGGCGGATCAAATTCCCGCACCATCAAGGCCCCGGCCCGCGCGGTTGCCGGCCAGTGAATCCCTTTGAGCGGATCGCCGGGACGGTATTCGCGCAGGCAGCGGAACTCACCTGTGCGCGTGGGCAGCAGGAGCTGATCATGCTCCGTCTGGGTAAACTCGGCCGCAGGCCAGGAGGCGAGGAACTCCGGCCGACTCGGCCGGGGGAAAACAATGATTTCGACCTCATCGACACGCCAGGCTTCGATTTCATAGAGCCCGAACGGAAAGCGCGAACGCAGGGTATAGCCGAGGGCGACATAGATCCCCCGGTTGAGGATGCGACAGGGAATCCGCACCGAGAGCGCCCGCCGTGGCCGGATCCACGAAGCCACGGCCGTACGCGGATACTGCGCGATCAGGCTGTCGTGTACCTCGACCGAGAAACTGTCGAACACGAGCTTGCGGTTCTGCAGCTCATAGACGGTAGCAAACTCATGGTTCGCATAAACATAGCTCGGCGCCTTGCGCACGATCTTGATGCGCTGAAAGTTGGCCTTGCAGACCAGATAGGACAGCCAGAGGACGAGCAGGCCGGTGAGTGCCAGCTGCATGACCGTGGTGTTTTTCAGCAGCAAACCGAAGACGAGGGCCAACATGGAGAACATGTACAACACCCGTCCCCGACCGGTTCGGAGAGGTTTCGTCTTGTTGGGTTTGGCTAATTGCTCGCTCGTTGTCCGACTCCAGTGGTTGCTCGATTAAACCAAGCAGCGCTGGATAAGACAAGCGATCAGAGCTTTCCGAGCAGGGCTTTCAACCGTGTAAGTTCGGCTGTTTTTGCCTTGCTGCGTTTACCGCTATAACGCGCGGTCAACCCCGCTTCCAGCGAGCCGGAAAAATACGTCTGCAAGACATGCTCGAGCGCGGAAGCACCGGCTTTGTCGGCTGCACGCCGGGGTTGATAGACAAATTCCCGACTCACTTTATGTCGCTTGAGCCAGTTCTTCTCGTCCAGAATTTGAATCATTCGCCGCGCGGCCATGGTCGATGGCGGGTTGGGGAGGTCTTCACAAATTTCCGCTATCGTCGCCTCCCCGCGCCGGTAGAGGATATCCATTATCTGTCGTTCACGTCTGCTTAATCCTGAAAATTCGTTACTCATAGGTTTTTCGGTGTTAATTCAATCCAATGCCCAAAGATAACACGGAAAAGTGAAAGGAACAGATGTAAAAAAGGTAAGTTAAACCGGGATCGACGTCTGCTCGAGGATGTCTTGCAGGCAGTCCCGCACACCCTGCTCGGCAGCCGGACCCCGTTCGCGGGAGATCAAACGGTGGCCACAAACGTTTATGAACACGGCCTTTACGTGGTCCGGGTAAATCGCGGGCTGCCCTTCCACATAGGCCAAAGCCTGCGCTACACGCATCAGGGTAATCGATCCACGCGGAGATAACCCACTGCGCAACCGATGGTTGCTACGGGTCGCTTCGGAAAGCGCGATGATGTAATGATTCATGGAATCGCTGACTGAAATTTGCCGCACCGCTTGCTGAATCCCGACGATTTCTTCGACGGAAAGAATGACCTCAGGGGCCTGCTTGCCCCCCTCGCGCGCATGATAACTCAGGATCTGATGCTGAATCTCCCGGCTTGGTTGAACCATATCAACGGAGAGCAGGAAGCGGTCGAGCTGGGGCTCCGGCAGCGGGAAGGTGCCGGTAGCATACAGGTTGTTCTGGGTGGCGATGACCATGAACGGCGGATGCAGCGGGCGAGTGATGCCGTCAACCGTCACCTGATGTTCGTTCATGCATTCGAGCAGCGCACTTTGGATCCGGGGATTCGTGCGATTGATTTCATCGGCGAGCAGGATGTTGCAGAACACCGGCCCCTGGACAAACTGGAATTCCCCCGCCGCCTGGTTGTACATGGAGTAGCCCATGATATCCGAGGGCAGGAGATCGGGGGTGAACTGGATACGTTTGAAGAGGCCACTGATCGAGCGGGCGAGTAGCGAGGCCAGGGAAGTCTTGCCGATCCCGGGCGGCCCCTGCAGTAGCACGTGGCCATTGCTGATCAGGGCGAGCAACAGCATCTTCGCGGGCTCTTCTGCTCCGAGGACATGCTGGCTGAGCTGGGTATGCAGCTGCTGCAGTTTTTCACGCATGGCGCACCTTAGGCAGGGTGATCATCCGCGTCTAGCCTGAAAGAAGTCATCGATGGATTCATCCGAACGAATCCCCAGCCGAGTCAGGGCGAAATCATAGCGCACCGGATCTTCGGGGGCGATCCGGGCAAAACCCTGGCTCACTTCGATGGCCGTTTTGAGATTGGCCTGCTTGCGTTTCGTAAGCCGAAGCCGGGTGCAGATGTTGAACATGTGGGTGTCGAGCGGCACCAGCAGCTTCGCGGGCGACACGTCCGACCAGAGACCGAGGTCGATCGCATCCTTGCGCACCATCCAGCGAAGATACATGAGCAAGCGTTTGCAGGCGCTGCCCGAGGCCGGTTGGGCGAGCAGGCTCGGACAGGTCTCCCGGGCAAGCGCATCCGTCCAGGTGGA
>JBLIND010000475.1:0-4321 GCA_047639095.1 Candidatus Omnitrophota bacterium | reverse complement strand
GAGGAGATCGTGCTGGGAACGAACCCGCATGAGCCCGATTCCGATTTTGACGATGCCTGGGATGGCGTAGAAGTGATCGACTTCCCCTGCCTTGATCCAATGGACCCGGACACGGATGGTGATGGCGTCATGGACGGCGTGGAGATTGCATCGGACTCCGATCCTTGCGACCCCAACGATCCACTTAACGAGAACCATGGGATTTCCGGCACCGTAAACTACGGAGGCACCTACCAGGGCCCCGTGTATGTTGGCGCCTTTACCGACGATGCATTGGCCGGTGCTTTTCTGGACGACTTCGAAGAGCCCGCTCTCGATCCCGGCTGGATCGCTTTCGGATTCGGCGGCGCGACCACCGTCGGCGTCTCGACCGGAGAGACGGCTTCCGGCACGCAGGCCCTCACCTTCCGAAGCGAAGGCGTTGGCGCACAGGAAGCTATCGCGATTCGCAATTTCCCTCACCCGGTCATGTCAGGCAGCATCAGCTGGTGGCATTACGACAACGTCGAAACCGCCCGGCACAGCGTGTTCATGTCGATCGGTGCCGAAGATTTCACCGAAGCTCTTTCGGTGAATCTCTATGACGTCACCTTTGACGATCTGTATTACGAAGTCTGCGGCGATGGCCCCTGCTCACGCGGAGCCGCCCGGAGTACGGGCTGGCATGAATACGTGGTTACGTTCACCGGGGGCGTCGCTCGTTTGAGCATCGATGGCGTATTCGCCGTGGAGTCACGGGAATTCGCGGGCGGTCTGGCCTCCGTCTCCATGGTTTACGTAAACGACCACAACGGGGTCCAGGAAGCGCGCTTCGATCTACTGCAGACCCACAATGCAACCATTCGTTACCAGACCATGTTAGCAGGACCCGGCGCCTTCAATTTGAGCGAACTGCCAGGCCTGTCAACCTACGAGCTGCGGGCCTTTATGGACTTGAACGACAACGGCCTGTTCGACGTCTACGAGCCGAATGCCAACTACCAGAACAATCCTTTCGTGCTTACCAACGAACTCTCCGGAGTGGCCCTCAATCTGGTCGACCCGGATCGCGACCTGGATGGCCTGAGTGATGCCACGGAACTTGGTTTTGGCCGCTACGAAATCGTGCTTGGCGCATTCAGCTGGCAGGATGCGGTAAGTGACGCTCAGGGGCGCGGTGGGCACCCGGCCACCATCATGAGCTATCGGGAATGGCAAGCCATCCGCACCGTGCTCGGCACCGACATCATTGCTATCGACGCCTGGTTGGGCGGGACCGATCAAGACGTTGAATCCGTCTGGGCCTGGATCACCGGCGAATCCTGGGCCTACAGTCGCTGGTTCGCCAGCCAACCGGATGACCTGAACATGGCCGAAGATTTTCTCGCGATTGGCGGCTCCTCCAGCCCGACCGACCTGCTCTGGGTAGACGCCGGAAGCACGCGGCCCGCGTACATTCTGGAACGCGGCTTCTACTCCGATCCGGATGTGGCGGACACCGATGGCGATGGACTCAACGACAGCGAAGAACTCGCACACAGCACCTTCCCGGGCGATCCAGACAGCGACAACGATGACTTATCGGATGGCGACGAGATCGCGCTCGGGACGGATCCGCTGGATCCCGACAGCGACGACGATGGCCTCTCCGATGGATTTGAGGTCGACATCGTGGTCTGTACCGACCCGCTGGATCCCGACAGCGATGGCGACCTCGTAAAGGATGGCGACGAAGTGGATGCACGCACCAATCCATGCGATGGCTCCGTCTTCCCAGCCGCCGTCGAAGGCACGGTGTTTAACCAGACCGGGCTTACCGGCACCCTGTATGTCGTCGCGTATAACAACCTGGGCGATATCTACGAATTGGAATTCGAACAAACCGGTCAGACCAGCCAGGTCTACCGCATGGCTGCCGTGTACGTACCGGAGACCTACGAGATCAGCGCCTTCCTGGATACAGACGCGAATGGTCGCTTAGACGACTACGACCCCTTCGGTGCGTTTGCCGGCAACCCGAATGTCGTAACCGGCAATCAAAGTCTGGTGGATATCGTTTTGGCCCTTCCCATCACCAGCGTGGTCTACCGCGTCCAGCATCAGGCAGCGGATTACCTGCCCGGCGACGATGCCCAGGTCACCGTGTCGGTCTGGATCCCGGACACCCTCTCGGCGGCTCAGTTCAGCTATCACCCGGCGCTTCCCGACGGCTGGACCTTGAGCGGAACCGATGCGGGGAGCCTGGTCAATACCAGCATCGTCTTCTCCGCACCCTTCGCCACTAATGCGTTCAGCTTCACCTTCACCGCAATCACACCGCCCAACACGCATGCCCCGCGCATCCTGCGTGCGGACACCCGCCTGCTCATCAGCGGATCGCCCACCGTCTGGCCGGGTCGGGCCCAACCCGATCCACTCGCGATCTATGCGGACACCCCGTACCATTCCGCGGACTGGCGTCTGCCATTTGGCGTGATCGATGATGGTGAGTACCAGGCCCTGGTCGCCCTGCATGATGCCACAGGTTACCACCTCAGCGAAACCACACGCTCTGGATATGCACCCGGCCCTGGACTTCAGATGGGCCGGGGTCATGATGCCGATTACTGGCAGAAGGATTGGAAAATCGAACCGCGCGAACTCTACAAGGCCGCCGTCTACTGGCATGTCGGTTGTTACAAGGCGGACCCCTCTTCCAGCGACGGCTTCATTGGCGGTTGCCAGACTGCTCGCCCCTCCAGCTTACGGGTCGCATCGAATCCGGTCTTCCAATACAACGGTCAGGGTCTGTACCAACCCGGATCACAGGTTACCGTGGAGCTCAATGCCGAACACGGGGAAGCCGTCCAGGGCTTTATCTGGTTATGGACCGCGCCTCCCGGCTGGATCCTGGCGGACGCCCGCTTCGATGGCAATGGCGAACGCGCAGGTGAGGCGTGGATTCATCGTGGTGGCGGCTCTTCCTCCGCGCTCCTTACCTTCCTGGTCCCATTCGACTTTACCGGCGATGCCATACTGGGCGGTTCCGTCCGATACGTGGACGACGGCGTCAGCGGGGATGCCGAATTAAACGTGACCCCGTTCCTCATCCAATCCGACATCGATGACGATGGCCTGGCCGACTGGAAAGAAAACAACAACCAGCGATTCAGCAGCGCAAGCGATACGGGCACATCAGCAACGATTGCAGATACGGATGGGGACGGTGCACGCGATGGAGATGAAATTGTCGCCGGCACCAATCCCCTCGACGCACGCTCTGTTCTGCGCCTCAGCCTGGGCCTGCGGGATGACCGGCAGATTACCCTTCAGGCCGCCGGTGCCCTACGCATCACCTGGCCCGGCGTGTTCGGTAAACGCTACGACATTCTCGCCGGCCCTTCGCTGGAGGGCCCCTTCCTGCCCGTCATCGAGGATGTCGTCGGACTCGAGCCCCTGAATGTTGAAACAGTCTTGATACCACCCGGCGCACGCAAACAGTTCTTTAAGATTCAAGTGGCTGAATAAGCCCGTTGGGAAACGAAAAAATGTAGGGCGGTTAATCGCCGCATCCAACTCTTGATGCAGAAGTCTTGCGGCTACCGCAACCGCCAACGACTCAAGATCGATATCCTGTTCCACCTCGGTGGCCTGAACATGAGCCCGCTATCTGCGTAGTGAAAAATTTCCTCACAAACCCGGAAGCGCCAAATTTTAATGATTTCGACATGGCGTCTTCACCAGCCAGAGTTGCACGCGTCGACTCGACCCACAACGCTAACCTCGATCTACACACAAATTGGCGCTGGAAAAGTACGCACGGATTTCAGCATTCGTAATGCGCACGATCGACCTGCGTTTTGTGCCGCGAAAATAAGAGTAGAAAGCCCCCGCGCGTTTCGATGCTTCGGTTGAATACGACCTGAGAAAAGCGGGTTGCCGGCGACGTAACAACACACGGGTTGCACAGGCTATGCCTGAACACCCCCCGGCAAACCCGAGCCTCCGCAAAAATGCTAACAAATCAGCGGTTCTGCTAACGAAATACATTTGGTCTTTGCACACGACAAAAATAGAATGCTGTTCGTCATGAGCGAACATGCGCCCCGGGCATTTCTATTCATCAAAAACGAAAATATCCTCAGGGAACCTGATCATGAGCGAATCAAATGAAGTCATTAAGTGCGGCGGCCCTACACAAAACTGGTGTGCTTGGTTGAACACCATGCCGCCGAACCCCGATGATTTCCACGTTAAGGGTGAAGTCCAGGTGGCCAACCCCGGGGTGGATGCCATACTGCGCAAACGCGAACCCCAAGGCGTAAACCCGGCAATCCTGCTCCTTGATCAGCATTTGGTTCAG
>JBLIND010000474.1:0-4327 GCA_047639095.1 Candidatus Omnitrophota bacterium | reverse complement strand
ATCATGAGCGATGATGGCGAACCGCTGCACTCGGTGTTGATTTTGGATTCCATGTCGGTGCGTGGCCCAATCATCTCGGACGAGGTCAATCAATGGCGGGCGAGGTATATGCCGAGCGAGGAGGGGGGCCTGACGCAAGTTCGCACCAGTCTTGGCGCGATGGCAAAGCGCGCGTTCCGTCGTCCGCTGTACGATGGGGAGTTGGATTTCTTCGTCCAGATCGTCGAGGACGAGATCGCTTCCGGGGAGGCGTTTGTGAATGCGGTAAAAACGGCCATGGTGGGCGTGCTGTGTTCCAAGAGCTTTCTGTTTATTGCCGAAGGGGATCCTGAAGCGGATCGGCACACGCTGAACGACTGGGAGTTGGCCTCGCGCTTATCCTATCTGCTCTGGAGCACGATGCCGGATCAGGAATTGTTCACCCTGGCCGAGCAGGGAAAACTGCGCGATGCGGCGGAGCTTAAACGTCAGGTGGCGCGGATGCTGGCGGATGCCCGCTCCGAGCGCTTTACGAAATCGTTCTCCGCCCAGTGGCTGAACCTGCGCAAGGTGGGGATGTTTCCGCCGGATAAGAAGATCTACGGAAACTACGACCAGCATCTGGAAGACAGTATGATCGGCGAGACGCAGTCCTTCTTTAAGCAGGTCCTGGATGGTGGCCTGACCCTGCGTGAGTTTATCGATTCCGACTGGACGATGATGAATCCGCGTCTGGCCCAATTCTATGGGGTGGCTGATATCACGCGCGACCACTTTCAGCGCGTCTCGCTCAAACCCGAATACCATCGGGGTGGGTTGCTGACCCAGGCCTCGGTGCTCTCCCTTACCTCGGACGGCACCCGTCATCGCCCCGTGCATCGCGGTGCCTGGTTGTCGGAAGCGATTTTAGGCAAGACTCCGCCACCGCCACCGGCCAACGTGGAGCCGATCCCACCTACACCGGTGGATTCGCCGAAAGCGACCTTGCGGATGAAGATCAACGCGCACACCCAGAATCCGAGTTGCGCTTCGTGTCACAGGAATATCGACCCGCTGGGCCTGGCCTTCGAAAATTTCAACGCGATCGGCGAATGGCGCACCCACGAGCAGGTGGCCGGTACCGGCGAGGATCCCTTGGTCGATGCCAGCGGAGAATTGCCCGACGGACGGAGCTTCGACGATGCCAACGATTTTAAGCGCCTGTTGATGGCCGATCTGGACGCATTTAATGAGGCCTTTATCGAGAAGCTCGCGATCTATGGGTTACGCCGCACGGTGAGCTTTGAGGACCACGACGGCTTGCAGGCGATTGCCAAAGCCAGTCGCGAGAAAGACTATGTGTTGCGCGATATCGTTGAGGCATTTGTGATGTCGGAGTTGTTTCAGAAGAGGTAGCAGCTAGGTGCTGTGGTCAGCGATTAGGCGTTAGCATTTAGGAATGGCAGGAGATTGAAATTTTAAATAAACACAAAGCCAGACAGACCGGAGTGTCTGCCCCACCGCTTGGCACCGTCGGCTTGAGCCGTGGGATGGACACTCCTGTCCGTCCGCTGGCGTTCATTCAGCTTCTGGATTGTTGTCTCCGTCCAAAAATAGTGACTCATTGAGTCCAACATCTGATTGGTAAGGATTTAAAAGCTAACCCCTAACCCCTAAAAACCCTATGAACATTCAAACCAACAAATGGCTTCTCGACCGTCGAACCGTACTCCGTGGCCTCGGTGCAAGTATTGCACTACCGATGCTGGATTGCATGGCCGCGCCGGGTCTTCCAAAGCCGACGCCCGCCAAACGCAGCGTGTTTCTCTACATCCCCAACGGCGTCAACACGCTCACCTGGCAGATTGAACAGGCGGGTGCGGAGTACGAATTTTCAACCGCGATGAAGCCCCTGGAAAAGCATCGGGCGGACATCACCCCGTTCAGCGGCTTGCATCATCCCAAGTCTCAGGCTCATCACAATTGCGAAAAAGTCTGGCTCACGGGGGAGCGGGTCCCGGCAAACGGCGGTGCGTTTCGCAACACGGTTTCGGCGGACCAGGTGATGGCCGAAGTGCAGGGATTGTCTACCCGATTTCCTTCGCTGGAGATGGCGGTCGAAGGTTCTTCGCTGGCGTGGTCGCGTGATGGCATTCAGCTTCCGGCGGAGAGCAACCTTCGGTCGATCTTCAATCGGATGTTTGGTGAGGAGCGCGGAGGGAAAGAAGCGGTGCGTCGCCGGCTGGCCCGGCGCGGCAGCATTCTCGATGGGGTCATGGGCGAGGCGAGCTGGATGAACAACAGGATCGGTGCAGCAGATCGCACCAAGCTGGACGAGTATCTCACCGCGGTTCGCGAAGTCGAAGTGCGCACCGAGCGGGCCAACCTGTGGCTCGACGTGCCAAAGCCCGCGATCGAGAAATCCGAAGCCGATCGGTATTCCCGGCAACTGAATCAGAATCAGGTACAGATGGTGCACCGGCTCTATTACGATCTCATGGTCCTCGCGCTGCGCACCGACATGACCCGCGTCATCACCTGCATGATTTGCAGTGAATCTAACGGGGGCGCGATTCCGGATATCGGTATTTCCCAGGGGCGTCATGCACTGTCGCATCACAACGGTGATCCGGAGCAGCTCCGGCGTCTCACCCAGACCGACACTTTTCTCGTCGAGCAACTGAGTTATTTCCTGGACCAGTTGAAAGAACACCGCGACGAGCAGGGCCCCTTGCTGGACACCACGCAGGTGCTCTGGGGCAGCGGCATGTCCTATGGGCATAGCCACGGCCTGACCAACTTACCCACGGTTTACGCCGGGGGCAAGAAATTGGGCGTCAAGCACGGTCAGCATGTCGACTACAACCTGCTGCTTACCATGATTCAACGCATGGACGTCGAAACCGATCAGTTCCAGGACAGCTTGGGCACGATCTCCGAGGTGGTGGCGTAACCATGATGCGCCACATGATTGTGCTCCTGCTCGTAGGTGTTGTGGCGTTTGCCGCAGCGGAAGAAAAGCCGGCCTTTCGCACCGACGAAAACCCGGACGCCGCTCTGCCCTGGTTCGAGCCCGTAGCGGGTGAATTTCCTCCGGAAGAATACGCGCATTATTTCGCAGGGGAGCTAATCGGTTTTGATCATATCGACCGCACGGTGAAGCTGCGGGTCGATCGACAGGACGGCCGCCAGGGGAAGGACGAAGCGATTGATGTGAACCTCTTGCCCTACGCAAGTATCTACTATCACAACGAACGCGCGGCGTTGCGGGATATTCCCATTGGCACCCACCTTCATGGATTGTTCTATATCCGGCCTGAAGGCGAGCGGTTTTGGGAGATGCGAAACGGGAAGCTTCATCGGAAGCAGGGGAAACACGGAAATGCTTCGGGGGAGATCGATTTTACCCGATGTTTTCGATTGGAAGACGACTTCAGTTTTCATGCCCGGCAGCAGCACATCTGGAAGGTCGAAAAGATCGAAGCGACCACGCCGAACTCTGGCTGGACGGGGAGAGCCGCGCACTCACCGCGGAGCGTCAACGCAAACGTCATCACCGGCACATTCGCGAGCGGGGACTCCCCGGTTTTGTCACCGCGGTGGATGATAAGCAGCGTGTGGTGCCCATGACCTTTTTCGACTCCGTCGATCCGGTCCTGTTCGAGGAGCTGCCGAACCCCAATCCCAAAGCTTTGGGCTGGCCGACCAAGGAATACGATTGGGGCAACACCGCTCCCAAAGGAAATATCATCGTCGTGCGAGAATCCCTGATGTGTTACAATCAGGTCAACGATCGCAAGGGCGGCAACATCCTGAAGATCGACTTTCAGAAAGTGGAACAGGTTGCTGAAGGCAGATGTTTTATCCGCCTTCGATCTTTCACGCACTCGGTCGAGTCCATTCGACGCGATGGTCCGGCTTTGCATCCGGGTCGCGGCTTCCTCTTCCGAGTTTCTCTTGGTTGGCACCCTTCCCTTCCGCCTCCGGATCAGAATCGTGATTCATCTCCAGACACCTTTCCGAGGTCTCCCGATTTCCGCGCAGGAAGTGTCCACACATGCCAGGTTCTCAGACTCCGTCGGAGCGAATGACTCCGCCCCCGGCGTTCGCTACAGCTGTGCACATGCATCCGCGTACGACATTTCGGACAGGCCCATACCTTCCGGTTTCAGGTGACCTCGATTTCGATTTCCTGGGCGGCCATGCTCATCTGCACATCCGCGCCTTTCCAGGCAGATTCAATCCCTAACGGCGCTTGATAAAGCTGTACGTCATTCATCCATTGACGGCAGAATCAGGCCGTGGGAAAAACCACCCTTTTCCCTGAAGCCCCATATATCCGAGATGAACATGATCCATGCTATTTATG
>JBLIND010000473.1:0-4338 GCA_047639095.1 Candidatus Omnitrophota bacterium | reverse complement strand
CCTTTCCAGGCAGATTCAACCCCTAACGGCGCTTGATAAAGCTGTACGTCATTCATCCATTGACGGCAGAATCAGGCCGTGGGAAAAACCACCCTTTTCCCTGAAGCCCCATATATCCGAGATGAACATGATCCATGCTATTTATGCCATCCTGTTCGCATGCGGGTTTGAGCTAATGTCGGCAAAGGGTAGGGCGTGACAATCGACGACAATCGAACGACAATCGAACGACTATCGAACGACTATCGAACGTCGATCATGACTTCGTTTCGGCGCAGGGGAGGCAGCGTCCAGGGCGGGTCGTATCCGGCCGCACGCGGTTCGGAAACCGCCTCGTAGTCACTCGCTTTGATCCATTCCTGAAGCGCTTCGGTTTTCGCGCGCATGGTCGATTCTTTCCAGGTCCCGGCATACCGGATAACCGCCACCTTGTGAGGGGGGATCACCGAGAGTTTCACCTCGGGGTTGGTTGGTTCCGGGGCGGTTTCAAGGGTGTAGCTGGACGGGAGCACAAACATGTATCGCCAGCCATCGGCATTCGTCTCTTCGCCGATCACCGGAGTGGTCATGGAGATTTTTTCCCCGCCGCGTTCATCGGCAATCACCGGAGCGGTCATTTCTATTTTTGACTTTGCCGCGTTGTCACCGGAGATATAGCGAAATAACCGTCGGAATCCCTGGTTGCCGGCCTCTTTGTAGTTGGCTTTCACGAAGGTCTCGGCCACCACCAGCTCCTCGTAGTCGCGAATTTCAAAAGCTCCCTTCTTTTCAACCGGAGCATACCCGGCTTCCTCGTAGCCGGTTCGAATGCCGAATACCGAACAGCCTAATGAGAAGAACATGGTGCTGAAGCCAAGAAGGGCAATGATGGCCATGCCCGTCCACTTTCGTTTGAAAAAGTTGTATCGCATGCCCTTTAGACGTTCCGCTTCGTCATACCTTACAAGCCATGATTCGCCAGCAGGACGACTAGCCCTCTGGTATTTCTGGAACAATCGTGCCAAACGGCGGCATGTCCCCAAGGCTACCCTGCTCCGTGTAAACGCCGATCCAATCCACTTCCAGTTTGAACGGCCCATCCTTTTTGTCATAAATCATGAAGCCAATCGCTTTGATCTCGGACGGTGCGATCGGACCGGTGTTCACTGGCCGGCCCATACGGGTGGGTCCGAAAGCTGAAAAGGGAATGCGCACGGTCTGCCAGCCGGTACTGTTTTTATCGGACGCGATCTCAGCTCGATAGGCCACCGGAATCCATTGGCGATCCCCTTTTTTACGCAGGTCCGCCTGGTACGTACGCTGATCACCCCGGAAACGTATCTCGATCCCGGCGGCCTCGCCAAAATCCCAGTCATGTCCGTTGGTTTGTATGGACGAAAATCCTCCACCCTTCGTGTTGGTGTTACCGGAGAAGGTGAGTTGACCTTTGTCGTGATTCACCACGAACCCTCCCTTGGAACGGCCACCCATGACGTTGTCATTCACCGTTTTCCAGCCCGGCTCTCCCGGGTCGCCATTGAAATCCATGAGTAGATCACCTGCCTGAACAGGGGCGCTGAGGGCTAGCGAGCACGCGAATAACAGGATGTGGCCGGGACGTATAGATCGTTTCATATCCATTATACGCGACAGGGAGTAGAACCTTACAAAGGCACCTCCAGACAGTGTTGGTCAATTCGTCCCGTTCCCGTGGAGCCCGTCACACACGCTCGCCCGCCACAACTGCAAGACGGTTAACCTATCAACCCGATTGCTGCGTGTCCGAGAAACAAGTCGGCTTTTCCAGCGTAAGGTCCGTCTCCCGATCACGATTCCTCCCCGAAGCTCAATCATCACCCCAACCTGGAGACTTATGAAAGCAACACACATACTCACCGTTTATTTTGCCAGCCTGATCGCCACCGTGGCGATTGCCGAAGACAAGAATATTGTCGATGTGGCCGTTTCAAATCCGCAATTCAGCACCCTGGTAACCGCCCTGAAAGCAGCTGATCTGGTGGACGTAGTGAAAGATGGAACCTTTACCGTTTTCGCCCCGACCAACGAAGCGTTTGAAAAACTCCCGGCAAAGACACTCAAGAATCTACTGAAGCCTGAAAACAAAAAACAGCTTGCCGCAGTGCTTACGTTCCATGTCATCCCCGGAACCGGCTACACGCTCTCCGACCTGCTTGCGCGTAAAGAGGTGGGCACCGTGGAAGGCGGAAAGCTTTCGGTTCGTTTCGAGCAAGGGCGCGTACAGGTAAATGATGCGGTACTCCAAACCAGCGATATCGTCTGCGCCAATGGAACGATTCATGTCATCGATAGCGTGTTGATTCCTGCAGCAAAAGCTCCCGCTACGATCGTTGAAACTGCTGCATCCCTCGGCTCATTCAAAACATTGCTGGCCGCCGCTGAAGCTGCTGGCCTGATGGAAGTGCTTTCGGGCAAAGGACCCTTCACCGTATTCGCACCGACCGATGAAGCCTTCGCTAAAGTTCCGGAAAAAGTCCTGGCGGACTTGCTCAAGCCTGCAAACAAGGAGAAGCTGGTCAATCTGCTCACCTACCACGTGGTGAGCGGCGAAATTCGCGCCGGAGATGCACTCAACGCCGGCAGCGCCACCGCATTGAACGGCGGTGACATTCCCATCAGCTATAAAGATGGCGGCATGGTCGCGCAGTGGGCCAAGGTCCTTCAGGTCGATGTGGCCGGCGGTAATGGCATCATCCACGTGATCGATTCGGTCATGATGCCCCCGGCAAAGAAATCGGTGAGTACGGCCGAGCAACATATCCAGGTCATCGCCCAGGCCGTAGAAAAAGGTGTCCCGATGTTCAATGAAGGCGATACACAAGGATGCGCGAAGGTATACATGCAGGCGAGCAAAACGCTTTTGGATGCGTGTGGCCTCCCCGAACATGCCCAGACCAGCCTTCGCCATGCCGTGACGCGTGCGTCACAGACCTCCTGCTCCAACACCCAGGCCTGGTCCTTGCGTCACGGCCTCGACCGCGCCTACGTCGCGTTGAAGCATGCCATGCAGAATGATGTCACCGCCAACTGAGGCAGCAAACAACCATACCAAGACAAGCGGGGAAGGCGTTCGGTCTTCCCCGTTTGTGTTTTTAACCGTCCTCATCCTTCGCGCCTGAACGAAACGGTTTCAAACATCCCGGCGGCTGGGGACAGCTTCCCTCCAATGGATGATGCGAAATAGCGATTTCCTGGAGGGCCGTCGTCCCCGGCAGCTAAAACAAATGGATAATATTTTTTGCTAGGACCTGAGCGCAGCTTTGGCAATGCCGCGGAGCATGCCGCGAAAGACCAGGAGGTGCAGCGGGTACACCGCATACCAGTAGAGGCGACCACCCAGGCCTACGGGATCGAACAAAGCGGTTTGAAGGATGCGGGACCCGGTCTCGGTTTTTTCCACCTCGAATTGTAACCAGGCGCGGCCGGGCATCTTCATTTCCGCTTCCAGGCGCAAGACTTTTCCGGGCTCAAACTGCTCTACGCGCCACCAGTCCACCGTGTCGCCCACTTGTAACTCGACCGCATCGCGTCGTCTTCGACCAAGCCCGACCCCGCCGACCAGCACATCGATCGCCGCCCGGATTTTCCAGAGAAAATTCGCATAGTAATATCCACTTTCACCACCCAGGCGCTGGATGGGCGCGAAGGCCTGTGCGGGCGGTACGGCCACCTCGCGTGAACGGCTGTCCATCAATCGACGGCCGAAGTGGACCGCATTCCAGGTGCGTATGGGGCCGCTGGAACTCATCGCGTCGCACCACCGCGTGTCGCGTAAATCGGATTCCTCCGCCGCGAGCGCGTCCGCCATCGCCTGGCGTGTACTCCGCGGGTGTATGTCGAACACCTCGCGGGCCCGGGGATCGTTCACCACGGAGGGATGCCGCAGGCTGTCGATCAGCTTTCGTCCGATGCGGGCAAACAAGGGGGTGATCAAACCCAACCAGAGGCTGGAGATCCACGGCGTTAATATCGGGACTGGAATGATCAGGCGTTTGAGCCCACGCAGTTTCGCGTAGGCCTGCATGAGATCGCCGTAGGTCACGCGGTCGTCCCCGCCGATTTCGAACAGCTCGTTCTTCGAGCTTTCCAGCTCGATCGCCGCAAGCAGATAGGCCAGGAGATCATCGATGTAAATCGGTTGGGCCTCCACATACACCCAGCGCGGTGTGGTCATCACCGGTAACTTTTCAACTAATGATCGCACCATCTCAAAGGAGAGGCTGCCCGAACCGATCACGATAGAGGCACGAAATTCAATCACCGGCACCTGGGATTGCCGCAGCACCTCACCGGTTTCGTGCCGGCTCGCCAAGTGCGCGC
>JBLIND010000472.1:0-4401 GCA_047639095.1 Candidatus Omnitrophota bacterium | reverse complement strand
ATGACTTCGGACCAGACCGGGGTAAACGCGGCCGGCTCCGAGGTGCCGATCCATGGCGTCCATGCCGCGCCCAGCGAACCGCTACACTCCACCGTAAAGCTCACGCCGCGGGCAAGCGGACCGAGCAGGATGGTGCCGGCTGAACTGTCGCCGGGTGGAACAAGAGAAACGGAGAATCGTTCGGCGGCATCATGGGGATTCAGTGAAAGCCGCGCCTCCAGCCAGTTCGGCGTTCCGTCGTCATCCGCATCGAGCGTCCCGTCGGCGATATTGCTCTCATCAAAGCCGTGGTCGATTTCCCAGAGATCCGGTGCCCCGTCGCTGTCGTCATCGATGCGTCCACCGACGAGCACGACCGGAAAATTACCCCCGAAGACGAGCAGGTTGAAGAGCTTGTGCAATCCGATGAAGGAATTCACAAAACTCTCACGGGCATAGTCCACGCACTGATCATAACTGCTGTCGACCATGTGCTGGTGTTCCGGCGAACCACCCGCGACCATGGCCGCCATGCCCAAGCCACCCGCGCGGGTGACCGAACCGCCAGCCGTCTCCACCGTGCCATTGATCAGGTAGGCATTCTGCGGATCGTTGCTGGAGAAGACGCCAATGGGGTATTGGTTCAGCCACCAGTCCGCATAAGAGGCCAGGTGGATTCGCGCGGTGTCGTTCGCGAACCAGAGCGCATCCAGTGCATACTTGTAACGTGCGCCGCCGGTGTCGATCTAGTCCAGATATTCGCTGCTTGCGTTGCGCAGCAGCAATTGGCCGTCCAGGCGCATAAAGTTGGGCAACAGGCCGGTGCTTCCGCAGCAAGCTGCTCGAGAGGAAGGCGGCAGCAAGCAGCCGCACTCCAGGGCGCACGTGGACTTAAGCCCGACGCCGATACAGGAGGAATCCCAGACCTAATACGACCAGGGAAAAACTGGATGGTTCCGGAATGGCGTTGAGGGTTAACAATGGTGCGCTTGCGATGCCGAATTCTTTGGTCCGAAAAGCCAGATTGTTGCTGCCGCCCGAATCCCGACGGAGAATAATGGAGGCGGAACCGTTGCTGTCGGCATTGATGAAATTAACAAACGCAGGTGTTGATGCGAACTGAACCGTCATTCCGGCAATATCACTCGTCGTCACTCCGAATTGCCCGAGCGCAGTTACTTGTGCACCCAGTAATCCAATTCCGCTGGCCGTGTCATTTCCGGGAGCGTTGCTCCAGACGATTTCATCCAGCGGGTTGTTATCGGTTCCGCCATTTCCTTCGACCCAGAAATCCCCCGCCCCATCATTCAGGCCAAAAACCTCAACCGTAAAACTCGATGGGTTGGGATCCCCTCCGCCCGAATCATTGGAATTAACAACCAGATCCAGCACTGCCGAATCCACCGGCCCGGAAAGGGAGCTGAGATCAAATCGGAGGTATCCCTTACGGGCAAACTGGTTGGCAGCGCCTCCGTTTTTTAATGTAATCCCAGTTGTGCTCCCAAAGTTGGTAAACGGAGCGACGTTTCCGGATGTGCTCTGGATGTACGTATCCGCTCCGCCCCCATCGCTGGTCGCAATTTGTATCAACGTTGCCTGAGATGACACCGCGACAAATACCAGACAAGCGATGGCAGATGATACGAATCTGGATTGAGTGGGTACTTTCATAAAAACACCTAACGTAGAAACTTGAGATCTCAAGCTACGTGTTGGATACCCCTGGTTCAACCTATTTATGTGATCTCTGGCGACTAACCCGCATACGCCGGATAGTCCGCGTAACCCGTTGCGCTACCCGTCCCGTACCAGGTAGACGGATCGGCATCTGCAGCCAGCGGGAGATCCCTGGCGAAGCGCTCCACGAGGTCGGGATTGGTGATATACGGACGACCGAAAGCGATCATATCCGCATCGCCATCCTGGATACGCTGCTCGGCTAGCTCCTGGGTATAGCCGCAATTTCCGATGAGCGACTTGGAGAAGACTGCACGGAATTCTTTGAGCGTCATGGCTTCACCCAGCCCATGAAACCCAAACGCGAGGCCGTCCATCACATGCAGGAAGGCTAGATTGTATTGGTTCAACTGGCCAGCGACATAGGTGAATTGCTCGCGGAAATCGGGCGAGCCCATGTCGCTGAACGCTCCGTTCGGCGAGAGGCGTACCCCAACGCGATGGGCGGGATAGACGTCGAGTACCGCCTGAACAACCTCGTCGAGCAGTCGGTAGCGATGCTCAATAGAGCCGCCGTACGCATCGCTACGATGATTGGTCTTAGACTGGAGGAACTCATCCAGCAGGTACCCATTGGCAGCATGGAGTTCGATGCCATCGAAGTTGGCTGCTTTCGCATAGACGGCCGCCTGCTTGAACAGCGCGACGATCCCGGGGATTTCGTCTGTCTCGAGCGCACGGGGCACTTCATACGGCTTCTTTCCGTCGGGCGTGTGAATTTCGTCGCCGGCGAGTTGAATGGCCGAGGGTGCTACGGGTTGTACGCCACCGTTGATCGAGCTGTGGGTGGCCCGCCCCGGGTGCCAGATCTGGAGAAAAATGGTGCCGCCTTTTGCGTGCACGGCGTCCGTGACCTTTTTCCAACCGGCCACCTGCGCGTCGTTGAAGCATCCCGGCATGCCCGGCCATGCGATCGCATCGCCCGCAATGGCCGTGGCTTCTGCAATCACCAGGCCTGCTCCGGCGCGTTGGCTGTAGTACTCCGCCATGAGGTCGTTGGGCGTGGCGTCGGCCTCCGCGCGGGTGCGCGTCATCGGAGCGAGCACGACACGGTTGCGGAAGTTCAGGTCGCCGACGGTCACCGGTTCGAGGAGTTTCTTGTTCTGGTTTGATGAAGTCATAGCGCCCGTTTCGTTTGCGGTGTTGGTTGTAAAATCATTGTTCGACTGGAATCGAAATAAAGCACGAGACGGATCGCACGTCAAATGGTATTTCGATCATGATCGAACAAAAGTTTATGACCGGGTGGATTTTCTTGGGGTTGTACGATGCGCTTTTTTAACGTAGAAATAGTTCGTTCATGAAAACGTTTACCCATCCAACCCTCGAAGAAATCCCCCTGACGTCTGTGCTGCAGGCCGTGGCTGACCCGTGTCGCCAGACGATCATTCGCACCTTGCATCAGGCAAAGGGGCGGGCACTGGCCTGCAATGAATTCGAGCTGGATGTTTCAAAGGCCACCGCGTCGCATCATTTTGAAGCCTTGCGAAATGCAGGGGTGATCGAGACGCATGCGGAAGGGACCAAGTGTCTTTCCCGCTTGCGGGAGAAGGAGCTCAACCGACGCTTTCCCGGATTGTTGAAGCTGATTCTTGCCGAAGGGTGATTTGAGTAGTGGCTTCCTATGATCGGAAGCCTTTCCCAGCATCGCTCCTATGATCTGAAAAGCGGTCTACGCACCAGCCTGAGACGGAACGGGAATCCGGCCCTTCGCAGCGCGTGAAGCTCGTTTGATCAACCGAATTACTTACTGCTTTCGCGAATCCAGATGTTGCGGAAGCGCACATCCTGACCGTGTTCCTGGAGCTTGAGCCCTTCAGAACTCGGGCCAACCTTGACGCCGCCGTTCGCGTGTTTGATGGGAACGTTGTCGTGAATTTTTACGCCGTTCCACCACACGGTTGCATGTGCGGGCTCAAGGACCTTATCACCATCCCAGCGCGCTGCGGTGAAGATGAAGTGATAGGCATGCCATTCGCCGTTCGGCCGCCAGGCGTTTACATCCGGTACGCGATCCATGCAGAACGCGCCGATGCCGTGTGGGCCGATTTTCCAATTGTAGGGATCTTCCGCGTCCTTGCCTTTTGGCGATTCGATCTGGAGCTCGTATCGATTTTGCAGGTACACGCCACTGTTGGCATACCCCTCCGTCTTGTCGTCTCCCCGCGATCCCATCAGGACAAATTCAACGTGCCCTTCGAAATCGGTGTACTTCTTTTTGGTGACGAGGTCATGCGTGCCCCAGCCTTTTCCGCCGTTGCTCATCAAGACCTTGCCTTCGCCGGTGGGATTGTCGACCAGCGACCAGCAAATCGGCATATCGGCCTTTGGCCACATTTCCCAATGAGCGGCAACGGATCCCATGGTGCCGTCAAATGGCACGTCAGCGCCTTTGGGAACCGGCGTACCCAAGTCTTTCGATTTATCGTAACCCGGCATCTGCTCCGGCTTCGTCTCCGCCCCGGACCAAACCGGATTGATTAAGGCACATACCGCCAGGGCACTGAGGAATCGTATCGTCGTTTGTGGTTTCATACTGCGTATCTTCCTTTCGTTTGTACCCGGTGACAAGGTCTAATCCCAGCAAACTGATTTCGATATCCATGCGGACATCGGCCGCGCCGGCAGCTCGATTTGGTTGCCGCAGGCGCATTTGTCGGGACGGAGTCCCAAGCTACTGCTGCG
>JBLIND010000471.1:0-4412 GCA_047639095.1 Candidatus Omnitrophota bacterium | reverse complement strand
TCGCATGGTACCTGAAGTGATGTGCGGGGTTGCCGGGTCCTCTGGGACGGAGCGGTGCTCCATGTTACGGCCTTACGGCTTAACCACGGGTCGACCAGCGCGCACCCATGCTCCGTAATCGCCATCGAGTTGGACCGCTTTGGCAAAGCCGTTGGCCTTGAGCACCTTGATCGCTTTGCCGGAACGCACGCCGGATTGGCAGTAAACAATGATTGCTTTGTCTTTAAATTTTTCCAATTCGGCCAGCCGCGCCGCGACCTCCCCGTGAGGCATCCAGGTCGAACCGGCAATCGTGCCCTGCTGGAATTCAGGTGCGCTGCGCACGTCGAGCAGGAGAAACGCCACCTTGTCCGCCTGTCGCTTCAGCAGGTCCTCCTGGCTGATTTTTACCGGCACATCCGCGCCGCAGGCCGACAGTCCCAACAATCCCATCATAAGTATCATCCAACGTGTTTTCATCATACATCCTTTAAGGCCTGTAACTGCAACCAGGGCGGCACGGGACACTCCAGCGCATCCGCAATGCCGCGGAACAATTCCGCTTCGGTTACGGTCAGCTGCTGATCAAAGGCAATACTCGCCATGCAGGCGACCAGCAACCCTTTCTTGTACCGAAACTCGAGTTGAGCGAGTTGATCGAGGGCTTTGTCAAAATGGTTCAGCGTACATTTTTCGAGCGGAAGCAGGACCAGGTGGTCGGCCAGCGTTGGCAGACGGGAACAAGCGCTCGCGAAGGCACTTTGAGCGATGACTTCATCCTTGTGCCCGAATCGGGCCAGCATGGAAAGCACGACCGCGCACTCCTTCTTCAGCCGGGCAAGTGAATGGTAGCGAATGACCTTCATGCGCGGCTTACGGAAGGCGGCATCCAGGTGGCGGATCAAAACATGCCGCAAGGTGTATTCGAAAAGCGAGATCTGCTGGTCGGCATTGGAGAGCGCGAGCACGTTTTTACGAAAGTCCTCATACTGCGGTGGGGACAAAGCACGTAACGCGGCCAGGCACAGATCGACCAGCGGCAGGCGCACCTCGGGTGGCAGGGCTTCCTGAAATCCAAGCAAGCGTTGGGTCTCCTGGAATACGAGTTGATCGGCGTTGGCGCGTAATCCTTCCATCTGCCGCTCAACCAAAGCGGGTTCCCGATGCAGCAGCAGCACATACACCAGGGCACGTGCACCGAAAGGCTCGTGCGCCGCCTCCAGTACGGCGGGGGGTAAACGGTGCAGCAGGCGCTTGATGACCGCCACATGATCCGCGAGCGGCGCGCCAACGACCTGCAGGAGGTCATCCGGATCGCGGGCAATCTCGCTCACATTCGCAACCGGTCGAGTATGCGAAAGCATGGAAGCACCCGGAGCCGGGGCACGCTCAACACTCACGCGATTGGCTTGGATTTCCCGTCCTTCCAGGGGGGGGAAGCTTCCATCGAAATGCGGTAGCAGGCGGTGGATCCGATCCGTCAGAGGCGGGTGTGTGGCCATGAGGCCGGATACCCGCTTCAAGGCATTGCCAAAGAACAGGTGGCTCACTTCTTCCGCACGTCGATGCGCAATAAAACTCTTTGACGAGCATCGACCGACCTTGATCAAGGCTCCGCCAATCCCATCCGGATTCCGCGTGAACTGAACCGCGGAAGCATCCGCGAGAAATTCCCGTTGTCGCGACACGGCGCTTTTGATCATGCGTCCGAAGAAGACGCCGATCCACCCGAGGCCCATGAGGCAGACGGCAAAGATCATGACCGGGACCTGTATCTGGTTGCTGTCCCGGCTGTGACGCGAATGGCCCTGACCGACCACGCGCATCAGGCCGGACCCGATCAGGTGGAGCAACAGGATGCCGTGAATGACCCCGATCAGTCGAATGTTCAGCCGCATATCGCCATTGAGAAGATGGCTGAATTCGTGTGCAACCACCCCTTGCAGCTCGTCGCGCGTCAGGGCATCCAGGGCACCACGGGATATCCCGATCACCGCATCTTCGGGATTAAAACCGGCGGCGAAAGCATTGATGGAGGGCTCATGATCCATGAGATACACCGGCGGCACCGGCACCCCGGAGGCCAGGGCCATCTCCGCCACGACATTCAAGGCGCGGCGTTCGAGGACCTCGGCGCTGTTTGTGGGAACGAGGCGGCAGCCCATCATATTCGCCACGGCCGCCCCACCCTCGCGAATCATGCTGAGCTTGTAGAGCGAGCCCAGGAAAACCACGAGGGAGACGATCAGGCTGACCCCAAAGAAGAGGCCTTCATTCCATAGTTTAAACTGCGGACCGGCAAAATACATACTGAGAGCGGCAACCAGCAGGTAGACGGTCAGGATGATCAGGACAACGGCAGCGAAGAAATACACCACCAGCATGCCGCTCTTTTTACGTGCGGCATCTTGACTGGCAAAAAAATCCATGTGGGTCGTGTACGCGAGGCGGGTAAGCGCTTAGAATTTCACTTCGGGAGCGTCGCGCTGATATTCGGCTTCGACCTCAAACAATTCGGATGGTTTGAACCCGAATCCACCGGCGAAGAAATTGGCGGGGAACGATTCGATGGCGGTATTGAACTTCATCACCGCATCGTTGTACGCCTGCCGGGCGAAAGCCACCTTGTTTTCCGTCGAGGTGAGTTCCTCGCTCAACTGCATCATATTCTGGTTGGCTTTAAGATCCGGATACGCTTCGGAGAGCGCGAAGAGCTTGCCCAGCGAGCCGGTCAAAGCCTGGTCGGCCGCCACGAGGCTTTTCATGCTCTCAGCATCTGCGGGATTGCCTTCGGTTTTTTCCACCGCCTGCATGGCCGAGTTGCGCGCCTGGATTACCGCTTCGAGGGTTTCTTTCTCGTACGACATATATTCCTTGGCCGTCTCCACGAGATTGGGAATCAGGTTGTAGCGTCGTTTGAGCTGCACATCGATCTGGGCGAAACCATTCTTCACCTGGTTCCGACTGCGAACGAGCTTGTTGTACAGACTGATAGAAAAAAGTCCGAGCACGACACCGAGTCCCACCAGCACCAGGAGACCGCCACCGATGGCGCCTAAACCAAGTATATTGATCATTGCATTCTTCCTTTTCTATGAACTTTCAGAGGCGCGCACGAGCGCGAAAAAGCGATCTTCGTATTCTTCAAAAACACCGAGTTGCATGAGATGTCGATGCAGACTGGAAATTTGTGAAGCATCACGCGAAGCCGCGAGAAAGGCCTGATCGATCTCCCGACGACGTTCCTGGGGACTTCCGGGAAAGCCGTGCTGCTCCAGGTCCTGGATGTTGCCGGAAGCGCTGTTCTCCACGAGGTCGACCATCAGTTTGAGCAGACAAACTTCCCACGGCTTGTCCACGCCTACGAGAATCGCACTCAGCGGATCATCCCGCCGAGCGACATCCTGCATGACGTTATCCACGACCTGTCCAACCGTATCGGAGACGACATGGTCATTCACGTTCTCCTTACTGATCGCAAACCCGTAATGCAGGATTCGAAGATGCTGGGCGTTGTTGCTCAACCATTCAACGTAGCGACTGGCTTCTTCATCAGAAAAGCCCTCGAGGGCGGCATTTCCCAAATCGCCCGGGGTGAGAATTTGCGGACGTGCGGCTTCGATGCGCCCTTCCCGCACCCGCACTTTGTCCACGGTATCCATCAACTCGCTGATGAGGAAATAATTCACCATGGTCGTACCAAACGTTTCCAGTTGTCTGGAGGGCGTCCTCAACACTTCGGTATTATTTACCGCGTACCAGAAATCAAAACTATCAAAACCATCCGTTACCATCCTACCCTCTTAATATTCGCAAAAGACTGAAACAAGTCTTTACCATTACAGCGTGCTTGCAAAATCACCCATCCACCTCCGCAAACTGCCACCAGGATGGGAAAAGCTCCTGATACGAGGACTTGGCATAGCGGCGGTCGATGAGCAGGAGGCGGCCCTCATCGCTTTCTGACCGGATCACCCGCCCGGCGGCCTGGAGCACCCGACTGAACCCGGGATAGGTATATGCGTAATCGAACCCATCCACCCCGTGTTCATTATAATAGGCCCGAATCAATTCCTGCTCCGGGTTCACCTGGGGTAACCCGACCCCAACGATGATGGCACCGGAGAGGGATTCGCCGACCAGGTCGATGCCTTCTCCAAAGATTCCGCCCATCACCGCGAAGCCCATGAAGCCGTCAACCGCCGGTCGCACAAATCGTTCGAGGTATTCCGTGCGTTCCACCTCCGACATGCGAGGCCGCTGGAGTTTCAATCGCCCGAAATCCTGTTCGAAGTGAAAATGCTCGGCCACCCGATCGAGAAAGGCAAAAGAAGGAAAGAAGACCAGCACGTTCCCGGAACGTCCATCGACAAAGGCGCGAATCGATGCTGCGATCGGCGCGTAGGCATGCTCTCGTTCGCGATAGGTCGTCG
>JBLIND010000470.1:0-4421 GCA_047639095.1 Candidatus Omnitrophota bacterium | reverse complement strand
CCTGCCGAAAGCGCTTTGGCGAGACTGGCTCGCCTGCGGCTAGTCCAGGGATGGACGCGCTTCAGCTCCCGCCCCTTGCGCCAACACTTCCGACTGCAGCGCTTTGGCATCCTCGGCATCCGCCTTTTTGGCTGCACGTTTATCGCGCGGAGACTCCGCGCAGGCACCACCCAGTCAGGTCTTCACCCCAAATCGGGGGAGTACCCAGATTTGAAGCACCAGATAAGCGGCAATAATACCCAAAGGCAAAAGGAGATCTTTCATACCATTAAGTCTACTGGCGGTCCCTTTTCTTACAAGTGCCGGGATCGGGATTATTTTCCTGTGTAGTACATCTTGCATTCCCGCCCCCCCCTGACCATCGTTTGAACATGAGCGCATCTATTATCAAACAACCCGTTGCCGACCTGATGAACCAGCAGTTGATCAGTGAGTTTGGCGCTTCCGCCCAATACCTGGCCATCGCCATTTACTTCGACCAGATGGCCCTGCCCGAGCTGGCGGGGTACTTCTACAACCAGGCGGAGGAAGAGCGGATGCACGCCATGAAATTCGTTCGCTTCCTGCTCGAAACCGGTGCCGACCCGATCATTCCCGCCACCGGTGAGCTGAAGAACGACTTCACCTCACCCGAAGAGGCGGTACAATTCGCCCTGACGCAGGAGCTGCGAGTTACCGGCGAGATCAACCAACTGGCGACCACCGCCAAGGCTGAGGACGATCACATAAGCTCCTCGTTTCTCCAGTGGTTTGTCAATGAACAGGTCGAAGAGATCGACACCATGACCACGCTGTTACAGACCATTCGCCACGCCAACGGAAACCTGTTGTGGGTGGAGGATTTTGTCCGGCGGAATCCCCAGGGCAGCGGCGCCAACAGCCAAGCTTAAGATCGACGCCCGCGGAGCATGCGGGTCAGATTCCCCGGTAATTTTTTACTCCCAATTCCCCCGGATTCGGGCATGGTTCCGCCATGTCTACCTTTGAAAATGTTTCTATCGTCCAGGCGGCCAACGTGTATTTCGATGGCCAGGTCACCAGCCGCACCGTGCTTTTCGCGGACGGCTCCAAGAAAACGCTCGGGATCATGCTGCCCGGGGAATACACCTTCAACACCGATGCTCCGGAGCTGATGGAGATTTACAGCGGCGAATTGACCCTTCAGCTGCCGGGCTCTGACGAGTGGCAGCCCATCAAGGGCGGCGACTCCTTCGATGTGCCGGGGAATGCCGCATTCCACGTGCAGATCACCGCCGTCACCGACTACTGCTGCTCGTTTAAATAACGCCGCTACATTCTATTGCCATGGATTCCGTTACCCAGCTCAAGTATGCCGACCTCTTATTGCAGGTCGGACTGAATCTTCAGCCCGGTCAAAATCTGATGATCGGTGGAGAGCCCGTGCATTGGGATTTTGTCAATGTGCTGAGCAAACGGGCCTACGAGCTGGGTGCGCGTTACGTCGACACGATGCTGGTGCACCCCGAATTCAGCAAGATGCGGATCCAGCACTCCCCGGAAGACTACCTCTCCTATTTCCCCAGCTACGTGAAGGCCAAGTACAGCGGGATGGTCGAGGAAAGCTTTGCCAGCATCCGCCTGGAAGGTTCCGCCTTCCCCGACCTCTTCCAGGATGTTGACCAGGACCGCAATGCGATCTTAACCAAGGCGCGCAACGAGGTGCTGTCGCCGTTTCGTGCGGCCGCCATGTCGGGCCAGGTCGCCTGGTGTGTGGCCGGCCTGCCCACCGATGCCTGGGCCGAGCGCGTACTCGGCACGGCCGATGCTGACGCGCTCTGGGAAACCCTCATCCCCATTCTTCGACTCGACCAGGAGGATCCGATCGCGACCTGGAAGGGGCTGGCGGAGGCCTTGCAACGGCGCAGCAACAGCCTGAATGCGCAACACCTCACGCGGCTGCATTTTCAAGCACCGGGCACGGACCTGTCGGTGGCGTTGCTCGAAAAAGGCTCCTGGTGCGGCGGATCCATCGTCAAACCGGACGGCGAGGCCTTCGTGCCGAACCTGCCCACCGAGGAGGTGTTCACCTCGCCCGACTACCGCCTGACTTCCGGACGCGCACAGGTAACCCGCCCGGTGGAAGTGCTCGGCCATGAAGTCGTGGGCGCCTGGTTTGAATTTGTCGATGGCGTCGTCGTGGATTTCGGAGCGGACGAGGGCCAGGCACGGTTGGAAAAATTCTTTGAGATCGATCCGCGCGCTAAAAGTCTGGGCGAAATTGCCCTCGTGGATGGATCGTCCCCCATTTTTAAATCGGGCCATATTTTCCACTCTATTCTCTATGATGAAAATGCCGCCTGCCACATGGCCCTGGGCTCCAGCTACGCGGACACCTTTGAGAACGGTCCCGCGATGTCAGAGAGCGAGCGCTACGAAGCAGGGTTGAATCAGGCGATCCTGCACACCGACTTCATGATCGGTAGTGAAGCAATTACGGTCACGGGATACGATGCGGACGGGAAGGCCATTCCGATCATCATCGACGGCCAGTTCTGCGAAGCGTTTGCTTAAACGCGGGGTCAGCCAGAGCCGAGGCGTTGACCTTCGTCGTGTGCGACGAGTACATACGCATAGGGTCCCGCCTGCCAGGCGCGCGTCTCGCGCCCATTGACCACCTTGATGCTGTTCGCGGGATCGCGGGCTTTCCATTTAAGGGGCGCCGCAAAGAGATGCACTATCTGGTCGCCGGTCATGCGCATGCAGATCAGGGAGACCTTTACCCCGTCGACTTCGTACACCGCGCAACCCATCGCCTCCTGGGCTTCCAGAATCTGGGCAACATTTTTAAACGCGGGTGCACCTTTTGCGTCGAGGTAGTCAAAGCTCGTCTGTATAACCGGCGAGCGGTGCTCCAGGGTTACCCCTTTGGCGATCAGCTCGGAGCCAAAGGCCCGGAAGGCATCAAAATCCGTGAGGGTGGCCCGGGCGAGAAGCTGCTGGGTTTTGTGCTCCTGATTCATGACGAAGACCAATGCGGTGCCGCCCAGGAGCAAGGCGAGTGCCGCAGCGAGGGTGGCAAAATTGCGCGGGCTGCGCGGGAAGGCAATCGTCTTCGCCGGCGCAGGGCGTACCACTTCAGCCGGTGCAGATTCCTGTGCAGAGGCATTGAAGGTCTCGTCTACCCAGCGTTGCAGACGCATCCGCGTCTCGGCAGGCATCCCGGCATCATCCAACAAGCCGTCACGATGCTGATAGAATACGCGCTCCGCCTCCACCACCGCCGCCAGGGCGGGATCGGCTTCAACCCGGGCCAAAGCTTCGGCATAGGCCGGAAGATCTTTCACGGACGCATCTCGTTCAGCGGCAAGGATATAGGAAATAGTGTCTAAATCGCTCATGATGTCATTAGGTGGGTACCACCTGAACCACAAATCTTACAGGATATTCAATCAAGGGGTGAATTTTTCACGTTTTCAGTCTGAACCAAAGCCGCAGTGTATACATTCGGCACATGCACGCTCTGAAACGGCCTATCCTGACGACCCCCCGCCTGATTATCCGGCCGTATGTCCTCGATGATGCACCCGATCTGTATGAAGCCGCACGGGAGTCGGTCGACACGGTGGGAAGCTGGCTGGACTGGTGCCATGCGGGGTATGTACTGGAGGAATCGGAGGCGTTCATTACCGGAGCGATCGCCTGCTGGGATATGAACATCGAATTCGATTTCGGCATTTTCCGACGGTCGGATCAACGACTCCTCGGCGGGTGTGGTTTGAACCAGCTGGAGCCCAGCAATGGCCAGGGGAACGTTGGTTATTGGATCCGGACGAGCGAGCTGGGTCAGGGCTATGCAGCTGAAGCCGGACGCCGGGTGACCCGTTTTGGCTTTGAGAAGATTCACCTCCGACGCATCGAGATCTGCATGGCCCTGGAAAATCTGGCAAGCCGCGCCGTAGCCGAGAAACTCGGTGCAGCACCCGAAGGCGTGGTTAAAGATCGCATCGCGATTCGGGGCTCGTTGTACGATGGCTATCTCTATGCTCTCACCGGGTAAGGAAACCCCGCTTACCGCATCGCGGAAACCCATTTTCCCAGCGACGTGATATCATTCCCCAACACCGTCCCCTTGCCATCGAAGCGACGCGTGAGTTTCATAGCCTTTCGCGCCCGATCGTATTGGCGCTCTTCCAGACAGGTGATGACGTAGGGTTGCAACAGCCCGTAAAACAAATGACCGCCGGAGCGTCCGCGAAAATCCTTCATGCGGGCTTCGAACTCCTGCTCCGCTTCCGACCAGTGATGGTCCGCGGCCTTCTGAAGGATGCGGTCAGCGGCCAGGTGAATCCCGAGATCGAATCGATCGGACGCGGTCTCCTTCATAATCTGCGCTTCAAGTTTGGCCGCTTCGCGCGGGAGCTTCCGCTCGGTGTATAAGGTCAACAGGCGCTTCTGTCCCT
>JBLIND010000469.1:0-4436 GCA_047639095.1 Candidatus Omnitrophota bacterium | reverse complement strand
TGCTGCTGGGGATGATGGGGGTGGTTTCGGTATTGAGCCTCGGCATGTTGCCCATCTTTCGCCTCCCGCTCCGAGCGATGCCGGGGTCCATCTGGAAACCGCTGTGTGCGGGTGCGACCATCGTGGGGCTACAGGCCCTGATCCTCAACCTGGCGCTCGGAAAATTCGGTCGCGCGACGGATATCAATGTCGTCTTCAGTACCCGCGGGCTGTTCGGCGTTCTGCTCGTCTGGTTTGCCGGCACGTGGTTTAAGAATCGGGAACGCGAGCGGGCAGGCGTAAAAATTATGCGATCGCGGTTGGGCGGAGCGTTGCTGCTGGTGGTTGCGATTGCCTGTATTCTTTAATGGTAGATCGAGCTTTCAGGCGGCGGTTCCCGTTCCGAATGCGGGACGACTGTCGGGGGATTCAGATAGTGTTGAATGGTGGTCACCCAATCCTGATCATCCGGATCGATGAGCAGGACCTGGAATCCATGCAGCCCTCCTTCATCAACCACACCTGAGTCGTTGTCGATATGCAGGTCGATGCCAAAGTGACTAGGGAGTTTAGTAGGAGGATTCTTAAAGTGGTATTTCCGGATGATCTGGTCGTGGAGTACGCCATTGATGATCTTGCGAATGCGGATGCCCTTGAGTAAAAAACTGAGTCCCAACTGGAGCGGACTTCGGAATGAGCTGGTGTATAGGTAGATGTGATGCGCCCGGCTAAGTTCGGAAAGCAACTCCGTCGTGCCTCTGCGCAGATACTCCCCCGTGAGCAGCAGGCGCTCATGGGTGTGAGTTTGGCGATCCTGCGGATGCAGAATCAAGGTGTCATCCAAGTCAAATGAGATATTCATCCTTCTTCAAGCTACCGTATCCCCTTGTTTTTCACAAATTCTTGCCGGAAATAGCCCATTTTCTGCGGTTGAAACTTTTTTCACCTTTTTCAGGAATAACCCCGGGCTTCCCGACGATTACTGAGGAAGGGTGGAGCGAGAGACTACGAGGGGAGGCGTAGAAACAGCGGGGATGGGATCCGTGACGGGAATCATCGGGCGGTTCGGTTTAGGCCGGGCCGCCCGGTTTTTTTGATCCCCCCTGATCATCGGCATTCATCTTGTATTCAGCTGTTGGATCGAGGATAATACACGCATGCGTTGGGCCCTCGCGATAATTCTGATGAGTACGCTTCTTTCCCGGGCTGCTGAGCTTCACCTGTGGACAGACGTGACCGGTCGGAAGGTGCAGGCCTACTACGAAGGGCAGCAGGGTTCCCAGGTGCTGCTCCGTAAAGCCGACGGCAAGCTGCTGACCGTCCCCTTTTTGCGCCTTGTGCAAGCCGACCAAGTGTATCTCAAAGGGCTGGGTGCAACCCGTGATACGGTATCGCCCCTGAGCCGGGACCGCGTCTGGCGGCCTTTTGCCGGGGATGATCCCTGGCCGGGCAGCCTGCAAGGTGCCGAACATGCGACCATCGATCAGCTCGGCATCAAATGGCAGCACGCGGAGAGCCAGTTTTTTGTGATTCACTATGACCGTGCGGCATTCGCTCAGAAAGTCGCCCGTATGGGTGACTTTTATTACAGCTACATCTCGCGTGAGTTGAAAGGCATGGAGGACCAGTATCCTCGGAAGTCACACATTTTCGTTTTTCGTAAGAGCGATAAATGGGAAGAGTTTCTCCTCAAGTCGGACGCGCAGTATGGATGGGCCTCCGCGTTTGTCCGTGGGGATTTGATGTTCATTCAGGAGCTTTCGAGCTCGCGTCAAAGCGAGGAAGTCCTGGCACACGAGATGACGCATCTGGTACTCAACCGCTTTTTTAAGGTGCAGCCTCCGCGTTGGCTGAACGAAGGGCTGGCCGAATGGTATGAGAAATTTTCCCGGGCTGAATTCAAAGGTGCTGGTCAAAGACCACGGGCTGTATTCAGCGAGCCTTTGAAAAGCTACTTCCCCCTTGAACGTCTGCTAAGCGCGGAAAACTATCCGGATGAGGCCTTGCTCCGCGCCTATTATTCTACCGCTAAATACATGGTGGGCTTCTTGCGGATGGCCAAAGGCGACGAGGTGTTCATACGCTATCTCAATGACATCGTATCCTTAGGCTTACCACCCGAACACAGCCTGCAGAAGCATTATGGATTCACGGATATCCCGGAGCTGGAAGTCGCGTTTAAAAAGTTTGCCGACGTGCGGAAGTCCGACAAGGGCGTTCTGGCAAACGAATGATCCTATAACTGATAACAAACGAGGGTCCCGGCAGCATTTCGAGCAAGTAGACGGCCGTTGACCCAGACGGGATGGGTCCAGCATTTCCCCTCGAGGATCTTGAACCGAGATAGCTCCACATAGGCTGCGGCCGTTGCTTCCGCCAGCACGAGTTCACCTTGATCGCTGAGAATGATCAATCGATCTTTTGCACGAATCAGAGAGCCGCAGCCCAGCTCTTCCTGTTCCCAGGTGATGCGTCCCGATTTCCACTCCATGCAGCGCAACTTCACCAGGCGACGGTTATGTGCTTTGCGGTCGAATCCGATGAGGTGCTCGCCCACGGGCACGCTATTGTTCATGTGGTTTCGCATGTCCTTGTTTTCATACACCCGGGTCAGATGTGTTCCGTCAAAGGCGAGCAAGGCACAGCCTTTGTTGTAGGCGGTCGAAATAAACAGCGCACGATTCCGGTAGATCGGAGTGGTCGCATTTGTTTCAAAGCTGGTTGGCCAGGCATAGAAATCAACGATGCCCCCGTCGGAGGTCTGAAGAACGATCAGTCCCTCGTTGTTGAGCACAGCACAGTAGCGTTTTTCATCCTGATCGAAGAAGGTCGGTGAGCCATACCCTGCTTTAAACGGCTTCGTCTTCCAGATGGTTTTCCCCGTGCTTGCGTCCAGGCAAATCGTTGGGCCGACATCCAGGATCAGGCGACCATCCGCCTCGCGTCCGGAGCTGGCGTAACCCCATTCAGGTGTCTTTAACGTGAAGCGTTCGTTGACGTCGATCTGCCAGATCACCTCGCCGGTTTTTCGGTTCAAACAAAACCCCAGCCCCTCCTTGCCCAGGGTAAACACGGCATCGCCGAACAACGTGGGGGTTGCCGCCGGACCCCCTTCATGCAGGTTGGGCAGGAGTTTTGCGGGGTAGCTGTGTGTCCAAAGGGGTGTTCCAGTTTCGAGGTTCAGGCACCAGACCGTTTCCTTGCCATCCGCGAAGCCCAGCGTGTAAACGAGTCCGTCCATGACCGACAAGCTACTGAAGCCCTTGCCGATGGATTGCTCCCATTTCTTAACCGGCTTTGGATCGGCCGGAAGGGCTTCTTCGCTGAGGCCGGTTCCCTGCGGGCCGAGGAATTGAGGCCATTGGCCAAAGCTAAGGCAGGAGGTGAGTCCGATAATGAGGATCAGTGCTGAGGTCGTTTTCATGGACTCCATTTACCCGCAGAATGGGCCGGTGCCAACCTCGAACATGCAATTCGAGCTCCGATTGCTAAAGCGATGGTTTTAAGGCGCCTTTTGTTTCAATAAGTCAAATGTGGGTGCCGTGACCTTACCACGCGCATGATCATAAACCGCTGTCAGCTCTTCCGGGCTCGAAGGATTGCGGCCCTGATCATCGGTTTCTTCCTCCCCGCGCGCCAAGGCTTCACGGTGCCGCTTGAGGATCGCCTTATATTCCGGATGGTTGGCCAGGTTGTGCATTTGGTGGGGATTTTTTCGTATGTCGTAAAGCTTTTCGCCGGATCGTTTGTCAGCAACCCATCCAGTCGCTCATGTCGTCGACACAGATCAGAGGATATTCACGGGCTGCGCCGGCTTGGGTGTGTCGGTGGTTGGAGCGCCGGACAAAGCGGAGAGGAGTAGTCCGAAGAGGAGGTAGGCGATGTTTTTCATGAAGCATCGGCTATGCGGGTTCGTCGATTCACAGCAAGAGCCGCACGTGTAGCGTCACCAGTCCATCACCGGTTCGCTAGCCCTAGCCAACAGCTTGCCGGGGCTAGCGAAGTCATGCAAGGCGGAGCTTAGGATTTGATGAATACGATTTGATCACCAATTGCAATGGGACGGGCGATTTCCTTGTGCTGGTATTCACCAATCGCCTGGTCGTTGTTCACTTCCTTGATGCGTAGCCGGCCGATGAACGTGTTGCCGTTAAAAATTGTAGCCACGTTATCCGGTTTGAGATGGCGCGTGCTGCCCATATCGATGACGACGTAGTTATATTCGGGGAGCACTCTCACGATGTTTGCGATCTCGCCGGCGATTTCATCATCCACAGGTGAACCTTTTTTATTGGCTAAGGCCTGGTACTTTTGGAACCAGTGTTCGCTTTCCGCTTTTTCCGCGATCACGTCCTGTTCCAGACCGGCCATGTTGATTTCGTTCTGCGCGATGGTGTCTTTCAGATCGCCGAGCTGCTGGGCAATGGCTTCCTTTTCTCCCGTCATGACTTCCACCC
>JBLIND010000468.1:0-4483 GCA_047639095.1 Candidatus Omnitrophota bacterium | reverse complement strand
CGTGTGCTGCCCGGCGGATTGCTTGTTTGCGGCGAGCTCCTGTTCGACCGCGGCCTTCGCGCTGGTGAGCTGCTGGGTCTGCTCCTGGAGCGTCTTCAACTGGCTGGCGAGCTGTTCGCGCTGTTTCGCCTGTTCGGCTTCGTGTTGTTTGACCGAAGAGAGTTCGCTTTCCACGGAGGCTTTCTGTTCCGCGATCTGTCGGGCCTCATCCTGAGCGCCGCGTACCTTGGCTTCCAGTTCTTCGCGCTGCGTGCGTGCATCGGCGAGTTCTGTGGTGGCGGCCTGCAGTTGCTCGGCGCGCTGTTTGGCCACGCCTTCCAGTTCCCCGGACTTTGCGGTCAGGGAGTCGCGAATTGCCTGGAGTTCATCGGCCAGTTTCGCTTCGCGTTCGCCGGCTTCCTGAAGATGTTGCTGGGATTGGGCAAGCGCCTCGTTGGAGCCGTTTGCTCGCGCGTTGATCTCGGCCTGCGCCTGCGCTGCGGCTTCTAATTGTTGCTGGAGCTCGTTGACCGACTTTGCGCGGTTCTCGATTTCCTGTGCCAGTTCACTGTGCTTGGTTTTCGCTGCATCCAGTTCCTTCTGGATTTTGTGCGCCTCTTCGCGGACCTGCACCGTTTCCTGCACATGTTTTTTTCGGTCGTGCTCTTCCTGGGCAAGCTTGTCCTGCACCACCTTCAAGGTTTCCACCAACTCCTGTTCACGCGCCTGGGCATCCCGGCTGAGCGATTTAATTTCCTCTTCTTGGGCGGTGTTGGATTCGGACAATTCGGCGATGCGTGCATCGAGTGAAGATTGGGTGTTCTCCAGCTCGGTCTGTACCTGGGTACGCGTGTCTTTCAGGCCGACGATTTTCTCCTGGAGCTCGACAATCTGTTTTTGCTGGCTGGCGGTCAGCTCGTCGCCTGCTGCACGGGCCTGCAACTGCTCATCGCGGGCTTTGATCGCGTCACTCAATTGTTTGATGCGATCCCGCGCATCCAGCTCAACGTCGTCCTTCTTCTTGATGGCCTGATTGAGTGACTGAATTTCTTTTTCGAGCACAGTAATCCGGTCGGTGGCCTCGGCCGAGGTTCCGCCTCCGGTAGATTCAGACGCACTCATCCGGGCTTCGAGCGCGCGGTTCGTGTCAGTCAACTCGCGAATGGTTTGTTCGAGAATTGCGTTGGCCAAAGCGGTGGGCGCTTTCGTGGATGCCGACTCCACTTTGGATTCCCCACCCGTAGGTGAAAGGAAGGGAATGCTCATCTTGACCTGGCAACTCGGACACCGGATTTTCTTGCCGGAGGCGGAGCTGGGTACGGCCAACTTTTTCTGACAAGCCGGGCAACGAAACTTTATATTATCTGACATATCTCACCTGTATCATTAGGCCCCCTGAATGGCCCATCGTCGCAAAATGCGAAACGACCACGTAATGGTCGCGTTTTTCCGTTTAAATTGCATGTCTTTTGCCGTGCAGTTCAGCTAAACATTTAGATCAAATCTACGGAACAAGACTGTTCACCCGTCAACACTATGCTTAGCTGGTACCTAGCGGTGCAAAATGAAGAAACGTTTGATGTGTAAATTCATGTGTTAACCCTTGGCAGCACGTTAGATGCCAACCGGAAAAGCGTGGCTTACGCATGGCTTTGCGTCGGCTGGCGAGCAGGCCGGCGAAAGTGATCAGGTGCGGGGTACGTCGGCCAGTTCCTGTTCCAGCTCGTTCAGCAGGCGGTGGTAACAGTCGGGGCAATACCCGTGTGAGCACAGGCCGATGATGGCCTCAACCCGGGTGACCCATGATGCGCCTTTCCGGATCTTGAAACACACACAGCATTGAACGGTTAAAGCTTTGTTCGGTACGCGTCCGTCTTGGTCGGAACTGCGGGCGACTGATGGAGATGTTTTGATCATGCCTTGTAATATAGTCACCTCATATGAAGCAGAGATGAAGCCCGCATGACAAAATCGTCATAACCCCGTAGTTGCCGCTTCTCGTACCTTCCAGTAGGCTTGCCCCCATGAATATCCTCATCGTTGAAGACGATGCAAAAATTGCATCGTTCACCAAAAAGGGCCTGACCGAACAGGGCTTCACCGTGGCGGTTTGTCACGATGGGGACACCGGGTATGCTCATGCGATGGAACATACGTATGATGCGTTGATTCTCGACATCATGTTGCCGGGCCGGGACGGCCTGAGTATCCTCCGCTCTCTGCGCGAACAGGGACAAACCGTACCGGTTATTCTGTTAACCGCGCGCTCCAACCTCAACGAACGGGTCGAAGGCCTGAACATCGGGGCGGATGATTACCTGACCAAACCGTTCTTTATCGAGGAGCTCGTCGCGCGTTTGCATGCCGTCATTCGGCGCGGTACCGGCGATGAAGTTAGCATCCTGCACAATGGAGACCTTTCGGTGAACCTGATTACGCGGGCCGTCCAGCGTGACCAGGAGGCCATTGAGCTCACCAATCGCGAGTTCAACCTGCTCGAGCTGCTCATGCGTTCGCCGGGGCGGGTCTACACCCGCACGCAGATCATCGAACATGTCTGGGGCTATGATTTTGATCCGCAGACGAATCTCGTCGACGTCTATATCCGTCGCGTCCGGAAAAAACTGGATGAAGGTCATCCACCGCTCATCGAAACGGTTCGCGGTGTGGGGTATCGCATGTACAAGGTCTCCTGATGCGGCTTTCCTTTCGATCAAAAATCGCTCTCGGGTCGGTACTGTTCTCGGGCGTGATCCTCGGCTTGTCCGGAGTCGCTTTCCTGAAGATTATTCACTCTCTGGGCCTGGAACGAATCGACCGGGAGGCGCAGGCACTCGGTGAAGGCACGCTGTCTCGGCAGCATGGTGCCCTGTTTTGGTCAGAGTTCGGGGAGACCTTTCAGAATGTCGTCCAACCCAGTCGAAATGAGCAATGGACGTTTGGGGTCAGCGATATCCGGGGGCGGCTGCTGTATCAATCGGAGGGCCTGCCGGACGTCGCGATGACGGCGATGGAAGCATGGGCGCACCTTCGTACGACCTCGCCTGATGTTATCGATCCCGCCATTCGCGATCATATCAACGTTATTCGGCAAGCCGAACGACTCAGCGAAGAGCAGATGCAAGCCTTGATCCATGATGTGGAAGACATGTTCGTGCTCGGGGCGACCAACCTTGAGATCGAAGAGCATGTCCGGCGTATCCAGCGTCGCCTGACCGGCCTGCCGCTGGGCGGTCAGGCGTCTCGGCAGGGGCGGCGGACACCGGCCCAGGCGACGCCGATCCCCTCCACCTATCGTACGATCCTGTCTGGCCAGGATGCCTGGCGGGTGGCCTTCATGGGCAATGAGCTGGTGAATCTCGTCGTGGCCGTTGATCTTGCGCCCTTCGAAGCCCAACAACGCTATTTCCGCAACGTGTTTCTGATGTGCTCGCCCTTTGCACTGCTCCTGCTGGGGATCGGCGGACGCTTTATCGCAGGCCGGGCCCTGCGTCCGGTCGGGGTCATCGCGAAAACCATCGACGAAATCAACGCGTCTGAATTGAGCCAGCGCATCCCGGCCTTCCAGGCCGACCTGGAGTTCGAACAGCTCACCGGCACCTTGAACAATATGCTCGCCCGTCTCGAGCGCGGCTTCCACCAGGCAACGCGCTTCACCGCCGATGCCGCCCACGAATTGAATTCACCCCTCGCGGTGCTCCAGGGCGAGTTGGATCGTATGATCCATCAGGCACCGGAAGATTCGGAGGAGCAACGCGGCTACCACAACCTGCTGGAGGAAGTGCAACGACTGAAAGGTGTCACGCACAAGTTGCTTTTGCTCGCGCGCGCCGACGCCGGGCAACTCCCCCTCGATAAACAGTCGATGAACATCAGCGAGCTCGCGACGAATACGGTTGAAGACGCCGAAGTGATCGCCGGCCCCATCACGGTATCTGCGGCGATTCTCCCAAACATTAAAATCGCCGCCGATCAAACACTCATCCGTCAGGTGATCAACAACCTCCTGACCAATGCGATCAAGTACAACCGCAAGCAGGATGGATGGATCCAAATCGGCCTCAACAAGGAGAATGGCCGCGTGCAGTTTTCCGTAACCAGCTCCGGTGAGGGTCTGGAGAATCTCGATACGGAAAAGATCTTCGAACGGTTCTACCGCGCCGACTCATCCCGCAAACGCGACGGGTTTGGCGCTGGGCTCGGGCTCAGCATCTCCCGCGAAATTGCCCGTGCCCACGGCGGCGATCTGCGGGTGGAAAACCTGAGCGATGCCTCGGTCACCTTTGTGCTGAGCTTGCCCGAAAGCTGAGTTACTCGACCACGGGGAGGAGCTCGCCCTTTTCCACGCATCCCAGTAAGTAGGAGGTAGGATAGGTAAAAGGGGCCGCAGCGGGGGCCTTTGCGACCAACGCGGAACCGTTACCTGTCCTTGGGTGAGAGGGGACGTGGGGACGTAGCGGTGCTCCATGATCCGGTGGCACCGATTTGCGGGTGGAAGACCTGT
>JBLIND010000467.1:0-4514 GCA_047639095.1 Candidatus Omnitrophota bacterium | reverse complement strand
GTTCCTGCTCGCATACTGCCGGGAGCCGCGTCGTTCCGAAACGCAGTCGTTGATGAGCTATGCAAAACAGCACGGGCTCGCCAATGCCTGCCGGGTTATCATCAACTCCAGCGAACACCTGTTTGTGAACTGATCATGGCTGCCATTACCAATCGACGTCACTTTTTACACACCACCGCCGGGGGCTTTGGCGGGGTGGCGCTCAGCCATCTGCTCAGCGAGGAGGTGGCGGGCATCCAGCCGCATTACGCCCCCAAGGCAAAAAGGGTCATCCAGCTGTTCATGAACGGAGGGGTCAGTCAGATGGACACCTTCGATCCAAAACCGCGACTGAATGAATTGCATGATACGACCTTCGATCCCGGTGAGGGACAACGTGTAGAATCCGTGACCAGCTCGCCTGGGTTTAAGGTGTTGAAAAGCCCGTTTGAATTCAAGCAGTACGGCGAGTGCGGGCGATGGGTGAGCCGTGTCTTCCCACACATGGCCGGCATCGTAGATGATCTGGCCTTTCTGATGTCGATGACCTCGCCTACCAATGTACATGGGTTGGGAAGCTACATGCAGAACACCGGGTTTACGCAGCCGGGTTTTCCCTGCATGGGGGCGTGGATCAGTTATGCGCTCGGCAAGCTCAACCGGAATCTGCCCGAGTTCATCGTCATGCCAGATCCCAAAGGGCTTCCTTACAACAACCGGGGGAATTTTTCGGCCGGATTTTTGCCCGCGAAGCACACCGGGACCGTGATCCGGGCTTCATCGGACCAGCCCATTAACTACCTTATGCCTCCGAAATCAGCCACGACCATCACCTCCTCCAGCGAATCGGATGCGCGGAGTCTGCTCGCCCAACTCGATCGCACCTTCGCGGATCGGATGGGCGGTGACACGCGATTGGATGCGCGGATGGAGTCCTATCAACTGGCGGCGGCCATGCAACTCAGTGCACCGGAACTGTTCGACCTGAAAGGCGAGTCGCCGGCCATGCGCAAGCTGTATGGCTTGGATCAGGCGGAAACGGCCGACTTCGCTCGGCGCTGCATGCTGGGGCGGCGTATGCTGGAACGCGGAGTCCGCTTTGTGCAGATCTGGAGTGGCGCCGGGGGGCCAACCAACAATTGGGATAATCACGCCAACATCCATACCGAGCTTCCGCATATGGCCCGTCAGGTGGATCAGCCCATTGCCGCGTTGATCCGGGATCTCAAATCACGCGGCATGCTCGAGGACACGCTCGTCATTTTCACTACGGAGTTTGGTCGTATGCCCTTCAGCCAGGGCCAGGCCGGTCGCGATCACAACGGCGGAAGCTTTGTGTCCTGGCTTGCGGGAGCCGGGATCAAGGCGGGTAGCGCCTATGGCGAAAGTGACGAGTGGGGTTGGAAGGCGCTCACGCCGACCTGGTGTTACGACCTGCACGCCACGATCCTTCATTTGCTGGGGATTGATCATGAACAATTGACCGTTCTGAACCAGGGGATCAACCGCCGGTTGACCGATGTGCATGGCCGGGTGATTCACGAAATCCTGGCCTGACGCCCCGTAAACACCAGGCCAGTCGCGATCACTCACTCCGGAGCGGATGATTCTTCGTCCGGAATCTGCAAGGGCGAGCGGTGGGCCTTCTGTCGAATCTTGTTCAGTCCTTCGAGGACGTAGGGAATCCGAATCAGCCAGAGTTCCAACCGGGTCTTGCCGGGAAAATTCAAGAGCAGGATGCCCAGGAGCATCATCAGCAAGCCCTGGCCCGGCAAGGCCAGCAGGGCAATGCCCGCCACGAGGAAGACCAGCCCTCCGATATTTTTTAAGATCAGAGCGACCAGTCTCAACACGGGATGGGTATCGACGAAGCGGCCACGCGAAACGCGGTCGGGCATGAAATAGTCGGGGGGAATCCGCGCGACCAGGATGGGAATAATGATCAAGGTCCCGACGAAGGTGATCACGGACAAGGTCACCAGCCAGCCGGTCAGGTCAGGGTTTGTGCGAATCCAATCCAATGCGGTTTGCATACGCTGAACGTCGGGAAGAATCGCGTATCGCGCAAGTGTATTCTGCAGGACTCATCGTCCGGGCCGTCGCCCTTCAGCGGGGCAGCCGGTTGATCGTTCCGTAGTATTCCTGGATCAGCTCATGCCCCTCGGTGTCTTCCAGGTCGAAGGTGATCGCGATTTGCATGGCGACTTTCAGGGCTGCGGTTTTAAGGCGTACTCGCTGCCCATCCGGCAGGAGCGTAGCGGAAATCAGCTGCACGGTATCGCCTTTGAGTTCGCCCTTTTTGCCGAGCACCTCGCCCGGGCGGTCGACCGAATACAGGTCGGAACCGTACTGTTCACTCCAGCGATAATTCCATTGCTTGACGGTGTAGCTGCCCAGGTCCTCCGCGATCGCTCGATCCAGGGGCGTGGAAAACTTTAACTCGAAGCCCTCTTTTTCCACCCGCAAACCGATGAGCCGTTTCATCGGCTTCGCGGTCTTGCGTACCCGCTGGAGACCGCCGTCGGTCGCACTGCGGGTTTGCCAGCCACGTAAGCCGGCGAGGTATAGATGTCCGTCCTTTGCATTGAATCGCCCGCGCATGATGCCGGAATTGAAGCTCATGGGGAAGCGGACGACCCCGCCCTGCATCACGCCATCGACCTCCTGTTTCAGCACATGGAACAAGGCACACTGCCCGTAGGAAATGTGTAGCAGTTCGCCGCCCAGCTCGCCCCAGGTACCCTTCGGCACCCAGACTTGCCCGCCGGTCGAATTGTCCACGGCGAAAGGCAGCCAACAAAGCGGGGGCTCGTACGCAGCGGGTGGGGGAAAGTCATGCGACATGCCGTGGCACCCATAAAAGCCGCCTTCTTTCATCCAGTTGATCCGACACACGGGGGTCCAGATCCCTTCGTTGTCGCCGCTGGTGACCTGCCCGTCGGGTCCGACGCCAATGCCGTTGGGTGCGCGCAGACCCGTTGCAAATCGATCAAGTTTTTTGCCGTCCGCCGACACGCGCAACATGCACCCGTTGTGGCGGGAGATCGGGTCGTAATATTGCGTGCCCATGAGCGGGGCGCCTTTGCTGAAATAGAAATTTCCATCCGGGTCGGTTTCCAGCCCGAAGACAAACTCATGAAAGTTAGGCGTGGCGCAGACGTCGTTGTTGAAGTTTTCGTAAAAGTCCGCCTCCCCATCACCGTTGGTGTCGTGCAGGCGCGTAATCTGGTCGCGTCCAGATACGTAAATGGTGTCGTCTACGATCTTCAAACCGAGGGGTTGAAACAGGCCGGTCGCAAACCGACGCCACCGGAGTTCTTCTAGTGCGTCGTCGATGCCGTCGACCGTCCATACGTCACCCGCCCAGGTACTGATCGCCGCGCGTTTACCATCGGCAAAGAAATCGAACCCACCGACTTTCAGCCAGGCTTTCCAGGGGTTGGCATCGGGCAGGGTCAGGGTGTCGACTGCGAAAGCGTCATCCTCCGATCCGCGCGATCCGTGGGTTTTTACGACGTCCGGAAAACGGGTCGCACCTGCTTTTTTAAAGGCCCTCGGATCTTCAAGCGACTGGTCGAGCTCTTTTAAAAGCGTCTCCGCCGAAACCTTGCCGAGCACGATTTTACATACCCGTTCTTCAGTGGATGGCGGCAGCGTTAAAATCAGTCGACGTCCCATGCTGACCCGCCAGTGACCGCCGAAGAGCTCGCTGACCCCGGCCGTCAGATCGCCGAGGATCTGGATGCGCCCGTTGTCAATTGCCGGCCGGCCATCGAATCCTTTGCCGTGACCGAAATCATTTCGGAGATCGCACACCAGCAGGGACAGGGTTTCTTTCGAGGGCGAAAGATGCAGGGTCCGGGTGAACAGCACCTGACCGTCTTGCTGTACCGCCTGCGGCGCTTCGAGGATCGAGCAGTCGCCCAGCCGATAGGCAAACGCCACGCGGTTTCCTTGCAGGTAGAGCCCCTGGTACTTGGCCTGGGTGGAGGGAAGAGGGCCATATGGTTCAGCGCGCGGATCGTTGAATTTACCGGTAATTGATCCCCCGGGAATTGGTCCGCTGCCAAAGACCAGCTGGCCGGTCACGGCCGGACGCGAGCGTTCCGGTGGGCGATGCGTGCCGTCAAACGGTGTGCCCATGAGTTTGAGCCAGCCGTCCGTCCAACCGCCTGCATACCGGAGCAGATCCGTATCGAAACAGATGCTGGCGCCGTGATCGAGTTTGACCGTGATGCCTTTCAGGGTGATGCCATCCAGCTCCTCGCCGTCGGTTGACCAGGGCATGGTCACCGAAGATTGCAGGAACGGTCCGAAGTCCATCTCCTCCCAGGATTGTTGGGCTTGGAGCAGCAGTGGAAACAAAAACAGGAAGAGTGTCTTTTGCATAGGTTCTGGATTTACCACGACGACGCCCCGGGTCCATTCCATAAAGTTTCGTGCCGCACTGCGGTATATCGAGCGCCTGTTCCACGGTCTGGCTGGTTCATCAATCTTCCCAATAGAACCGGGCGTCGAAATGACGAAACGGGGGA
>JBLIND010000466.1:0-4583 GCA_047639095.1 Candidatus Omnitrophota bacterium | reverse complement strand
CCCAAAGGCATCGCCGGCGGGCAGGTCCAGCAGGATGGAGTTCCCGTAAAAAATGTTTTCCTGTATGTTGGGGTCATTCCAGAAGCGTACGTAAACGAATTCGCCAATGAGTGAATCATCGAATTGGATACCACTCAGGTCGAATTGACCGGTGTTACCGACCGGCTGACCAGCGCCCACGTGAAACGGATTCAGGGGATCGATGAGAAGGATATCATCGCCGGTCGCTCCACCGGTGATACGGCTGGCGGGATCGATCATACCGTCAGGCCCGGCAAACAGCAGCTGCACCAGATCGCCCGTCGTGGCATCACCTTGCAACAGGGTAAGCCCATCGACGTCCACCAGGGGCGTGGAGTTAAAAATCGTCAGGTCGATCATGGCTCCCAGGAGTACGCCCGGAAGACTGATGGAGAAAAACGTGAGAATGGAAGTAATGGTGCGCATATCAGGGAGCGGGAATCGGGACGGGATACGGAACAGGCTCGTTCCATTCAAAATCAGCGGATCGGCTTCGACGGAAAATCAGGAACGCTTCACCCGCTTCGAGCTGCCGGGTGACCGGGGTGGCATTGTCGGCATTTACCCACAAGCCGGAGGGCGTATAATACCAGTAACGTATATCGAATCGATCGGTAAGCGGATTGTGCAGTAAGAGCAGATCCGACTGGCTCAGGCGACTCCCACCGGTAAAGCCGCTGCCCACGATATCGGCATTGTAGAGCGAGGTCTTGGCTGGATAAGCGGAAGCAACCAGGCTGTAGCCATTGGAGGCGACGTCCTGGCTGAGCGAAGCCTCGGGCGCCCAACCGGCCGCGAAGACCTGCTGGTTTCCTGCACCGGCGCGGATGGTGATGATAAATCCCTTGGTGACGTCCAGCTGCACGGCGTCCGCAGAGGCGAAACTTCCGCTTTCGCGCCAGCCTTCAAAGCCTGGAGCGTTGGAAAGCCAGTAGCGGGCGCCCATGGTCTGATTTTCCTGGTCCCAGACATCGATGACCGTGGCCTGGCCTTCGGTATTTCCCGCAGGCAACATGGCTGAAGCCAAGAGTGCAGACAATGAAGCGTCAAAGGGTTCAAAGGGGAAGCCAACGAAGTTACGGCCTTCGGCCAGATCAAGTCGTGTTCCGACGACGCTCTGATCGGTGACCGCAGCACTCACCCCTTCGATGGCGATGCGAAAGATGCAGACATTTTCGGACAGGCTGCTCAAGTCCCGACTAACGGCCGTGGTATCTCCGGCACTGGCGATGTCGGACTGGTCCTTGACCCAGGTGTTCACAAACTGCAGCGGGCCACCCACCTGGTAGACCGCATAGTTGCGGGGGCTGCCCCCACTCACCTGTCGACTGTTCCATTGCAGAGTCAACTGGCCACTGGAGTTTACGCTGATGGCATCAAACTCAAATTTCGATGCCTGATCGGATGGATCTGAATTCGCGTGGTATTCCCGCCAAGCAGGTTTGCCATCACTGTCGCCGTCGGTGACTTCGTGCACGTCAAAATTATTCACCCAGGCCGGATTGACGGCATTGAGCCACCAGTGCGGCGTACCCATCGAGGCGACGTCACCGCCATAGATGACGTGGAGGCTGTGGTTGCCGGTCACATTGTTGAAGGTGTAATCGACCGGAGTGCCCTGGCTGAGGCCGTCCACCTGCACATCGGCGATGTGAAAGAAGTTGGAGACCGCGAAGGAGAAATACTGGCTTCCATTCACGGGCACCTGAATATTTCCAGACGGGCTGACGGAACCGCCTGCGCTGCTGGTTACGCTGATCAGGCGGAATGGCAAGATGGAGCCCGGGCTGCCACCGGTCTGCGAGCTGGACGACCAATTTCCGGGATCGGAGCCGTAAGCATTGAGGTCGTCACGCTCCAGAGAGGGTCCCAGCCCATCCGGGCTCAATGGCCAGGGGTTGGCATCATCATAGCGCACCCGATCCACATCAGTATACGGGACTCCGGAGATGTCGGGATCGAGCGGGCGCTGCACACTGACCATCTCGCCGCCATTCTGCAGCCCGCCAAGGAAGTTGTAGACCTTGATGGATCCATCCATGCCATACAGACTTCGGAAGACCGCGGGTGTGATGGCGACTTCGACGAGCACGACCAGCTCGCCCGCTGCCAGCGTTAGCCCCTGGGGAAAGTCAAAATCAATCCCATTCACGCGCCAGCGATTGGTCGGGATTAAGGCGTCATTGAGGAGGAGCGGCAACCCAGAAATATTCTGCAGCTCGACAAACTCGTAGAACCCGATGGACGGATTGTACATGATCTCGGTGATGACCAGCGGGCCATTGACGGGCGCGCTGTTGGCGGCCCCGTAGGTCTGGTTGGCCATGGGTGGATAATCGACCCCGCCCGTGGATAAAACATGGCGACCGAAGGTGACATTGCGGGCGGCGGTTCCAAATGACATAGCGTTCATGGTCGCGCCGTTGGGTGCAGCCAGGTGGACCTCTTCGCCGTATTCACTCAGCGCAAAGCCATTGAGGCCGCCATTGGCAACCAAACCGAAGTGGGCAAATTCGGTGAAGACGAGAAAGCCTCCAGCGCCGATCGTGGTCCCGCCGGGGATTTGAAATTTGAACGGCACATCCGCGCGATCACTGAGATACCATCCGCCAATATTCACGGCGCTTCCCGAAGTGTTGTGCAGCTCGATCCAATCGCCCGGGTTGTCCTGATCCTGATGCGTCAGCACTTCATTAATCACAATCGTCCCGGGCGGGGGAAGCCCCAGTGAATCCGTTGCCCCAGGCGTGCCGTGCAAGGTGTACGACGAGCGCCAGCCGGATGCCACTGACAGCCCGGTATGGTTCGGCTGCGGGCTCACGACGGTTAACGAGAAGCCGCTGCCATCGGTGCTCGGATACCAGGCATCATCATAAACAAAGGTGGTGTTGGTCTCCGCCCCGTTATTGATCAGGGTGATCCGTTCACCTCCATTATCCAGGTTTCCAGCAAACTCCCCGGCGATATTCAAGGTCGCCCAATCGGGATACCTCAATTTGAAGGCTTCGAGATTATTTACCACGAGCAGGAAATCACCCGCAGCCAGGCTCGTCACATCACCAGAAGAGAATTGAAACAATGCGCCATTCGACAGCTCTAGTCCATTCAGGATCAGCGTGCTGGCGCCGGTATTCTGCAATTCGACAAACTCGAAATCGGAATCCACATACGCGATTTCCGCTCCGGTGGGATTCGCCGGATGGTACATCAGCTCGGTTATCGCCAAAGTTGGCGCGCTGATAAAAAACTCAGCCCGAACGAGCGGACTCCACTCGCCAGCAAGGAGCAGCCGTGCCCCCAGGTCGGTGGTCTGGTTGATATTCAGTGATCCCGGTGGTCCAGGAACATGCGTGGCGGTCCCATTGGGACTGCCACCGATTGCGCGCGGGTCGGTTCCGTCGGTCGTATAATACAAGGCGCCGAGGCCGCTGATCTGGACGGCGAACCCCGGAGGAACGACCCCGCCGTACTGGCTGAAGGTCGGGGCCGCCGTCGTCGGGTACCAGCCATCCGCCTGCAACTGAGAGACCACGGTACCGATACGATTGTTGAACCAGTTCAACACGCTATTGACGGTAGGAAGCCAATCGTCGTCACGGGTGCGCGGCACCGCTCGCTTGGAATCGCCCCACCGGGCAGACTCCGCAATGATGGCCTGGTCGATGGTCGTCATGCGGGCCGAGAACCGGGCGGCCGCAACGGTGGGCGTCAAGGCACCATCCAGGTTGAAATATTCAAACACCCGATCGGCAAAATACACGCGATATTCTTCGTTCTGCACCAGGCGTTCATGGAGCGTCTGCGGATTGAAATACCGGGCCTGGGCAAAATTAGCATGGGGCCATGGACCGGTGCGATCGGCCATCCCGCGATCAAGTGAATGCTCGGCATCGTGTCGGAAGAACTTCCACCCACTGGGGTTGGTGCGGTTGAAAATCGCGAAGGTATTGTTGACTCGATTGTTGCTCAAAAAATTCGAGATGGGGGCATCACGATCGCCTCCGTGAAAAATGCCCACCATGTAATCCACCACGCTCGAGACATCGAGCAGGTTGGTATAGGCAACGTTGATCGAACCATCCGGATTACGCCCCTGGGCTTTCATGTAATCAGCCGTGTTGGTGAAGCCCGCCATGGCCACGGTGAATAGAGAATTGTAGGCTTGGACGTTGCCGTCGGTCACCTGCATTTCGTACGGCCCACGCTCCGCCTTCATCACATCGTAATCTCCCTTGTTTCCGCCCATGTAGGTGGCCGCATAGCGAGCTTCGGCGCGTTCGTGTGTCAGGTAAATGCCCCAGTAGTGTCCGTTAATATAGAGATGATTATAACGTGAACGCGTGTGGGGCTGCCCGACATCCCGCTGCGTATCGCGGGCAAAGACTTCCCGACCAAAGGTGTTGGCGCCGTCGCCACTGAAGGACCAGGAGTAGTTCTGGGCGGTACGAAGATCGATCTTATCGAATTCGTTTGCGCCTTCGTTTCCAAAGAGCGGATAAGACAGCCGATCATCCCCGTACTGCTCGCGGAAGAAACACCGCCAGGCATGCTTGGGATTGCTT
>JBLIND010000465.1:0-4596 GCA_047639095.1 Candidatus Omnitrophota bacterium | reverse complement strand
AGAGCGCGAGGTGCTTGTGACTGGCGAACCAGTCGAGGAAGGTCTGGCCGAATATCACGGAAATGCCCACGAGGAGCGGGGTCCAGAACAAGGCGGCGAAGGCCTGGTAAACGGTAAACCGAAAGAAACCGACGCGCAGCATGCCCGCGGCAAAATAAAAGGGCACACGCGCGCCGGGGAGGAAGCGCGACCCGAAGACAAGCAGGAACATCTTGCGACTGAAGCGATGGGACTGCACATCCACTTTTTTCTGGGAAATGAACCAGCGCAGGGGGCGCTTGCGCAGCGCGGGACGTCCGAGGAATCGACCCAGGAGGTAGATGCCGCAATCACCGGCCACCAGGCCGATGTAACAGGCAAAAACCGCTGGCCAGAACCCAAGGACCCCTTTGAACACGAGGATGCCAGCCCCGATCAAGGTGAGATCTTCCCCGGCCTGAACCGCTAACACCAGTAGGACCATGATGACCACCAGCCCCGGTCCGGCGATTTCCTTCCGCACGTAGGATTCGAGTCCGACCACCACACGTTCGGGATCCGCCGTCGCACGGGTTTTGGCCGTGCCATCTTCCACGCGAGCAAAGAAGGCGAGCATGGGGTCAACCGCGATCTCAGGATGCATCAGGGCTTTGATGTGACCCCCGTCAAAGTAGGCCGTCTCCGACTGCGGAAGAATGCGCGCATGCTCCCGGGCGGTTGTGAGCGGCACCTGGGTGTCGGCCCGACCGTTGATGATGAGCGCGGGTCCAGCATAGGCCTGCAGGTACCGGCGGAGCGGGCGTTGATCGCTGTCCTTGAAGTTGCGGGCGTAATAGACATTCAACAAGGAGCGATCCAGCAACGACATGTGCGGGAACAAATGCTGCAGGCCACCCAGAATGATATATTGGGCGGTGTACAAGGCATGGTTCAGGGCGTAATCCCCGAGCAGCTCGACTTCCTGGGCGCCAATCCCGGCGAAGAGGACCAGGGAGGCGGTGCGTTCGGGTACCTGGTCCGCGATATGGATCACCACCCCGCCCGACTGGCTGTAGCCGACCAGGTGTGCACGTTCGATCTCGAGGTGATCCATCAACTGCACCACGTAATCAGCATGGGCCGCGATCGAAAAGTCCGCAATTTTGCGCTGGGAACCACCGAAGCCGGGCAAGTCGGGAATGATCACCGGGTGATTTGGAAAGCGTTCGGCAAAATGTTTAAACGTCTGTCCCGCCATGGGGGATCCGTGCAAGAGGATCACGGGTATGGCGGACGTCGCGGTTTCGGGAAGCACCACCCGATAGGCGAGATCAACCGGGCGGTCTGTCCGGACGCCACGGGCGACTTCCCACACTTGAACCATCTGCTGGGTTTCGGTGGGATGCCCCTTGCGTGTATACGAATGACTGATGAGCGCTGACACCGCGAGCAAGGCGAGGTAGATGGGCAAGCGCCATCGGGAGCGCCGTCGGCAACGATTCGAACTCACCGCTTGACCACATCGATGGTGGTCAGGCGGGTCTCGTCGGCCTCACCGTCGGCCTCATAGGTCAGGTGGATATCCTTGCCGAGGACGAGGTGACTGAAGCTGACGGTGCGCGCATCTTCTCGGGCCATCTGCACCGAGAAGGCCGGGTCCTCCGGATGCTTGCAATGATGGTATGCGTGGTGTGCCTCGCGACTGGGTGTCGGATCCTCCACGACGAGTTGACGATATGCCTGGTAACGCCAGGCGAGCACGGTATCGGTCTTCACGGAAGAGGTAGACAATACCTGAAGGTGGGGCGGGCGCGTCTCTTCGGCCAGTTGGTAGCCATCCCAAGTGAACTGAAGCACGTCCTGACCGGCCTGGAAGGCGAGGAGGATAAAACCGCGATAGCGGGTTGCCCGTTCCTGGGTGAGGTGCTGCCGGACTTCGTCCAGGGTGGAGCAGGCCATCAAACCGGTGACCAGCAGGCCCCGGCTGGTAGGGTTGTCGACCGGAACCGCACGCTGTGCGGGGTAGTGATTTAAAATGGCAACGGCGAGGCCGGATGCATTGGCCGCCAGCCAGGTGCCCCCCGCCTGGGGATCGATTGAAGCCAGATAGCGAATACCTGCGTCCTGGAGGATGGTCGGATGCTGTGCGGGTAAACGGGTGCGCTGTTCGTCCCGATTGAAAAAAATTTCAAGTCCTTCAGCGGACGTAAACCAGCTTACTGTGCACATTGAAGCTGGGATTCGCGGTAGCGGAGCGTGGATGGGGCCACGCCGAAATCCGGATGAGGCTCGATGCCCTGGTGTCGTAACATCATGGCAATAAGCGCGTAATGATGAACCGTATGGCTGATCAGGAACTGGAGTTCGCGACGTACGGAACTGCCACTCATCCGAAGGGTATCTTCGCTGCCACAATCCATTTTACAGGACAGGGCACGCTCGGGCGCATCTTCCGGGAGGGCTTTCAGCCGGTCGATCAGATCCCCGATGCAACGAATCGCATAGGTGCGATTGGTTTCGATTTCGAGCTCGCGCGCCCGGGCATCGTAATCAACCACGGAGGAATCGATGCCGTTGAGCAGATTGACATAGTGATCCAGGCAATGCCGGAAATGGCCGCCAACACCATTGCTGTACAGGGGGGGCGCAACCCGGACATAGTCCTCGTCTGCGACGCCTTTCAGCAGTTGGATCCCCTGTTCCAGGAACCGAATATTATCATCTATAATCAGGACGGTGTGTTGCATACTTCCTCCGAAACAACGGGCGTAAAGTGAGATAAGACAGCATTTCTAAGCGCTATTGCGAGTACTTTTCGATCTGAATGCGTGTGCACTTCAGTACCAAATGTAATTGTTGCATAAAAAGACTTAAGTTTCATCAATTTGATTAAGTGCTCCATAAACTCCATGTCCCCCCACCAGCAAACCGCCATATGCGCGGCGGGCTCATTCGGGTTTGTGCGGTAGGAAATACTGCCGGTCGACACGGCAAATCCTTCCTTCGCTGGCGTCTCGAGCAGGGAAGGCATGAAGGGCAAGACCTCGGCTCCCTGGGTGCTCGTACCTTCAGGAAAGAAAATCAGGTTTCGTTTATGTTGGATGAGATCCACGATCCGGCCCTTGAGCTTCACCAGGTCTTTATGATTCTTACGATCCACAAACAGGATGGTGGTCGAGCGGACGACCCAGCCGATGAACGGCCATTCGGCTACCTCTTTTTTTGAGATAAAGAACGCAGGAATGGTCGCCGCGTAGCAGATGATATCCATGTAGCCCAGGTGATTGGAAACGAGGATGAACGGCTCTTTGGGCAGCTCTCCCTTCACCTCCACCCGCGCACCCACCAACTTGAGCATGGTATTGGTCCACAGCCGGAGCATGATCCGCTTCCACGCATACTGACGATCCGGATTCCGGACCAGGAAGCACACGGGATAGATCGTGATGGGGATCATTGCCAGGCTGAGAAACACCAGCGGCAGGCGCAGGCACAATCGGATGGTTGCCATGAGGAGCCGATGCGAAACAAACGTCAGTCGGTAAACATCTTGAGCGTTTTCTCGTCGATGTCGTCGAGGCTGATCAAGGTCATGAAATCAATCGTCTTGAAAAGCCGATCAATGGCGGGTGGGCTGCAGATCTTGGCCCCATAGTTGAGGTAAATTTTCATCAGGCGAGGCACCTTGATCTCGGGAAAGGTCCGGAGCGTCATGGCCGGCAGTTCGCATTCGTACCCGCTCTGCAGGGGGACGAGAATGTCGCGGTGCATGAAGCCATTTTCTTTCAAGTGCTCTTCCATGCCCAGTCCCTCTTCCGGGTCCTGGCTGGTGAGGGAGCAGCATCCGAAGAAATGCCGCTTCTTGTTAAACATGACGTACCAGGCCAGGCCTTTGAACAGGAGGAACAGCACTCGGCCGTTCCGATGATCCTTGGCGATGCAGGCCCGACCAATTTCGATCGCGTCGTCGAGCACCTCGTCTCCGAAGGCGGACAGATCAAATTCACAGGAGGAATAAAAACCCTTTCCCGAACGCGCCATTTCACGCGTCTGCATGCGGTAGGTTCCGACGACTTCCCGGGTCTCCTGCTGGATCACCATCAAGTGATGACAGGAAGCGTCAAAGCTGTCTTCATCCCGTTGGGTCTCCGCCGACTCCTCCAGGCCTTCGCCCAGTTCCAGGTTAAAAATCTGGTAACGCAGTTGCTGGATCTGATCGAGCTCCTCGTGGGTTCGGGCAAATCGGATCTCGTACTTACCCGCACCCTGCGTCCCCTCGGGAATCAGGTTGGTGTGAACGGGATAGGTATCTAAATTGGATGGATTCATAGGTTTCCTCAAAAATGGAAATAAGAACCAAGTCGATTCGCTACGCAACTACTTAAAAGCATTATGTTCAGGGTAATCGGGCGCAAACAAACAGGACATTCAGGACGGGTGGACAGACAAAAAACAGGGCATCCGCTAAATCAAACGGAACTCCCTGCTTTTCACTCTTGAATCGGCAAAACCGGCCAGCCATCACGTGCTGGTAGATGCTATCGACTCGGTTTAGGCGGATCAGACAAAGGCACGTAGCGTCCATGCGACCCGCAAGGACCGACACGATTCAATAACGGGCTGATGACTCCTTGCCAG
>JBLIND010000464.1:0-4599 GCA_047639095.1 Candidatus Omnitrophota bacterium | reverse complement strand
CGTCAGGCCGTGGACATGAAAAAAATTGGCGAGCGTTCGATCACGATCGATTGCGATGTCCTCCAAGCCGATGGAGGCACCCGCACCGCTGCGATCACCGGCGGGTATGTGGCGCTTCAGCTCGCGATCAAGTCGCTCATGGCCGAGGGCAAACTGACGGAAGATCCCACCCGCCAGCAGATCGCAGCGGTCAGTGTGGGCATCGTCGGAGGCAGCGCCCTGCTCGACCTGCCCTACGTCGAAGACGTCGCGGCGGAAACGGATATGAATGTGGTGATGACGGGTGACGGACGCTTTATCGAAATTCAAGGAACAGCCGAAGAGCATCCCTACAGCATGGACGAGCTGCAACAGCTGCTCGCGCTCGCGCATATTGGTATCAAGGAGTTGGCTGCGGCGCAGCTGGCGATTCTGGCGTAAGCGCGCGTAGGCGGCGAGTAAAAAGCGGGAACCAGTTCCCGCACTCCAAAAAAACGTTATTCGTAGCGGAGGGCGGTTCCGGGATCCATGCGGGCGGCGTTGATCGCGGGAGCGATCCCGAAAATGATGCCGACGAGGATGGAGACGAACAGGGAGACGATGATGGAACCCGGGGTGATCACGCCGGCCCAGCCGGTGAAGTGGCTGGCGATGGGCACGATAATCAAGCCGGCCAGACATCCCAGGCAGCCCCCGGTCAGGGTCAGCGTGGTGGTCTCCGCCAGGAACTGATAAAGAATGTCTTCGCGGGTTGCGCCGACGGCCCGGCGAATACCGATCTCCGGGATACGCTCGGTGACCGAAGCGAGCATGATGTTCATGATGCCGATACCACCCACGATGAGGGAAATCGCGGCGATCGTAACCAGCACGAGATTCATCACCCGCTGAGTCTGTTGTTTACTCTCGAGAATATTCAGCGGAACGCTGATGGCATAATCATCGAAGCGATGATTGCGCTGCAAGGTTGAAATCACCACGGCAGCCGTGGACTTGACCGTATCCTCATTGGCGGCCTGGACGATGAGCTGACCAATTTCCGTCTTGGAAAATTCGCTTTCCCCGGCCTCCGCCTTCACAAACACATCCCCGAAGACGGTCCGGGCCGTGCGATACGGGATGAAGACGTACTGCTGGCCACTGTGCGCAGGTATATTCACCACGCCCACGACTTTAAAATACCCGAGTCCGATTTTGATGACCTCCCCCAGCCCGCTACCCATCGCATTCATCTCCAGGAGAAAATCCTGATTTACGACCGCGACCTTGGATGCGTGCACCTCATGCATGGGGGTGGTCAGGGTTCCTCGCAGCAGTTCCGCGTGCACGAGATCCCAGTACTCCGGGTTCACGCCAAGGGTCAGGTTGTTCATCGGGCGACTATGATAGTGAATTTTATGCTTCACCTGATGCGCGATATTGATTCGCGCACCGGTGCTCGCCAAGGCAGCCTCCAGTTGACGAGCATCTTTGATCGTCACGCCGTAATTCAAGCGTTCCGCATAGGAGCTGGTCTTCTGTTCGGTGCCGAAAGTCGGCCGCACGGATTTTACGATGATGTTCTTCAGGCCCAACCCCGAAATCTGCTGGAGGACGGTTCGCTGGGCCCCCGTACCGATTCCCATCATGGTAATCACGGCAGCGATGCCGAACACGATGCCGAGCAGGGTCAATACCGAGCGCAGTTTATGCCGGAGAATCGATCGCATCCCTTCCCGGACAAAGTCCATGAGCCGGGCCAGGTTCATGCGGTGGAATCCTCCACGATGAGCCCGTCGCTGATACGCACGCGACGATCCATCCGCTGGGCCATGGCTTCATCGTGGGTAATCAGGACCACGGTTTTCCCCCGGGAATGCAAATTGCGGAGCAGGGTAAAAATCTGTTCACCTGTTTTCACATCGAGATTCCCGGTGGGCTCATCTGCGAACAGCAGCGGGGTCTCCGCAATCAGGGCTCGGGCAATTGCGGTACGCTGGCACTCCCCGCCCGAGAGTTGGCTGGGCAGGTGGTCATGCCGGTGGGATAAATTCACCTGTTCGAGACAGGCCCGCGCCCGGTCGTGACGCTCATTTGCCGGCACCTGTTGATAGAACAAAGGCAACTCCACATTTTCGAGGACGGTGAGGTGGGGAATCAGATGAAACGACTGAAAGACGAAGCCCAGGGTGCGTCCGCGAAAGCTCGAGCGATCGCGATCGTTCATCGCGGAGGTGTCGGTGCCGTTGATCACGACCTGCCCGGCCGTCGGGGCGTGAATCAAGCCCATGATATGCAGCATGGTCGACTTACCCGATCCGGAGGCCCCGAGGATCGCGGTAAATTCATGCGGTTTGATATGGAGATCCATGCCGTCAAGCACGGTCAAACCGCCATCGCCAACCGGATAGGTCTTCACGACCTTGCGCAGTTCAATCACGGTGTTGCTCCGCCTGGCCGGGAGGAGGTGTAAGGTACACGACCTGCTCTTCACTCAGGCCATCGAGAATCTGCACATGAGTAATCGAGGCTGCACCGATGCGGACGATAGAACGACGCGGGCCATCGGCACGGGCCAGGTAGACATAAAAAGCATCCTCGTCACGGAAGACCGCCTGCACGGGGATCTGCAAAGCGTCGACCAGCTCCGCGGTGACAATCTCCGCCTCGCAGGAATAACCGGGCTTCAGGCCTTCGTCTTTGTCGATGAGCACAGAAACTTCAAACTCTTTCACGCCCGTCGAACGGGAAGAGCTGGTGGACTTGGCTACTTCCGCGACCTGATTCACGGTTCCGGAGTACAGGGTATCCGGTACGGCATCGACTTTCAGAGTGACCTTCTGGCCCAGAGCCACCTTGTGCACTTCGGATTCCGGCACATCGATCATGGCCTTCATGCCCGTGAGGTCCGGAATGGTGAACAGTGTGGCGCCGGCATAAATGGTGCCGCCCACTTCCACATTGGCGCGATTGTAGCGATAGCTGGTATCGCCATAATGCACCAGACCATCGGTGGGCGTTTTCACGACATACTCCTTATGCTCCTCGAGCTTTTCCTCCAGGGTACGTCGGCTGTTCTCCAGGTTGCGTTCGACTTTCTGCACCGCGCGTTCGCGGGTATGCAGCATCGAGCGATCCTCGGTACGCGTCTTTTCCAGGCCGGTGGTCGCCTTGGACAATTTATTTACCAGCTCCTGGCGCGAGAGCGGGAGGGTGAACTCATTCAGCACCTTGAGATCCATGGTCCGGGTTTCCAGGTTCACCTTTTCGGTCTCCAGAGCGATGCGCCCTTCCTCCACTTCGTCTTCGGTGATGAAGCCTTCCTTCAACAGCGTTTGCAAATCCGCATACCGTTTCTGACTGCGGGTGAGATTGCTTTCGGCGGTATTCAGCTCGAGCTCGGTAGTGCGGATGCTCATGACCGAATCGGCTTCATCAAACTTCTTGAGTTCCATCTCGGCGGCCTTGAGCGCATCCTGGGCAGCTTTGAGATTGGTTTTCGCCACGATGTTCTGGATCTCCAACTGGGCCTTGGCATCGTTCAGCGCGACCTCCTCGTCGTCGATCTCCTGTCGATCATCCCGGATGGCGAGCAGTAGCTCCTCATCGTTCAGACGCCCGATGATCTTCCCCGCCTCGACCCGCGTGCCCTCCTCGATCACATACGAGACGATGGCAGTCCGTTTGATCCGGGGAATAATCTTGGTTGATTTGAGCGCTTCGACCTCGCCGGAAGCAGAGACCAGGATCGTCATGGGTCCACGCGAGACGGTTGCGGTCAAGGGGCGGTCAAATTTTTCCGCTGTGGTCCGACGGGACCCCATGCCGACCATCACGGCAACCGCGAGTGCGCCGAGCGCCACAGCTAACTTAAGTTTTTTATTCATAGGAAGACTTGGTTGAGGTCCGGCGCAGGTCGATGTGGACCGGGGATGCAAACAAGGTAGCTTCACCGTTCGCCTTTTCAATATTTTCGAGCAGGCGACCGCTCGGAGTGACATCCAGCAGGCCCATATTCCGCAGCAGACTCAGTCGCTCGATTTCGTGATCGATCAGGGCCTGCACCAGCGCATTTCGCGCATCGAGCAAGCCGTTTTCAGCCTCGACGACATCGCGGTTGGAAAGTTCGCCATTCTTAAACCGCAAGACCGCGTTCCGCACGCGCTTCAGGGCAATTTCGTTGTTGAGTCGCTCAATCTCCACCTTGCGATTTAAATTCTTCAAGGTGTTATAATGATCGATGATATCGATGCGGACATTGGCGAGCTGTTGATCAAAATTGCGATCGGCTGCTGCGAGCACGATCTCGGCCGCCTTAACGCGATCGCGTTCGGATCGTTGATCGAACGGAATTGCAATGTTCAACCCGGCGGTGAGTTCTTCACTGAAATCGCCTCCGGGAAAATCCATTTCCGGGTCGCTGACGACACGCGCACGCGTGAACAGATTTAACTCAGGCCACAAATTGTTCCGAGCCACCCAATGATTACGTTCCGCATCCTGCAGACGATTTTCGGCGGTCAGGATTTCCAAACGGTAGTCGAGGGCAATATCGACACAGGGTTCGAGGGCTCCGACAAAGGGGGTCATATCCGGAATATCGTTGGTAAAGGCGACCTGCAGCTCAGGCGGCACCCCAAG
>JBLIND010000463.1:0-4606 GCA_047639095.1 Candidatus Omnitrophota bacterium | reverse complement strand
GTGTTGCTCCCGCTGGCCGAGGCCTGTTGGTCAATTGTTGCCACGATCAGGGTGCCTCCGCTCAGCGAGAAGCTGCCGGTGCTGTCGAAACGAATCTCACCGACTGTAACCCCGCCGCCCAGCGCAACCGTCCCCGCACCGGCATCGCGAAAAATCGCGGTGTCGTTGGCATCGGGTACCGCATTCCCATCCCAGTTACCCGGGGTATGAAAGTCGGACGAGACATCGCCTTCCCAGACGAAGGTGTTGGCCACGCCCCCGACGTTCATGTTGATCTGAACGATCGCGGGCAGGGACGCCGCGCCGTCTCCATCGGTCAGGGTGATGCTGATCTGGCGGCTTAACGGTGAGGTATTTGGATTCGCATTGTTGAACGTGAGGTTGTTCAGCAGGTTCGAGATCGCGGCCGTACTTGCGCTTGGATTAAACGTAATCAGCAGGTCCACTCCACTGGTGCCTCCAACTACATTTCCGATGAGTGTGCCTTCGTAGCTCAGGAGCGAGCCATCAAAACCAATCTGGCTGGTATTGCTCCCTTCATCCAGAATGGAAAGCTGGTCATCTGCGGGTCCGCCGCCGGCGGTAATACTCACCCGCAGCGTTCCGTTGCTCCAGCCGTTTGGACCAAGCGGGGCGGGGTCCGCCGCGCCGGCGGTTGGGGTCTGATCCATTTCGATCTCCCCGTCCACACCCGGCGTGTAGACCAGCGTGTCGCCGTCCAGGTCGTTGAGCACGGGAGCGGCATTGCGATTGTCACCCACCCAGATTTCCAGGTTGCGAATCGTGTAGGTACTGCTGTTCGGTCCGAAGGTCCAGTCGGGGGCATTGCCGGGCGGATTTCCGGGCTGATCGCCGATGCCGGAGCCACCATTGGCCGAGACGCCAAACAGCGTCTGCGCCGCGGTCAGCCCAGGATTGGTGAAGGCGAAGATCTGGAAAGAGCCGTGGCCTCCGCCCGTGGTGCCGCCGCTGTCTTTCCAGTCGAACTGTTCGTCATTGGAACCAAACGCGCCGCCTCCATTGCCGCTGTAGTTGCTGGCCCAGAATTCGATGATGCCCTCCAGGCCTCGACCGGGCGTGACATTGGGATGATTCGATTCGACGTTCAGGTTGCTGACGCGCGTTCCGTTCTCTACGATGTTGCTGCCCGCCTTGGGGACACCCACCCGGGTCGGGTCGGCATTAAAGGTGTCCAACGACACCCACACCCAGTTGGTCGTCGTGCCCGACACCAGCTCGAGGTAATAGGCAACGCGCGGGAACGATCCGATGGGTATGCTTCCCGAGTTGTCGATCAGGTAGGCATCGTTGAAATCGAACTGGTCATCGTTCACCGCGTAAAGCATCTGCATGCCCGTTATCTCCAGGCCGGAAACTTGACTGGTAGCCGGAGTGGCCAGGGTTCGCTGGAGGCCGGGGAAAAATGCAAAGGTTAAGAGGGCGAGGAGGAGGACGGTGCGTTTCATATCAGTTTCCTTTTCTGTCGGTTCGCTCGGTTTCGAAAATCAGGATCGTTGAACACGGCCATTCATTCGGCCGTGTAGCGAGCCCTCCATACGATTGTTCAGCGCGGCATTTTATCGAAGCCCCTGGGCAATGTATAGAAGTTTCGCAGGGAAGAGGTAGTAGTTTTTCTTTAGGGTTTCCAGGGCTGAAATTCCGGGGAGGATAGGTTCGCCCGACTTAGCCGGGTCCAGGGGCTGATTCCGAACGAATCAGGCGGTTTTAGTTTTTAAAAGCTTGGATCGAATACGGCGTCAGACTCTTGCCATTGCCTGATTCAGCAGAACTTTTCAGTTCCGGATACGAGACCAGGAAGCGATGTTCATCGATGAGATTAAATACATAATGCGTCGTGCCCTTGGGTAAGTTGGCGACGAGTTTTCCGTCTTCGAGGCGCGCGGGCGTAATAAACCACTCTTCGTACCGGTGGCCGCCATTCATCGTGTAGGCCAGTTGCCCCTGGACCACCTTCGCTCCGTGCTCCTCGTAGTTTAGCCAGACCTGTGGCCCTTCCTTGCCGTGCGTGCCGACGGTGCACACCTTCTCCTTGTTGGCAATGGCGTGTTTGCAGCGGGGATTAAAGTAGGGGAGGGACGCGTGCATGCGGTTCAACTCCCGGAAGAGCTGCGCGCGCATCTGCTCTGCTTTCTCCGGCAGGGTCTCGGCCAGGTTCCGCGCTTCCTCGATGTCGCCGCGAACGGATTGCGCCGGATACGTCTTATAGAGCTCATACAACTCGAGCTCGGGCTGTCGCGCATGGACTATGTAGTTGTAGATCAGCTTGTAGCCCCCGACGCGGAGGGTCGATTGCTGGGCGACCCCGTGGGGGAAGTGCCAGAGCATGCTGTTGCGCATCGAACCATCCGGGTGCACGACCAGGCCGGGGTTCGTGGGGTCCTCGAGCAGCAGGGTGCTCAAGTCGCAGCCATCCAGCGCCTGCTCCGCCGGTTTGGCGGTTCCGGTCAAACTAAGAATCGTCGGATACAGGTCCAGGCCATTGATCATGACCTGGCTTTCGATACCCTGGGGGACCTTCGGTCCGGTAATGATAAAGGGCACCCGCACCCCGCCTTCTTTCGCGTTGATCTTACCTTTATCCAACGGAGCGTTGTCGGTAATAATCTCGCCCGGGTGCGCTTCCATCCCTCCGTTATCCGAGGTGAAGATGATATACGTGTTTTCCCGCAGCTTGTGTCCGGGCCATCGCGGGTCCTCGGTTTCATCCAGGTAGGTGATGAGCTGACCCACATAATGATCCAGTGATTCGATCATGGCAAAGTAGTAAGGATTCTTCTGGCCCTTCTCCGTCCAGCCCTCCGGTTCACTCGGGAAGGGCACGCCCAGGCGTTCGCAATATTTCTCCAACAGGGCTTTGCTGCGACTGTGGATGGGCGTGTGTACCAGCCAGGCCGCATAATAGAGGAAGAAGGGCTTCGCCTTGTTTTCCTGTACGAAGTCAATCGCATCCCACGTGGTCTGATCCCGGGGGAAGCCCGCTTCGTCGAGTTGGTAGGGATCGTCCGCCGCAGACGTGGCGAAACCGGTGAGGCGATGTGGGCTCATTCTGCGGTTCACCCCGAGCTCGTGTCGGGAAAAATCAAAGCCCTGATCCGTCGGTTGCGGAAAAGCGTTGTGCGAAATTGCCATGTGCCACTTTCCGGAATGTCCGGATACATACCCGTTGGCTTTCAATGCTTCCGCGATTGTCACTTCCGACAGCTGCATCCGTCCGCTGTACCAGGGATCCATCAAACTGTGCTGCAGTACATTATACGGCGTCGGCGGGCCACCTCCGACCACGTGCGTTTTCTGGGTCACCGCCGGATGGCGACCGCTCATCATGGCACAACGCGAAGGCGCGCAGGTCGGAGCCGCCGAATACCCTTGCCAGAAAAGCACACCTTGTTCGGCCAGCCGATCCATGTTCGGCGTTTCCAGCGGCGAAGGTTCATCGATGTCGTAACACTTCACATCCTGCCAACCCAGATCGTCGGCGAGGATGATGACCACATTGGGTTTCGCCGGGCGCTCCGCCGACCAGCCACAGGTGCAGGCCAGTGACAGGATTAGAAGAAGAAATCGAAACGGCTGGATCATGGTCGGGCTACTTTCTGAATAAAGGTTCGCTGAGGACACGGAGGTATTCCACCAGATCAGCCATCGTGCATCAACGGAAAATCGAAGGGTGTATCATGGAGCACCGCTCCGTGTTTTACCCCGATTAGAAGATCCGACCAGAAGACGGAGCGGTGCTCCATGATACGGTAGCTGCAGGCGCTGGAAATATCCAGTCGGCGGAACTAAGACTCGCAGAATCCCGGGGCAGCACGCTACGCTCACGGATTAAATCATGTTACGTCTCCCAATCCAGTGTCTGGTTTCTGCATCAACCTTCGCCGCGTCGTGCCCCACACCTTGACCACACGCCTGCTCTTCATTGCCTTTATCCTGAGCACGCTCGCGGAGTCGAGGGCGGAGCACCTTGTCCGGGCAGGCCGCGCCGCTAAGCGCGGTCGCGCAACGGAAGGGAGATTCGCTCAGTCTTCCGGGCGCTCACCGGCCTCGGCCATCTTCACCAGGCGCGGGTCGAAGCGGGCGATGGTATCCACCAGGTCCGTCTGCTGGGCCATGACCTCGTGGATGTCCTTGTAGGCACCGGGAACTTCGTCCAGCCCGGCGGAGATCAGCTTCACGCGTCGCTCTTTCAGGAGCTTGTTCACCTTGCGCCAGTCGAACTTCGCGTTGGCCGCGGTTCGGCTCATGCGACGACCGGCTCCGTGCGAAGCGCTGTTCAGGCTTTCCGCCTGGCCTTTTCCGCGCACGATAAATCCGGGGTCGGCCATGGATCCGGGAATGATCCCCAACACGCCTTCGCCCGCCGGCGTCGCTCCTTTGCGATGCACGATCACTTCTTTACCGTCGTGGATTTCCTTCCATGCGAAGTTGTGGTGGTTCTCCACATCCAACAACACTTCGACCCCGAGATGTTCGGCGACGTGACGGTGAATGCATGCATGGTTGGCTGCGGCGTACTCACCCATCAGGTTCATCGCCGCCCAGTAGGCTTGACCAGCCTCGGAATCCATCTCGAGCCAGGCGAGGT
>JBLIND010000462.1:0-4645 GCA_047639095.1 Candidatus Omnitrophota bacterium | reverse complement strand
CATGGCCCGTAAAGATGATTTCGCCATGATGTTTCAGTGGTATAATGTGATGGTCATGCTGAAGGAGCTGCTTGTCGTGTTGCCCTTCTTTATCGGAGTGATGGTGTGGAAGCTGAAAAGGGTGGGATGACAACTCGTCTTAAGCTGACCGACATCGGGTTGCTTGGTGGTGCCGCTTTGTTCCTGGTATGTTGCATCGGCTATCTTTTCACGCACCCAGAGAAGAGTGTTTGGACGATCGAGAACGATCGGTTTCCAATGGCGCTGATTTTCGATGAAGGCCGGGTTTTTGTCCTCCAGGAATATGCGGATCCCGACGCGCCGATGGCAGCACTCCCAATCCTCTCGGATGAAGGGGCCTACGAAAAGTGCCGTGGAAACACCTTCAAATGGACCATTAAGGATGTCGGAACGTTTGACCTCAAGTTCGGCTTTAATACGGCCAGTATGTATGTCCCGGGGCTCTTCATCGGCCATTACGAGCGGTATCGGAGGGGCTGGAATCCTGCGAAATCCAGGAGGTATCGTGATGCGGTCGACGCCTGGCGAAAGATCCCGACTGATTCAGCCATTGACGCGGATGCACCGGCTGATAAGCAGGATCCATGAATATACGACTCCTGCTCCTCTTCAGTCTCTTCGCCTCCGTCCTCTGCCACGCCGAACCGGTTAAGGTGCTCTACATCACTCACTTGCCGGGTCGTTATCACGACTACAAAGCGCAGATGGCAGAATTCAAAAAGCACGTGCCACAATTCACGGAAGTTGAGGTCACCTACCAGGCGGGTGATCACGATGCGACGGTGGCCTTTCTGAAGACCCCGGATTACGCGAAGAATCACGACATCATCATCTACAACATCTGCATGGCGCATAGCTTCGACACCGAGCAGGCGCATAACATGATCATTCAGACCGCCGAACAGGGGAAGCCGGCGATGCTGCTGCACTGTGCCATGCACACCTTCTGGGCGACCTTTGGGAAACCTGGCAGTCGTGAGTCGGAAAATACCCCGCGGTTGAAAACCGAGTGGAAGGCCAATCACCCTAAACTGGACTTCCCGGACTGGTCCAAGTTCAGCGGGTTGGATACCAAGCATCACGATAAGCAGCGCGAGCTGAAAGTGACGCGGGCGGAACCGGTGCACCCGATCGTGGAGGATTTCAAACCCGAGTGGACGATCAAGAAAGACGAGCTCTATGTGAACGTCGATTTCAAATCGACGGCGACCCCGGTACTGATGTCACACAGCGTTCAGGACAACAAAGAGCATGTACTCGCCTGGGTGAACCAAGCCGGAAAAGGCCAGGTCTTTGGCATTACCCTCGGCCATGGTATGGAAACTTTCACCGATCCGGATTATCACCGGGTCCTCGCGAATGCGATTGAGTTTCTGACCACAAAGTAATTACGCGTAGGCTTCGACGGAGTCGCAGGTGCAGATCAGGTTGCGATCCCCGGCGACGTTGTCGATGCGGCCGACGGCGGGCCAGAATTTGCGCGCCCGGCTCCACGCGGCAGGGAAGGCGGCTTTCTCTCGCCCGTAGGGATAGTCCCACTGGTCGGAAACCACAATCGCTTGCGTGTGCGGCGCATTCTTCAGGACATTGTTCCCTTGGTCAGCCTCGCCGCGTTCGATCTCCCGAATTTCATCGCGAATAGAAATCATCGCATCGCAAAAACGATCGAGCTCTTCTTTGGATTCACTTTCAGTCGGTTCAATCATCAGGGTGCCCGGAACCGGCCAGGACATGGTCGGGGCGTGAAAGCCATAATCCATCAAGCGTTTGGCGATGTCGTCGACATCAATATTTGCCAGGGCTTTCAAGGGCCGGCAGTCGATGATGCATTCATGGGCGACCAGGCCGGAAGCGCCTTTGTACAAGACCGGGAAGTGCGGATCCAGGCGGTGGGCCATGTAGTTTGCGTTCAGGATCGCCAGTTGGGTGGCCTTCTTAAGACCCTTTGTTCCCATCATCGCAATATAGGTGTACGAGATCGGGAGAATGGCACCGCTGCCATAGGGTGCCTCGGAAACCGGCCCGACCGCGGGGGGGCTTTCATCCGTGTGTGGATGTCCGGGGAGAAATGGGGTCAGGTGTTCAACCACGCCGATCGGGCCCATGCCGGGTCCGCCTCCGCCATGTGGAATGCAGAAGGTCTTGTGCAGGTTCAGGTGACAGACGTCCGCCCCGAAATCGCCCGGGCGACAAATCCCGACCATGGCATTCATGTTTGCGCCATCGAGGTAGACCTGGCCACCGTACTCGTGCGTGATGTCGCAGATCCGGCGAATCGTCGCTTCGAATACGCCGTGGGTGGATGGGTAGGTGATCATTAAGGCCGCGAGGCTTTCCTTGTGATCCGCGGCCCGCTTCTCGAGGTCAACCAGATCGATGTTTCCATCCTTATCGCATTCCACCGGCACGACCTTGAAGCCCGCCATTACTGCGGAAGCCGGATTCGTGCCGTGGGCCGATTTGGGGATGAGGCAGACATTGCGTTGACCTTCACCCCGGCTTTCATGGTAGCCGCGAATGGCGAGCAGGCCGGCGTATTCGCCCTGTGATCCGGCATTGGGTTGCAGGGAGACCTTGTGAAAGCCTGTGATTTCCGAAAGCCAGACGTCGAGCTGACCGAGCAACTTTTCGTAGCCTTGTACCTGGGCGCTGGGCGCAAAGGGGTGGATGCTTGCAAAGCCGGGCCAGGTTACCGGGGTCATCTCCGTCGCGGCATTCAGCTTCATGGTGCAGGACCCGAGTGGGATCATGGAGTCCGTCAGCCCGATATCCCGCTGTTGGAGGATATCGAGGAAGCGCATCATTTCGGTTTCCGAATGAAAGCGATTGAACACCGGTTGGGCCAGGTAGTCCACCGGGCGATGGAGCTCGGTGGGAACCCGCGCCTCGGTTTGAGCGAGCTGGCTGGCCAGTGCTTCACCTTCGAGTTTGATGTCGAGGATCCAGAGGATGTCCGTAAGATCCTGCGGGGTCGCGGATTCATCCAGGGCCATACTCGTTGAGCCGTCGGCATGGTAGCGGAAATTGATGCCAATGGCTTCGGCGGCTGAACGGATCGCCGCCTGGGTTTTGGCTCCTCCCGCAAGGGTCAATGTATCGAATACGCGTTCGTTGGTCAGTTCGTATCCAGCCGCAACCGCTTGATCAGCCAGCAGACTGGTCATGACGTGCACGTTCAAAGCGATCTGCCTGAGCCGACGGGGCCCATGATAGATGGCGTAAAAGGCGGCGACCATCGCGGGAAGCGCCTGTGCGGTACAGATGTTACTCGTGGCCTTGTCTCGACGAATGTGTTGTTCACGGGTTTGCAGGGAGAGGCGGAAGGCGGGTTTGCCGTGCGTGTCGTTAGAGATCCCGACGATGCGGCCTGGGACCTGGCGTTGAAACGCCGTGGTCACGGCGATGTATCCGGCATGGGGGCCGCCGAAGCCCATGGGCATTCCGAAGCGCTGGGTGTTGCCGACGACGATGTCTGCACCGAAGCTGGCCGGGGCGGGCAGCATGAGCAGCGACAGAATATCCGCGGCCACGACGACGGTCACATTCTGTGCGTGGGCCTGGTCGCAGAAGCCCTGGTAGTCGTGCACGCTACCGCGGGTGTCGGGGTATTGGAGGAGGGCGCCAAACACCTGTTCGTTGAAGGTGGTTTCGCGGAAGTCGCCGATGATCACCTCAAGATCGAGCGGCTTCGCACGGGTCTTTACGACCTCGATGGTTTGCGGATGCACATGGGCATCGATGAAGAAGGTATTCCGCGGATCATTCCGCTTCAGCATGCGGTGGGCGAGGGTCATGGCCTCGGCTGCGGCAGTACTTTCGTCGAGGAGGGAGGCATTGGCCAGCGCCATGCCGGTCAGGTCGGTGATCATGGTTTGAAAATGCAGCAGGACTTCCAGACGACCCTGGGCGATTTCTGCCTGGTACGGGGTGTAGGGCGTATACCATTGGGGGTTTTCGAGCACGTTACGCAGAATCACTTTGGGGGTGGTGCAGGCGTGATAGCCCTGGCCAATGTAGCTGCGACAGATCTGATTCTCGTCGGCGAAGGCCTGAAGTTTCTTGAGTGCTTCGGCCTCGGTCAGCGCATCCGGCAATATCAATTCGTGATCTGCACGAATGCCCGTGGGCACGGCCGCATCGATTAACGCGTCCAGACTGTCTTGTCCAATGGCAGTCAGCATGGCGGGAAGGTCTTCGTCGCGAGGCCCAATGTGGCGGTCGGCGAAGGCGTCCGCGATGCGATAAAGGCTATTCTGGGTAAGTACGTCATTCATGCTGCATCTCCAATGATTTCGGGATGTCTTAGATGATTGACTCAACGATGCAAGCCCAGTGGCCTGTCACTTTATTCACAGGCCCTTTCGTTCGAAGGGCTTGGGCTATTTGTCGGCGGCGAAGCGCCAGATGCCGGCCTTGCTGTCCTTGCCCGCCTGCTCAAATTCCAGGTAGTCGGCATGGTATTTCTGCTCCATATCCGTCACCCGGGCCTGACCAGCACTGAGTTGCTTATACCCCAGGTCCACCCCGTTTTTTTCGGCATGCACCAGCTCATACCCTTTGTCATCCACGTGATTGGTGAACTCCAGGTCGAGCAGGTGTTTGTAGACCCAGATCTGCAGCGCAT
>JBLIND010000461.1:0-4738 GCA_047639095.1 Candidatus Omnitrophota bacterium | reverse complement strand
GGGGGAGTTTTCCCTCTGCGGCCACATACAGGTACCTGCTGAAAGCAATCAGCGACCACGAAGTCCGGCTCGCAAGGGTGATGCTATGAGCAAGTTGTCGGAGGAGGAGCCCACTCAAGGATGATACCTCAGGCTGATGCCGGGATATCCCGGAAGGGAGTTAGCGCTTGAACATGAAGGGGATGGATGGGTATGGTTTTTACTAACTTGGAGATGTTGATGAAACGCCTGCTATTCATAATTTCATTCCTGTTGTTCGGTACGATTTCGCTGTGTAATGCGACCTTGATTTTGTTTGCGGGAAGTACCGCTGGTACCCCGACCTCGGGGGCGGACCCGGCGGTTTTCACCTTCCTTGAGGGGCGATACGGCGCCGCGAACGTCACCTACATGCAGACCTCGGCGGTTACGCCGCTTGTCGCCGAAGGGTTTGACGGGGTGGTGGTTTCGTCAACCCCGGGCTCAGGCGATATCCGCAACAAGTTCCCGAACATGAATGTGGGCCTCATCAACTGGGAAGAAGCGGTCATGGATTCAGGCGGCGGCGAATTCGGTATGAGTACGGTCCTCATGACCAAGTCCACGACAACCACGATGTTGTCGCTGGCTCCGCATCCGATTACTGCCGGGCTGCCGTCCTCGATCACTTTTGCCACCGCAGGGGAGACCCTCAATTCCGCATCACTGTTTACCGGCATCACCTCAATCGCCACCGCGTTGGATGGTACCGGTGTCGGAAACTCCGCCCTCTTTATTGCCGAAGCGGGGGACGCGGTTAATCCGCTGGCCGGGACTTCCGGCAATATCGCTCCTGCCCGCCGCGTGATGTTTCCCATCACCGACAACACCTTCAACACGTTGACTCCCGAAGGCCTGCAGTTGTTCGGTCAGGCGGTGGATTGGATTGCCAATGTGGACATGATTCCCGAACCGGGTAGCGGCGGATTGCTGGTGCTGGGCGGCCTGGTGGTTGGGGTGTGCCGTCGGTTGCGCGGCTAGAGAAGGTCACCCCCTGAGGGCCTGAGGGATTGGTTCACAGTTCGCCGGGTCTCGTAAGAATCGCCTCCGGTTCAAACCCACTAGGGTTCGACTCCCTCCACAGGCGCAATCGGCAGCGGAGTCCATCGGGGCTAGGCACGTTTAGGGGTGGGAGAAGCCAAAATGGCGGAGAGGGAGGGATTCGAACCCCCGGTACCTTGCGGTACACTCGCTTTCCAAGCGAGCACGATCGTCCACTCTGCCACCTCTCCGGTTAGGTAAATGGAAGCGAGTGTATAGCCCATGTTTTTCCCCACGTCAAACTCGTTCGGGCAGGGGAATACGGGTAGTTGGGGCACGTGACTGCGGGGGAATCGGGCTACTCGCACGGTTAGCAACCCACGCTTACCATTGGCTTCGCTGGCCGTTTCTTTTATTATCCGGCATGATGTATCCCAAAGTACTCGGATTTCTGCTCCTGCCCGTCCTGCTGGGGCTGGCGGCGGCAGCGAAGGAGGTCCATTGGTCCTTTCGCCCGCTGAACCCGGGTCCCCTGCCGGAGCAGTGCACGGATCCCTGGGCGAAAAATGCCATCGATGGATTTATCCTCAAGCGTCTGGAGCATGAAGCGGTGCGTCCGCAGCCGGAAGCCGATCGGGCGACGCTCATCCGCCGGGTTTCGGCCGGATTGACGGGCCTCCCGCCGAGCCTGGAGGAGCTTGAGCTGTTCACGGCGGATGATGCGCCGGAGGCCTATAGGCGTATGGTCGATGATTTTCTCGCGCGACCTGCCTTCGGAGAGCGCTGGGCTCGTCACTGGCTGGATGTTGCTCGCTTCGGCGAGACGGATGGCATCCTGACCGTCAATGAAGACCGCCCGCGCGAAACGGCCTGGCAATACCGGGATGCGGTCATCCGGGCGTTTAATGCCGACCTGCCGTTCGATCAATTTGTAAGCTTCCAACTCGCTGGCGCTCCGAAAGGGATGGAGCCGGACTATGTCGACTTGCATCAATTCATTCATCTCGGCACACGCCTGCAAAGCAATGCCAATCCGAACGACCGGCAATGGCATCGCCTCGATGACATGGTTTCGACTACGGGCAACGCCTTTCTGGGTTTGAGCTTTGGTTGTGCGCGTTGTCACGACCATCCCGTTGACCCGATGACGACCGCCGAGTATTACGAGTTTGCTGCCGTCTTCTTCGATCAGGTCCAGGAAAATGAGAAGGCGAAGAACAAGCGCGTGCCCCTGGAGATTACCGAGCCGCGTATCCTCACCAAAGGCAGCTGGAGTTCCCCGGGCGATTCGGTGCAAGCCGGGTATCTCCAGGTGCTCATGCGCTCGCCTGCGGATCACTGGCAGGGGAAGAATACCGATCAGCTCGCTTCCATGGCCGCCTGGTTGACGGATGTCGAAGCCGGTGCCGGGATGCAGCTCGCCCGGGTGATGGTGAACCGTATCTGGCATCATCATGTTGGAGCCGGGCTTGTGAAAACCCCGAACGACTTTGGCCATCTGGGTGCGCCGCCCAGTCACCCGGAGCTGCTGGATTGGTTGGCTACCGAACTGATCAAAAACGACTGGAAGCTGAAGTCGGTTCATCGTCTCATTCTGAACAGCGCGACCTATCGTCAGCGGGGTGCCCACGACCCCGCGCTCCTGGTTCGCGATGCCGAGAATACCTGGCTGTGGCAGTGGCGGCCACAACGCCTGGAGGCCGAGGCCCTGCGCGATCGCCTGTTGCAGGTTGCCGGGGTGTTGAAGCCGGAGATGTATGGTCCGAGCATTTCGATTGGCGGCTATCAACGGGAGGTTCCGGATGCACCGCATCAGTGGCGGCGTTCCATTTACCTGCTGGTCCATCGGACGGTGCGGCATCCGACGCTCTGCCTGTTCGACCGGCCTGACACGAGTCGAAGTGTGGGTGCCCGGAGCACCGGAAGCACCGCCGAAGCGAGCCTGTTTGCCTTGAATGCCCCCCTCATGTGGGATCTCGCGGGGCACTTCGCCCGGCGGATCGTGCGTGAGGCCGGGGAAGTCCCTTCGGATCAGATTCGCCATGCCTACCTGCTGGCGCTATCACGACCTCCGACCCCTGAAGAGGCCGAATTGGGCCGCTCGATCTTGAAGAAAAGCGACGACCATGATCTGGTTGTCTTTGCCCACCTACTCCTGAGTCTGAATGAATTTATCTACATTCACTAAGTTTGATCGTCGCCGGTTCATCGGGCAGTTGGGTCTGGGCAGCATCGCCTTGCAGGCCTTACTCGCGGAATCCAGGGCGGGTGTGCCGCACCCGCACTTTCAGCCCCGGGCCAAGAACTGCATCTTTCTTTTCATGTGTGGTGGGGCCAGTCACCTGGAAACCTTCGACTACAAACCCGCGCTGCACGACTACGCGGGCAAGCAGGCATCCGACATTTTTACCGCAGAGGAGCTCAAGGGCTTTAATCCGGAGAAGTCGGTTGAGGGATGTCGTATCATGCCCTCGGTCTTCGATTTTAAGCAGTATGGACAATCGGGTGCCTGGGTGAGCGAGATCTATCCGCACTTGACCCGGGTGGTCGACGACATTGCCTTTATTAAGTCGGTCACCACGGACTCCGCCATTCATTCGGTGGGCGAACAGTTGATGCACACCGGACATGGCGTCCCGGGCTTTCCCAGCCTGGGTTCGTGGGTGACCTATGGCCTGGGAAGTGAGCGTCATGAGCTGCCTTCCTATGTGGTGATGAAGGATGGCATTTCTACCGCGGGGGATGGGGTGTTCCAGCAAGGGATGCTGCCCTCACGTCACGGGGCTGCGGTCGCCCGGGTGGCGCCAGGCAAGCCGCCCTTTCCCTATCTGCAACTGCCGGAAGGGATGAGTCGGGCAGCCATGGGCGAGCATCTGCAAACGCTCAATCGACTCAACCGCCGGCATCGTGATCAGCACCTGGGACAGCCCGAACTCGATGGCAGGATTGAGGCTTTCGAGATGGCCTACCAGATGCAGGCGGCCGCCCCTGACGTGTTCGACCTGTCTCGCGAATCAAAGGAAGTCCATGCGCTTTACGGCAGCAACGGCTTTTCCCAGCATTGCCTGACCGCTCGACGCCTGGTCGAATCGGGTGTTCGCTTTGTGGAAATCCTGGATGGCGCCTCCGGACGATTATGGGATGCGCATGGAAATCGTGGCGGGCTCGAAGGCAATCACCGAAGCAACGCTGCGCGCACAGATCAGGGGATCACCGCCTTGATTCTGGATCTTAAAGCCCGCGGCTTGCTCGATGAAACGCTGGTGGTCTGGGCGACGGAGTTTGGCCGCACGCCGTTCGAGGAGGCCAACCGGGAGTCAAAGCCCGGGCGTGGACATCACCACAAAGGGTTTACGCTCTGGATGGCGGGTGGCGGTGTCAAAGGCGGGACGAGTTACGGCGCGACGGATGCCCTGGGCATGCATGCGGTGGAGAACCCGGTTTCGTATCATGATTTCCATGCGACGATCCTGCACCTGTTGGGCCTGGATCATGAACTTCTCACCATTCGGCACAACAGCCGGGATGTCCGATTGACCGATGTATACGGACGGGTCATCGATGATGTGCTGAGCTGAGGGTGGTGGATGTCTCTTTGGACCGCAGCTACGGATCCACGTTCTGACGAAGGCGGCTACGGATCCACGTTCTGACGAACACAGCTACGGATCCACGTTCTGACGAACGCAGCTACGGATCCACGTTCTGACGAAGGCGGCTACGGATCCACGTTCTGACG
>JBLIND010000460.1:0-4745 GCA_047639095.1 Candidatus Omnitrophota bacterium | reverse complement strand
TCGCGAGCGTGATCCAGACTACTTTGCTTTGGGCGTAGCCTTTCAGGTTGCGAAAGTTGTTTGCCACATGCAGGACGATGAGCGCAACGAACGCGAATCCCATTAAGGCGTGCAGGCCGACGATCTGAATCGAAAACGGTCGGACGAACGCGAGGATGCCGGACACCGCGAGGACGATAAAGCTGGATGCGGTGAGGAGAGAGATGATGGTACGTTTCATCGCTCTACGCCGGAATAATCTGTCCGTGCTCGCGCAACAGGTCGTGGATCTCAGCAAGAGGCACCTCGAGCGGAGTCGTGCCGGATTTCGCGGCCAACGTTGCCGCGACGCCCGCCGCCTGTCCCATCGCCATGCAGGGCGCCTGCACCCGCAATCCTGAGTTGGCCAGGCGATCACTCGACAGGGAGCGTCCGGCCACCATGATGTTTCGACTGCCTTTGGGGATCAGCGCGCGCAAGGGAATGGTCGGAACCGTCCCGGGCTTTAACGGCTTGGGCCGCACGCCCGTCTTGGTGTGGAGATCCACCGGGTAGAAGGCGTTGGAAATGGCGTCATCAAATTTTCGGCCCGAGGTATAGTCGTTTACGGTGATGATAGTTTCACCGACAATGCGATAGGTTTCACGAAAGCCCGTTTCGGGTTGCAGATGCATCAACCGTTTTTTGTCTTTGCGCACCCGGGCGAGAATAGCTTTGCGCCCGGTCCGATTCGCTTCGGTAACCGTACGGGAGTTGGTCGAATCCGCGCCATGTACATATAAACGATGTAGCTGGCCGGCGGCTGGGTTATGCCCGCCCCCCAGTTGAAATAAATACGAACCGGGTTGCCGCTCCTCCTCGCGCATCCGCTCCATCCCCAGCATGCCCACGACCTCTGCGCCGCCGGTACAATCGATAATTTGTTTGCATCGAATGCGCCGCCGAGTGCCAAACCCCACAGCGTCCACCTGATACCCTGTGTCGGTTTTTGAGATTGTCTGCGGAAACTCGTGATAGGCAAGTTGAACGCCGGCCTGCTCGCATTTTTCTTCGGCCAGAATCGCGTATAGGAACTGGTTTACATGCACCTGATTGTGCCAGTGACTTTTGGGGACTTTAGAGAAGTCGGGAAGCTTTCCGCCATCGAGATCCACGCTTTCCTTGACCAGTTCCCAACCAATGCCGGCGATGATTTGTTTGCCCCAGGCATCAAACAGTCCGGGAAAGGCGACGCCGCCCGTGGTGGTCATGCCGCCGAGCTGGGTGCCCCGTTCCAACAGCAAGGTTTCTGCTCCTGCTCGACCTGCTTGAATGGCGGCAATGGTTCCTGCGGTGCCTCCGCCCACCACCAGCACATCGACATCGGTCTCGATGCGGTCTTCGGCGGGGTCCTTTGCTTCGGCGGCCGCTACGGTGACATTCGTGGTGCTGGCGATGGCGATGCCGGCCGCGGTGGTTTGCAGGAAGGTGCGGCGATTGGTTTTGTCTGCTGGGCTGGTCATGGGTAGATTGGTCTTTCTTCTAGCGTGGGTATTATGGAGCGTCTGCTGTGGTTTGTAGGGAATAGGAGACGGACAGGAATGTCCATCCTACTTTGGTTACTCATTCTCGGTTATCCGATAGTAGACCCGGTCTAATCCCGAGGTAATGGTATCCACAAAGGTCGTTTGCAATCCTTGCGAATTCAGGCGGTCGACGAGTTCGATCCAGGTCACGGCATCGAGATCTTGCTTGGCTTCTACGCGATAGGTTTTGCTCGGAGCGGAAGTGAACGTGATCGCGGCTTCACCGCCGGTGTATGCTATGCGGATCACCGGGTCTTCGAACTGGAGAGTGATGAGCAATTTGGGGCGATGGATTGTCGGGGTAACCGTCTCATCCGAGAATCGAGCGAAGTTGTGCGTACCGATGGTTTCGTCGTTGTTTCGTAACAGCATGCGCAGGAAGCCGTCTCCCGCCAACCCGGCGGATACGGCAGAACGGAATGCCGGGCTGTCTGCAAAGGTGATGGATTGACCGGTCACCTCTACATCCAGGCTTGCGGTGCTCAGCAAGGTGCCGGGTGTCCCGCCTGGGGTGCCATCTCCGAACCCCGGAGCGCTCCACGTAGCATTTGTTTCATCGAGGTCGAAGGCGTAAGTATACAGATCGAAGGCGGTGAGCCCTCCCGCACTGTCGACATTGTTGATTCCGGGGGTGGTGAAGGTCGTCAGCGTAAGCGACACCGGGCCAACGGACGCAGATGCGGAAAGCGAACCGATATCGAATTCCAACAGGCTCCGCAGCACATCCGCACTGGCGCCCTCGGTGGTGCCGACGATGAGTTGACTGATGTCGTTGAAGTTTCTGGTGACATCGCTCGATCGGACATAGGTCGCGTCGTGCGTAAATCCTGAATTTGGAAAAATACCCTCCTGGAAACAATTCGTTTCATTGGGGATCTCTTCGTCCAGCACCAATTGAATGGCATCGAGGATGACAAAACCGGTCGCGCCTGTCGTGGACAAGGTTATGATTGATTCCACCCCGGTGGCCAGCCTGACCGTGCCAATCGCGCGCGCCAATCGGTTGCTGCTCGAGCGCGGGATTGTTTGGTCGATAGTAAAGCTGGCGTTATGCGCGCCGCTGGTAACGGTCAGCGTTACATTGGTCGCGCGCGTGGGATCGGGCGTGTAGGCCATGTTGAGCTGGTAGATGCCGCCGGTAGCCGTGGTGAATCGAAAAATTGCGGTGGCGGAACCGTCGTTTGGAGTTCCCGCTGCGCCGGTGAAGCGATACCCGTCGCCCACAAAGGGCGTGAGGGTCGTAGAAGTATTCCATGCGCCAGTAAGTTCCGCATCGGGATCATCGAGTATGATGCCGGTCAGGGGTAAAAATCCAAGTGGCAGTTCGAGCACCTGGTCTTGAGCCCGTAACTGCGTTCGTAAATCGTTATAGGGCAGATCTTGCACGGTAACATCCTGATCAACCGCCATCGCCGCGGCGATACCCGCGCTTTGCCCCAGCAGCATCCAAGTGGCCTCGATGCGCAATGAGGAAATCGCGACATGGGTACAGGACAGCGCCACCGGCACCAGCAGGTTATCGCACTCGGCTGGTTGAGGAAGGATTGCCCGGTAGGGCACCTGGTAAGGATAGCCGAGACCGTTTTGCCGCACGGGAAAAATGGTGCCTTCGTTAATGACCCCGCCCCCAGGCAAGGCCACCCGCTGGCAGTCGTGCGAGTCGATTGGGAACGATGAAATCATAATCGAGTCAGGCTTGGACGGGGTACCGATGATGTCGTTCTGATTGATCACATACATCCCCTGCATGCGCCGGCTCTCGCGCACGTAAAGTTGAGGCGGAAAGTGCCCGGTGTCGGGAAACTCATCTGCGCATAGGCCCCATCGGGCGATGCTATCACGTTGAGCCTGGGTAAACACCGGGTCCGTGGACAGGAAATGAATAAACTCCAGAGTGTATTGCTTATGGGCCTCAAAGATCGCCGCGCGACCCGCTTCATCGGCGGTCGCCCAGCCGAGGGCGCCGCCCACCAAACCCAGCGAGAATTGCCGACCAATGGAGTTGTTGCCGTCGACTTTGTTGTTGGGCACGCTGTAGCGATCGAAATTTACCGAGTTGGCGCCGTGTTGCAGCACGTAGCGCCGCATGACTTCGAAGCGGGCCGGGTTGTAGTTGGCGGGTGCGGGCATGGGAATCTTGTTGGTCGCGCTGGTGGTCAACGAGAGCCGGTAACTGTAGGTCATGATGTTATCGTCTCCGGCGGTAACCGGTCCAGCATTTGTGGTTGTGACCAGCGGCAAGGCATTGGTAGTGGTATCGAAGCCGTCGATGTTCATGGTGCTTTTTGGGTACCGTTTGCCTGCAAGGGACTCGTTGAAATCCGCTGTACCTTCGCGCCCGATGGTCCAGCTCACGCCGGCGGCCGCCATGAGGTCCCCTTCGTAGCTGCCATCGACGAACACCCGGGCGGCAAAGGTGTGATTGCTGCTGGTGTGCAGTTGGGTGATGCGCGGACCGGCTTTGTCCACCGACTGCAGGTAACGTTGGGTAAACACCTGGACGCCGGCTTCGGCGAGCATGTTGGTGGTGATGCGCATGGCCACATGCGGTTCGTAAGACCAGTTGGCTTGGTTTTTTACGTTTACATCATACGGCAGCGTGATGCCGCGCCCTTCGTAATCCTGCTGGATGCGCAAATGCCATTCGTGAAATAATCCGATTAAGGTGTCCCGGTACATCTGATTGGAATCGCTAAAACTCAACCCACCGGTGTTCATTCCGCCGATGTGGTGCGTGGGTTCGACCAGGATCACCGAAGTGCCGTCGCGTGCGGCGGCAATCGCGGCGCAAAAGCCCCCCGGAGTGGAACCATACACCACGACATCCGCGGTATTAGTGGCGCCACGGGCTGAAAGGACAGTGAGTAGGAGACTGATTAATGTTAAGATGTAATGGATAGGAAATCGCTTTTCGCGCTTTGAGCGCGTGAGGCTGTTTAGGGGTTGAGACGGGGGTAAACATGAACCATTTATGGCGAAACGAGTGGCTGGAATCAAGGCGAAACCACTCACCCGCGTTCACCGGGGTCCGGGGCGCGCCCTGGACCCCGGTGAACGCGGGTGAGTGGCCTTTTTCAGGTGAAAGAAGACAAAGCTCTCCTATCGCAGTCGCTCAGGCTTTTGCGCAGAAGAGCACGGTTTCGGTCTCGTAGTCGGGGAACGGATCGTGATCGATCGATTCATAGACCCAGTCCCCGGGCG